>JBCCDG010000011.1:0-51514 GCA_039030915.1 Pseudomonadota bacterium | reverse complement strand
TTTTCTTGCCAAAGTGACCCGTTGGGTGGCGGTGATTTTTGCAGCCTCTTGCATTGCCATGACTATTTTCATTAAACCCAAGAGTGACTCTGTTCTCGATAACATGAATCTACCGGCCGCATCGCAGATGATCTCCAACCTTCCCGGCGCCCGTGCGGCAGATCAGCGTGAGCCGGCCCGGCACATTCTGCGGGTTGAGGATGTCGGTCAGCCGAACCAGCTCCTCGGGATCGAGGCTCGGCCCGCATTTGAGGCCGATCGGGTTGAGGACGCCGCGGCAGAACTCCACATGTGCGCCGTCCGGCTGACGCGTGCGGTCGCCGATCCAGATCATGTGGCCCGACCCCGCCACTGTCTGCCCAGTGGTCGAGTCGACCCGGGCGAGCGCTTCCTCATAGGGCAGCAGCAGCGCTTCGTGCGAGGTGTAGTACTCGACCTGGCGCAGCGTCTCCGCCGTCGCCGGGTTCACCCCGCAGGCGTCCATGAAGCTAACGGCGTCCGAGATCCGCTCGGCGAGCTTTCCGTACTCCTTGGTCAGCACATCGTCGGCCACGAATTCCAGGTTCCAGTTGTGGACCCGATGGAGATCCGCGTAGCCCCCTGTCGCAAAGGCACGGAGAAGGTTCAGCGTCCCGGCCGACTGCATATAGGCCGTGATCATCCGTTCCGGGTCCGGGATCCGCGACTCGGCCGTGAAGTCGAAGCCGTTGATGATATCGCCGCGGTAGGACGGCAGTTCCACGCCATCCACGGTTTCCATATCCGCGGAACGGGGCTTCGCGAACTGCCCGGCGATGCGGCCGACCTTCACCACCGGCATGCGCACGGCGAAGGTCAGAACCACCGCCATCTGCAGCATCACGCGGAAGGTGTCGCGGATATTATTCGCGGTGAAATCGCCGAAGGACTCAGCGCAGTCCCCGCCCTGAAGCAGGAAGGCGCGGCCCTCGGCCACCTCCGCCAGCCGGTCGGTTAGCCTCCTGGCCTCGCCCGCAAAAACGAGCGGTGGAAACTGCGACAGCCGGTCGAGCGCGCCCTTGAGCGCCGCCTCGTCGGTATAGGCGGGCATCTGCAGGCCAGTGTGGTTGCGCCAGCTGTTCGTGTTCCACTGCTTGGTCATCGCGCCATCCTCCGAAAATCGCGGCGTGTCTCATAGCGCGGGCCAGTCTGACTTGAAAGACCCGTGAAAGGGGCTAAGCGGCGTCTTGACGCGTCTTTGGCGGAGGTTCAGGCTTTCAGGTCACCGGTCTCGCGTGCGATCTCGGGCGCGACACCGGCGCAATTTCTTCGGAGACGCCAGATGCCCCAAATCATGGGCGCCAGCACCGGGATGGCCGAACGCAGCGACACGCGGGAGTTCGTGTTCCTGCTATCGCCGAGCTTTTCGATGATCGCGTTCTCGACAGCGATCGAGCCGCTGCGAATCGCAAACCGCGTGGCGCGCGAGCCGCTCTACTCCTGGCGACTGGTTTCCGAGGATAGCGAGCCGGTGGAGTGCTCGAACGGCACGCGCCTCATGGTGGATGGTGGTCTGACCGAGGTGCAGCGCGGTGCGAGCATAATCGTCTGCGCGGGTTTCGGGCTCGAGCGCGCGGCCTCGCGCCCGGTGCTGACTTGGCTGAGGCGCGAGGCGCGGCGGGGCGTGAAGCTCGGCGCGCTCTGCACGGGCTCCTACGTGCTGGCCAAGGCCGGGCTGTTGGAGGGCAAGCGCTGCACGATCCATTGGGAGAACCTCGCCGCCTTTGCCGAGGATTTTCCCGAAGTCGAGGCCGAGAACCTGCTTTATGTCGTGTCGGACGGGGTCTTCACCTGTGCTGGCGGGACGGCAGCGACCGATATGATGCTGCATCTGATCGGGCTCCATCATGGGGAGGATATGTCGGCCACCGTGGCCGATACGCTCCTTCATCTGCCGGTTCGGGGGGAGCAGGACGAGCAGAGGCTGTCGGTGCCGGCGCGGATCGGCGTGCGGCACCCGAAGCTTATCCAGATCATCCAGACCATGGAGCGCTCGACCGAGGAGCCGATTAGCCCCGCGGAGCTGGCGCGCGGCGTGGGCATGTCGACACGGCAGTTGGAGCGGCTCTTCCGGCGCTATCTGAACCGCTCGCCCAAGCGGTACTATATGGAGCTGCGGCTGGAGAAGGCGCGCTCGCTGCTGCTGCAGACGAATATGAGCGTCATCAACGTAGCGCTCGCCTGCGGGTTCACGTCGCCCTCGCATTTCTCGAAATGCTATCGGGCGCACTTTAGCCGAACCCCCTATCGTGAGCGTGGGGCACCGGCGAGCGGGCCCGGCGCGCGGCCGGATCCAGGCACAGGCACGGTGAAGGCCAGCGCGCCCGGGGGTGCTCGGCCGGCCGTACCAGTTCCTGGGGCTGCGCCCGTGGCTGTAGGCAAACCCGTCTAAGGTTCTCTTTTCGGAAGATTGGTTGGTCGGAGCGGCGAGATTCGAACTCGCGACCTTCGGTACCCAAAACCGACGCGCTACCAGGCTGCGCTACGCTCCGATCGGCGCCCGCGGGCGTCACGACGTTCCGATAGTCCAGGAGAGCGCGGCTGTCACGCCCATCTGCCGCAGGAAGGCCGTGAGGATCGATTTTGGCGGCGGTGGCGGTTTCGAGCTCAACCCGAGTTCACTGCTTGAACCCCTGAAAACCTGGCGGGACCGCTCATGCGACGAGGTCCGGGGCCGCAACTAGCCGCTGCAGTTGCTGTCACGAAAGAAGGGATGGCGTACGCGGGTGCCCGGCCCAATCTCATGCGCGGCCGCTTGCCCGGCGTTCACCTCGAGGACGGCTGCCGCGAGACCGTCGGAGCGTTGTGGCGCCTCAGAGAACGGGACGGTGTTCTCCGCCACGTTCAACACGGTGCCTCCCTCATCGATGAAGATCATGTCGAGCGGGATGAAGGTGTTGCGCATCCAAAAGGAGGCCTGGCGCGGCTGGCTGAAGAGGAAGAGCATGCCGGCATCCGCCGCCATCTCGGTTCGGAACATGAGGCCGCGTGCATGTTCCGCGGGCTCATCGGCAACCTCGACCCGATAGCTGACCGAGCCTTCGGCCACGTCGAGCGCGACGGTGATCTCGTTGCACACGGCACCGTCGGCCCGCGCCGCGGTAGTGGCAGTGGATAGGAGCGCTGCGACAACGGCAACGGCGGCGAGCGCGATTGCCGCTCGCCCATCCGCTCGGTGACCCTGCTTTCCTGTGACTCTGGCGGCGCGGAGAGCGCGCCCTGCCGCCTGCATGTTCACGCTCAGACGTCTCCGAGACCGCCGCTCGCCACTTGGACCTCGTTGTTGTCCTGCACCGCCGTCTCCCAAAGACGGAGCTCGGCCACCATGAGGCCGCGTGGGCCCCGGAAGGTGCGCACGGCCATGCCTTCGCCGCTGGAGAGATCCGGGAAGCCGCAGCGGCGCACGATCTCCATATGGACGAAGACATCGTCCGGATTGCCGAAGACGTTGACGAAGCCGAAGCCCTTCTGCTTGTCGAACCATTTGACCCGGGCGGGCACGAGCGGACCGAGATCGGCATCTGGGCTGAGGAAGTCCGTCGGCCTTGGCGCGCCCATCATCGGGGGCGGCTGCGGCATGGGCTGGGCACTTGCGGTCGAGCTGTCGATCTCGAGTAGCTCTTGCGCATGAAGGCCTCGCGCCCCCATCGTAGTGACAACCTTGACGCGCGCGCCCTCTGCCAGAGCGGTGACGCCGAAGTTACGGACGCAGGATGCATGGACCATAACATCGCTACCGCCGTCATCGGGCACGACGAAGCCGTATCCCTTGACCGCGTCGTACCACTTTACGTGCCCTGTTACGATCGAACCTGATGAGACGTTTTCTTCCGCCAAGCGGCGCCCTCCAAGACTGTCTGGGCTATTCGCAGCAGTCATATCGCTACCCCGTCTTTCTGACGTTTTCACTGCCAGGACCGAACAATGCAAACTGGGTCGAGATGGGACGCGAACGCTTGCGGTTGCATGTCAACAGTATGACCCTTCGTTGCACAAGGCATCTTGGAGCCATTCTCGCACTACTCTGCGTCGCATTGGTGGGATGCGCGCAACCTCGGGTAGCAAAAATTAGTGATCAAACGGCACTCGATCTCGTGGTTGCTACCCAGCAGGGACTGAGGATCGCGGCGAAAGATGAACGAGAAGTTACCAACGCCGTCCGACTGGCGGAAAAACTTGATGCATCTCGGCTAAGCAGGCGGGACGGTGGCACGCGTTTAAGGGCTGCGGAAGTGCCGATTCTGGCGCAAAGCCCGCTTGGCGCGGCGTTTCGGGGCCGCAGTTTCCCGCGGGCGATCACTTACGGGTCGCCGGCTGCGAGTTGCCCCGGCGTCGGATTGTCGCAGGCTGGATTGTCGAGCCGTGCCGAGGCAGTGCGCGATGCGTTCGGCACCTGTCTCGCCGATCTGGCGCGCCGGGGCGTCACCGGTTGCGCCTGTCAGCTGGGCGCGGTCGACGACATGGTCCTGCTCCCGCGTGAGGGCACGGCCTATGCGCGGGGTACTTCTGCGCGGCTGAAGGCGCCGGCGCTCGGCATAGACGGTCTCTTCGTGGCGGAGGAGACCTCGGACGGAGCGCTTGTGCTGCGCGGCACGGACGGCCCTTTCGCCCTCGTCGATTTTCCTGAGGACAGACGCGCGCGTCTGGTACTTGCGGGCGAGCCGAGGACTGTTTTCGCGGGGGACGCGATAGCGGTCGGCTTCCGGCGCGGCCGGCTTGCCCGCAGGCTCTATCTGCAGGATGCCACAGGGCGCCGGATGACGCTGCTTGTGGGGTTTTCACCGGCGGAGCTCGACCAATATGCGGCCGGATGGCTGCTCCATCCCGGTAGCAGCGGCACACAGCTTAGCGCAGGGAGTGCGGGCGCCGAGGACGGATGACGCGTGAGCGCGCTGACGGAGTTTGGAGCAGCGCTCCGCGCCCACCCACGAAATTGTAGGCATCGAAACCCTAAGGATCAGCGAACGCTGCTGGGGTGAAAGACGCAACGCCCTTGGATTCGATGCTGCGGAACGCGTGCAACGATGCGGCTGCGGTTGCTGGTCATGCGCCTCTCACCGCGCAGCCGATGGTGTGTTCTTGTGGGCCCGCGCCCAAGGCTTTGGATCAGCAGCCGCCGCGATCGTCGCCAGCGCGGGTCCAGACCTGCGAGGAGCCGAAAAGCGAGGTCAGCAGATAACCGCGAACTTCGAGGTGGGCCTCATCCAGCACCGCGATCTCGGCGCTGTAGCGCTGACCGCTCCGCGGATCGACGATCTCGCCCTCCTGCCACACACCCGCCCCGGCGCGTTTTAGGCCGCTGACGAGCGTGAGCCCGCAAAGCGGGCGACCTTCGGCATCGCGCCGGGGGCTGCCGTCATCCTCGTTCGGCCGGCTCATCCAGACCATCTGGCCACACGCGCCCTCTTCGCAGGCCGCGATCTCGATGATCGCGCCGCCATTCGCGGTCTGCCAGAAGCCGAAGGCAGGATCGGTTGTCCCGCCGACCGGGTCCGTGCCGGCGGCGATCGCGAAAAACACAGCAGTGGCGATAGCGATGCGGGCCATCGGACATCTCGAAGCTGGAACTGACATGGTAGCCGACGTGGTGGCGTCAGCTGTCGCGGAATTAGGTAAACAGAGTGTTGCTGCGCAAGGGGCGTTGTCGCAGGGTCACAATGTGATGCGGTTTTGCCACTTGCGAGCCACTATGACCTCGCCCGAAGCATGGGAAAACCACGGCAAGCCGCGAGCGTGCAGCGATGTTTCAATCCTTCGAGATCATGGCCGACAGCCGGGAGAGCGCGTCCCGCCTGACCGCGTTGCGCGCAGCCCTCGCGGCGCAGGGGGCGCAGGCGATGCTCGTGCCGCGCGGCGACGCGCATATGGGTGAGACAGTGGCGCCTGCGGATGAGCGGTTGGCTTGGCTCACGGGCTTTACCGGGTCGGCCGGGTTCGCGGTTGTTGCACCCGCGCGGGCCGCGTTGTTCGTCGACGGGCGGTATACGCTGCAGGCCGCGGATCAGGTCGATGGCGCAGCCTTCGAGGTCCTCGCGAGCCATGAGACCGATCCTGGTTCTTGGATCGTGGATGTCTTGGGCGAGGACGACGTGCTGGCCTATGACCCATGGCTTCATGGCAGTGCCGAGATCGCGCGGTTCGAGAAAGCTTTGGGTCGGCCTCTGACCGCGCTTGCGGCTAATCCCATCGACGCAGTCTGGGAGGGTCGCCCGCCCCAGCCGGCCGGCGCGATCAGCGTCCAACCCTCGGAGATCGCGGGCGAGCCTGCCTCGGAGAAGCGAGCGCGGCTGGCCCAGGCCCTGAACGATGAAGGGTTGGAGGCGGCGGTCATCAGCCTGCCGGACAGCATCGCCTGGCTCCTCAACATCCGGGGCAGCGATCTCGCGCGAAGCCCAGTGGCCCATGGCTTCGCGATCCTGCGCGCGGATGGCCGGGTCGACCTCTTCACGGCACCGGAGAAGATCGACGGTGCCGTCGCTGCGCATCTCGGCAACGAGGTTGCAGTTGCGCCCGTCGAGGCGCTGTTGCCGGCGCTGGGATCGCTTGGCGCGGTTCGGGTGCGGGCGGATCGAGGGTCCTGCCCCCTGGCGCTGATCAGCGCGCTCGAGGAAGGCGGGGCGACCGTCGACTGGGGCCGCGATCCCTGCATCGGTCCGAAGGCGCGAAAGAACGCGGCGGAGCTCGACGGGATGCGCACGGCGCACAAACGCGATGGCGCCGCCTTCTGCCGCTTCCTCGCCTGGCTCGATGGCGCGCTGGCTGCGGGCGAGGTGCTGGACGAGATCGGCGTGGCGCGGCGGCTCGAAGGCTTTCGGAACGAGACGCGCGCGCTCCTCGACATTTCCTTCGACACCATCTGCGGCTCGGGCCCGAATGGGGCGATCGTACATTACCGGGTGAACGAGACGACCAACCGGGCCATCGTTCCGGGGGAGCTGCTGCTGATCGACAGCGGCGGGCAGTATCAGGACGGCACGACGGACATCACCCGCACGCTCGCCACCGGGCCAGGCGCCGATGGCGGTGCACGTGCTGAGGCGCGGCGGGCCTTCACGCTGGTGCTGAAGGGCATGATCGCGATCAGCCGGGCACGTTGGCCCGCGGGGCTGACGGGCCGGGATCTCGACCCGCTGGCCCGCGCGGCGCTGTGGCGGGCCGGCCTCGACTACGACCACGGCACGGGCCATGGCGTCGGGGCCTATCTCAACGTGCATGAAGGTCCGGCCAGCCTCTCGCGACGGGGCGGGAGCGTGCCGCTCGAGGCCGGGATGATCCTGTCGAATGAGCCTGGATGCTACCGCGAGGGGGCGTGGGGCATTCGGATCGAGAACCTGGTGATCGTGACGCCGCCCTCGGTGCCGGAAGGCGGCATTCGGGAGATGCACGGCTTCGAGACGCTGACGCTCGCCCCCATCGACCGGCGCCTGATCGAGGTGGCGCTGCTGGACACGGCGGAGCGGGCCTGGCTCGATGCCTATCACGCATGGGTCCTGGCGGAGATCGGGCCGGCGTTGAACGAGCAGGAGCGCGCCTGGCTCACCACTGCTTGCGCGCCGTTGGGCTGAACCGTCATCGAAACGATCAGCGCGCCGGCGATAGCGATGGTCGATCCGCAACCCGCATGACAACGACGTCGCAGCCGGGCCAGGCACCGCAATCCGCCGGTCGCGGGCCTGGAACCAAGTGCCGAGCCCAGGCATGACTGATACGTAACAATGGACCGCGCCGACGATGCGACCACAAGGGGAGGAGTTGAATGCCCGAGATTAGAGTCACGCCTGCCGAGGGGACCGTTGTCGTGCGCGCAGGTGGCGCCGTCATCGCCGAGAGCACAGCGGCGCTGGTGTTGGAGGAGGACGGCTACGACCCGGTCTTCTACATCCCGCGCGGCGATATCGGGATGAACTTCCTCGAAGCGTCGAACAAGACCTCGACCTGCCCGCACAAGGGCCAGGCGCGTTACTTCCACATCGCGGGCAAGTCTGGGCTGATCCGCGACGCGGCTTGGTCTTACGAGAGCCCGCATGAGGCGGTCGCTGCGATCTCGGGCTTCCTCGCCTTCTATTCGGACAAGGCCGCGGTCGAGCTGCTCTGAACGGCACATCCGAGGCGCGGTGCCCAAGCCCTCACCGTCGTCACGCCGGGGCCTAGGTTCTGATTGAGAGATCGCCTTCCGTCATTGCCGGGCTCGACCCAGCAATCCAGCGCCGTTCGCCATGGATACCCGGATCAATAGGCTGACAAGGGCTTCTCCTTTCGTCATTGCCGGGCTCGACCCGGCAATCCAGCGCCACTGGCCGTGGATGCCCGGGTCAAGCCCGAGCATGACACGATTGGCTTCATTCCGTCCGGGTCGGGCATCGCTTCAAGGCCGATGCCTGCTCGTTCGCGAAGGCAGCTCAGGAATGCTCTTCGCGCAGCTCCTCCTCCAGCCGGCGGCTGTAGGCCTGAAGGGCATCGGTGTGGAACAGCGCGCCGAGAAGCTCCGGCTCCTCACCCTTGGCCGTGGGCGGCGCCATGACGGGCACATAAGGTCGGCCAGCACGGCGGAGGAGCGGCAGCGCCTCTTCCAGCGTGTCCTTGCGGCTCAGCCAGAAGCCCTGTTCCTGAAGCTCCCAGCAACCACTGTCGGGCGCGCCATCATCTGCCCCCCTCGGCCGCATCACGTCGCCCACGGTAACGGTTCGGCGCAGATATCCCTGCGGCCCATCGGCGAGATGCAGCCCCTGTTGCTCAAGCTGCGTGATGAAGAAGGAGCGCGCGACCAGCCGGTCCGCGACGACCGAGGCGAGTGCGATCGAGACCATCACGGCCATCCCCGCCTGCCAGTCGCCCGTAAGCTCGATGATGATGAGTGTCGAGGATATGGGTGCCCCCAGCACCGCCGCCGCGACACCCCCCATCCCGGCAAGCGCGTAGAGCCCCTGGCTGCCCTGCACCGCCGGGAAAATCGAAATCGCGACGGAGCCGAAGGCCGTGCCCGTCAGCGCGCCCAGCATAAGGGCGGGGGAGAACACACCGCCCCCCATGCGCCCGGCAAAGGTGGCAGAGACAGCGACGACCTTCACCACCGCGAACGCCACCGCGATCCAGAACGGGATCTGCGAGGTCAGCGCTTTCGTCGTCGTCTCGTAGCCGACGCCGATGATATGCGGGAAGGCGAGTGCCAAGAGCCCCAGCACCACCCCCGCCGCCGCCGGCCTCAGCCAGTTGGGCATCGCGAGCGTCTGCTGCACCCGATCGCCGATCCGCTCAGCCAGGAAAATCGTGCGCATCATCGTCACGGCGACCAGACCCGATAGGATCCCGAGCAGCATGAAGGCCGGCAGCTCGCTGTAGAAGCCGATGGTGTTCACCGGCAGCGTGTACTCGGTGACGTTGCCGAGATGCAGACGGCTCACCACCGCCGCCACGACCGAGGCCAGCACGATGGGGCCGAAGGCATGGAGGGCGAAGTGCCGCAGCACGACTTCGAGCGCGAAAAGCGCACCGGCGAGCGGCGCGTTGAAACTGGCCGAGACGGCTGCCGCCGCCGCACAGCCGAGCACGTCGCGCGCGGTCAGCTCCTTCAGCCGCAGTCTTTCGGAGATCCACGAGGCGATGACCGCGCCGATATGCACGGCCGGCCCCTCGCGCCCGGTCGACCCCCCGGTCGAGAGCGTGACGAGCGCCGCCGCGGCCGAAGCGAGCCCCGGTCCCCGCTCGACCCTGCCACCCCGTACAGCCGCCGCGCGGATCACATCCGAGACCCCGCGCGCCTTCCCGTCGGGCGTGAACCGGTCGAGGATGATGCCCACGACAAGCCCGCCGATGATCGGCACCGGCAGCACCAGATACCACGGTAGACCGGCCGCATAGGAATGGATGACCTCGTCTGAGGCGCCGTAGAAGATCGTCTGCAAGAACGGGATAGCGCTGCGAAAACGGTTTCTCGCGTAGCCGATCACCACGCCGAGCAGGAGCGCGATGGACCAGAGCGGCGCTTGAGCGCGGAGGCCGAGCCCCTCCTTCCGTCCGCCCGAGCCGAGCCGCCGGCCGATGGCCTTGGCAAGGGTCGCAAGCCTGCGCCGCGTCTCCGACCCGGCAGAGCGCACAGTACTAAGAAGCTCGGACCGTGCCCCTCGCTCCTCCTCAGACCGCCGCCTGCCCCAGGCTTTGCCGGCCATACCCTACGTCCTATGCCCCGCAACCGCCCTCGCGCGGCGCGTTCTAGGTCGATCGAGCCTAGCGATCACAACACGTTACCGAAAGAGGAGTAGCGGCGCAGACAGCAACGCTCTCAGCCCTGTGACCGCAGAACGCCGCTCTTCACGCGAATTGGCCGGGGGTTCAGCGACGGATGCCGATCTGACGACCCATTTGCGCCGGACGCGCGAGGCCGGACTGCGCGTCCCGCAGCCGTACGAGCGCCGCTCCCACCGCCTCGGGATAGGCGGCAGAACGGCGGGCAGAAAGATCGACATTGATCGACAGCGTCTCATAGGTCGCAGCGATCCGCCCGTCCTCCGCCGCGATCATCGTCAGCATCGCATGGCAGCGCTTGTGATCGCAGTCGAGGAGGAGCGCATCGCAAAAGAACGCCTCCCCCTCCAAAAGCTCGGCCAGATAATGGATCTGCGTCTGCAGCGCCATCGGCCCCTGCCCCCGGCTCTTCACGGCCGAGGGCCCGATATCCATCAACTCGTACACGTCGTCCAACGCCCGGTCGAAAGCGAGCGTGTAATAGGCGACGTTCATATGGCCGTTATAGTCGATCCACGCGCTCTCGACGGTCTGCGTCTTCGTCCGGATCGGGGCGGCGTCGTGTTCCTGCATGCTTGTCCCTCCGCGGGGGAGAGCCTATCGCTTGAGGGTAGGTCGAGCGCAAGGGAGGGCGGCCCCCATGAGCATCGAGGCAGCACGGCAAACCGGTCACGGGGCGGGCATCGCGGGGGCCATCGCCGAGCTGAGCGCAAGGTTCGGCGACCGGCTCTCGACGGCCGAGGCCATCCGCGCCGAGCATGGGCGCGACGAGGCGCATCACACGCCGCGCCTGCCCGATGCGGTGCTTTGGCCCGAGACGACGGCGGAAGTGGCCGAGATCGCGCGCATCGCCCATGCGCATGACTGCCCGATCGTGCCCTGGGGCTCGGGCACCTCGCTAGAGGGCCATGTGATCCCGGTGAGGGGCGGCATCAGCCTCGATCTCGGGCGCATGGACCGCGTCCTAGCCGTCCATGCCGAGGATATGGACGTCGTCATCCAGCCCGGCATCCGGCGCAAACGCCTGAATGAGGAGCTGCGCGCGACCGGGCTCTTCTTCCCCGTCGATCCCGGCGCGGACGCGACCCTCGGCGGCATGGCCGCAACGCGCGCCTCGGGCACCTGCGCTGTGCGTTACGGCACGATGCGCGAGGCGGTGCTGGCGCTCGAAGTGGTGCTGGCCGACGGCCGGATCGTGCGCACCGGCACGCGGGCGCGGAAATCGAGCGCGGGCTACGACCTCACACGCCTCGTGGTCGGCTCCGAGGGCACGCTCGGCATCATCACCGAACTCACGCTCAGGCTTCATGGCATCCCCGAGGCGGTGACGGCAGCGACCTGCGCCTTTCGCAGCATCGAAGAGGCCGTGCGCACGGTGATCGAGACGATCCAATGCGGCGTCCCCATCGCCCGGATCGAGCTGCTGGACGCACCGACGATCCGCGGCTTCAACGCCTATTCGGGCTATCAGATGCCCGAACAGCCGACGCTTTTCCTCGAGTTCCACGGCACGCCCCCAAGCGTTGAGGAGCAAGCGGCGGCGGTCGGCGCGCTTTCCGAAGCCAATGGCGGTGAAGGCTTTCGCTGGACCGCCGATCCTGAGGAGCGGAGCCGCCTCTGGGCCGCGCGCCACAGCGTCTATTACGCTCAGCAAGCGCTCCGGCCGGGCGCCAAGGGCTATGTGACGGATGTCTGCGTGCCGATCTCGCGCCTCGCGGAGGCCATCGCCGCGGCCGAGCATGAGATCGCGGAGGCAGGCCTTATGGCGCCCCTTGTCGGCCATGTGGGCGACGGCAATTTCCACCTCTCGATCCTGATCGACCCGGAGGCCGCCGACGAGAAAGCCCGCGCCATGCGTCTCGCCGACCGGCTGTGCGAACAGGCCCTCGCCCTCGACGGCACGGTAACGGGCGAACACGGCGTCGGCCTAGGCAAACGCCGCTTCATGGCCGAAGAGCACGGCGAGGGTTGGGCCGTCATGGGCGCGATCAAGCAAGCGCTCGACCCCAAAGGCATCCTGAACCCCGGCAAGATCGTCCCCGGCAACTGACCTCGTCACTCGGCAGTCGCACTAGCGGTCCGCCCAAGACACTCGACACCGACCGTCATTGCCGGACTTGATCCGGCAATCCAACTGACCCCCGGGCGCCTGCATCTTGACCCCGGGCTGAGGCCACGCAATCACGGCGCATGGCACTGCTCATAGGATGGCTACCCCCGGCCGAAAGATCCGCCTCATGACCGCCCCACTCGATCGCACGGAGCCTGCTGTCGCGGATGGTCTACGCGCCGCCCTCGCCGCGGCCGGGATCGCGGCCGAGCCCGAGGCGCTGGCCGATACCGGCCTCGCGCATCTGCACTTCCGGCTGCAGGGCCTTGGCCTCGTTGCGCGCCTGCCGAAGCAGAGCCAGATGCACCTCGCCGCCGCCGAAAACCTCGCCTATCAGGCGGCCTGCTACCGCCGCGCCTCGCCGAGTGGTCATGCGCCGACGCTCCACTCCGTGCTGCCGCCCTCCGACGCCTTGCCGCGCGGCGGGCTGATCGTCGAGGAGATCGTCGGCAGACCCGCACGCCTGCCCGAGGATCTCGACGCGCTCATCGATGCATTGGCCGCGATCCACGCGCTGCCGCTGCCCGAGATGGCCGCACGCCCGCCGCTGCTCGCCCCCACCGATCCGCTGACCGAACTCTTGGGCGAGATCGAGGCGCAGGCCGCGTATCTCGACAAAGCGGCGGTCGCGCCCGAGACGCGAGCCGTGCTCGATGCAGGGATCGCAGCACTCCGCGCCCTTGCGCAAGGCGACGCCCGGCCCGAACCGCGCCTCATTTCCTTCGACGCGCATCCCGGGAACTTCATCCTGCGCGCCGATGGCAGCGCGGTGCTCGTCGATCTGGAGAAATGCCGCTACTCCGCACCCGAGCTCGATCTCGCCCACGCGACGCTCTACACCTCGACCACCTGGGACGTGGCGAGCCACGCCGTGCTCGATACCGCAGAGGTTGCGGTAGCCTATAAGCGGTGGCTGGGATCGACTGGCACGACACCGGCCTGGCTCGTCCCGATGCGCCGCGCGATGTGGCTTTGGTCCATGACATGGTGCGCGAAATGGCGCGTTCTGTCGGGCCATGCGGCGGCTACGGACACGAAGGGCGAGGACTGGTCGTCAGAGCAGAGCGAGGACGCCCTCGTCACCCATGTGCGCGGCCGGGTCGACCACTATCTCGACCCAAAGACCGCAACCCGCCTCGCTGCGGAGTTCGAGGACCTTTCCCAGTCGCTGTAACGAGGTGGGTATCGGATCGAACGGCACCGCAGCCGCCGTTGGGCCAGTGGCTAACCTCATCTCCGGCACTCACGTCATGCCCGGGCTTGACCAGGGCATCCAAAGCCCTTGGCGCTGGATCGCCGGGTCGAGCCCCGCAATGACGCAATGGCCGTGAGCGCGCGAGATCACACAGCACTCTAACCTGAAACCGATCAGTAGCCCCGGCTGCGGTCCACCACGCCGACCAGTGGCTCACCCGCGCGCCAACGGCGGAGGTTTGCGGCAACGGCACCCGCCACCGCCTCGGCGCTGTTCTCGCTCGCAACATGCGGCGTGATGCGGACCTTCGGATGGGACCAGAGCGGGCTCTCAGGGGGCAGCGGCTCGATCTCGGTCACGTCGAGGGCGGCAACGGCCGGTCGGCCCGCATCGAGCGCCGCGATGAGATCGCCCTCCACCAGATGCCCACCGCGACCAAGCTGCACCAGGATCGCATCCTCTCGCATCATCGCAAAGCGCTCGGCATCGAGGATGCCGCGCGTCGTGTCGGTCAGCGGCAAGAGGTTCACGACGGCCCGCGCCTCGTTCAAGAGATCGGGCAGCGCCGCCTCCCCCGCCAGCACTCGGATACCGCCCTCCTCGCGCGGAGAGCCCGCCCAGCCGGTGACCGGGTAGCCGAGATCGGCGAGCACGCGACCCGTCGCCCGGCCCATATTGCCCCAGCCGAGGATCGCAACCGGAAAGCTCGAGGGCGGCGTCGCATCCAGCGTCTCCCACCGCCGCGCCTCCTGCATCGCCGGATACTCCCACAGCCGCCGATGCCAGGCGACGACATGATAGGCCGAGAACCCCGCCATCATCCGCGCCTGCTCGGGGTTCACCATGCGCACGAGCGCGATACCGTCATGCAGACCCGGATGCGTGAGCAACCCGTCGACCCCAGCACCGACAGAGCAGAGGAGGCGCAGATTGGGAAAACCCGCCAGATCGCCGGGCCCGGGGGCGAAGCCGATGGCCACCTCGATCGCAGCGGGATCCTCGACCTCCTCGGGCCGCAGAAGCCGCAGCTCCTGATGCCCGCCAAAGCCCTCCGAATAGAGGTCTTTGAGATCGTAGATCGAACAGAGGCAGACGATGTCGGTCACGCTCATGCCGCGCCCTCCCGTGCTTGTCGCTGCGCCGCCAACCGGGCCTTCACCATCGGCAGGAAGCGCAGCGCCGTCTCGTCGCGATGAACCGACAGCGCATACTGCGCCATGCGCCGCGGATAGGTCGAGCGGTCGATCTCGCCATTCTTGCTGACCCGGCCTTTGTCGAGCTTCGCAGCAAGTTCCGCCTCAGAACGGGTGAAATAGTGATGCAGCCGCAGATGGTCGTAGCGGGGGAAGCCCTCGCGCCGCTGCGCCTCAGGCGGGACGGCCTCGCCCGCCTCGTTGACGAAGACCTCGCCCCAACCGTCGAGCCCGAAGCAATGCGTGCCGCTGCGCGTGACGGCAGCCGGATCGACGACCGACTTGAAGCGGAGGAGCGAGAACTGGCGCGGATCGTGCGGCAGGGCCGCGCGCTCCGTGTAGTTCTCGATCACCAGGCCTTCGGGCCGCGCGCGGTGCCCGTTCGGGCCAAAACAGATCCAGGGCAGGCTCACGCACGGCAGATGGGCGAAACGCTCCAGAGAGGCGGGCAGGCTCTCGCCTTCGACGGGCATCAGAAACTCATCCACATCGATAAACGCGACCCAGCGATAATCCGCCCCGAAATTCGTGAGCATATGGGCATGCGCGAAATGCTGTGCCGCGTGCATGCCGTCGAAGCTGATCCAGGGGATGCGATGGACCGCCACCCCGAAGCCGCCCGCATCGAGCATCTCGGCCGAGCCGTCGGTCGAGCCGTTGTCGTAGAAGTAGAAGGCGCGGACACCGAGCATGGCGTGAAAGGCGATCCATTCTTCGAGGTAAGGCGCCTCGTCCTTGAAGATCGCGGCGATGGCGATCCCGTCTCGCACCCCCTCGCGCCGTCGGCTTTCCGGCAGTGCCCAAGGATCGCGGCGCCGCCTCTTGTCGGGCATGAGACCGAGCGCACGGCGGAGCCGGTTCCGCAAGATCAGAAAATCGCGCTTGTTCATCGGCCCCGTGCTGTCGGTGCGGCAGGGGAGCGGTAGCCGTAGGCGCACCGCTTGTCGATGGCGGCGGCTCGGAATGCGAACCGTCGCGGGCTTGGCGTTCAGTGCAGCGTCACCGCCTGAACCAACCCGTCGCTCCGGCGCAAAGCGCGACCGATGCAACGGCCCGCGATCAGGCCGCGCGGCGGGCGAGGAGGGCGGCGGCGGCGGAGAGCGCCTCTGGCGTCACTTCCTCACCGGCAAGCATGCGCGCAAGCTCTTCCAGCCGGGCTTCGCCGGCAAGCGGCGTGACGTCGGTACGGGTGGCGTCGCCCGAGACATGCTTCGCGATCTGGAAATGGGCCTGGCCTTGGGCCGCCACCTGCGGGCTGTGGGTCACGACGAGGACCTGGTTCGCCTGCGCAAGCCGCGCGAGACGGCGACCGACGGCATCCGCGGTCGCACCGCCCACGCCCCGGTCGATCTCGTCGAAGACCATTGCGAGCCCGCCCACCTCGGCCGCGAGGCAGACCTTGAGCGCCAGCAGGAACCGGGAGAGCTCACCGCCCGAAGCAATCCGATCGATCGGACCCGCCGGCGCACCCGGATTGATCGTCGCGGTGAAGCTGACGGCATCGCGCCCCTCGGGACCAGGCGAGCCCTCGCTGATCTGTGTGTGGAACCGCGCCGCCTCCATGCGGAGGGGTGCGAGTTCGGCGGTCACAAGATCGTCCAAACGACCCGCAGCCTCGCGCCTAGCCTCGCTCAGCGCAGCGGTCGCGGCATCGTAGGCGACCTCGGCTTCACTCAACACGGCCTGCAAGCCTGCAATATGCTCCGCCCCAGCATCAATGGCGGCAAGGCGGCTCGACAACGTCTCGGCCAGCGCCGGCAGCTCCGCTGGGTGAACGGCGTGCTTGCGCGCGAGGGCACGGAGGGCGAAGAGCCGCTCCTCCACCATTTCCAACCGCTCAGGGCTGAAAGCGAGGGCATCAAGGGCCGCCGCCACACCCTCCCGCGCCTCCCCAAGCTCGACCATCGCGCGGTCGAGCGCCTCGATCGGTTGGTCGAGATGGCCCTCCGCCCGCTCGGCCACCCGCGTCAGCCGGTCGAGGGCGTCGGCCATCCCCGCTTCGCCACGGGCCTCAAGGCTTTCGGCCGCCTTCGCCACCTCCTCGCCGATCCGGCCGGCCGCCTGCATCAGCCGACGCTCGGCATCCAGGCGCTCTTCCTCACCGGCCTCCGGCGCCATGGTCATCAGTTCCTCGACCGCATGGCGCAGGAAATCCTGATCGGCCGCGGCCTTCGCCAGGATCTCTTCCGCCTCTGCCAGGGCGCGACGCGCATCCTCGGCGGCGCGCCAGGCGGATTTCGTGGCGGCCAGAGGCTCAGCCAGACCGGCAAAGGCGTCGAGCAGCGGACGATGCGCCCGTGGATCGAGCAGACCGCGGTCGTCATGCTGGCCATGCACTTCTACCAGCGCCGCGCCGACCCGGCGCAGGGCCTCCGCGCTCACCCGTTGATCGTTGACGAAGGCGCTCGCCGGTCCCTCCGATCGCGCAACACGGCGGAGCACGAGTTCCTCGCTCGCGCCGATGTCGAGCTCGGCCAGGATCGCGTGCACGGGATGGTCAGCGCCGGGCGCGAAGGCTGCCGTGACGCTCCCCTGCTCCGCCCCCGCCTGCACGAGGTCCCGCCGCACTTTGCGGCCGAGCGCGAAGCCGAGCGCGTCGAGCAGGATCGATTTGCCCGCCCCGGTTTCCCCGGTCAGCACGTTCAGGCCAGCATGGAAGTCGAGCGTCAGCGCTTCAATCAGGACGATGTGCCGGATCTCGAGGCCGAGTAGCATCAGTCCCGGCCTTGGTCAGCGCTGGGCGCCACAACACTCAGAGCCAGCGCCCCAGAATGATCTGGCGATAGAGCGACGAGATCGTACCGCCGTCGCCCTCCTTCTCCACCACCTCGATGCCCGTAAGGGCGGCATAGCTGTCGGAGTACCAGCCAGAGCCCGGGAAGTTCGTCCCAAGGACGACCGCCGCCGCGCGCGCCTCCTCATCGAGGCCGAGCGCGAGATAGGCCTCAACCAGCCGGTGGAGCGCTTCGGGCGTCTGGCTCGTCGTGTCGTATAACTCCACCACATTCCGGAACCGCGCGATGGCGGCGGTGTAGAACCCGCGCTTTAAGTAATAGCGCCCGACCGACATCTCCTTGCCAGCCAGGTGATCCCGCGTGAGATCGATCTTAAGCTGGGCGTCGCGGGCAAAATCGCTCTCAGGATAGCGGCTGACGACGGTACTCAATTCCTCGAGCGCGTTCCGCGTCACTTCCTGATCGCGGCCCACATCGACGATATTATCGTAGTAGCTGAGCGCGATCAGATACTGAGCGTAGGCCGCATCTTCATCGGCCGGATAGAGGTCGAGATAGCGCTGCGCCTGCGCCCTTGCGCCTACGAAATCCCCCCCTTCGTAGGAGGCGAAGGCCGACATGATGATGGCGCGCTTCGCAAGCTGCGAGAACGGGTAGAGCCGCTCGATCTCGTTGAACGTCTTCGCCGCCTGCAGCTCATTCCCGCCATCGAGCTCGGCCGAGCCACGGGCAAAGATCTCGTTCGCCGAGAGCTCCTCAACGGGTTCCGGTGGGTCGGGCAGCAGCGAACATCCCGCCAGACTGGCCACAAGGGCGATTGCGACGAGAGGGATGGGACGGCGGATCACGGACATCGGCAGCGCTCAGATTGCGGACGCGGTTCTGATCGGCAACCTACACGCTCGGTGCACGGACGACCAGCGTGCAAGATCGTAAGCACGCGAGCTTTACCGACCCATAAGAAGCGTGTGCTGCGGTCAGACAGCGACCCGACGCTCGATCCCCGCAGCGCGGCGGCGCATTGGGCCGTTGGGCAGGCGCATCGACCCTTCGGCGTCCTCGGCATAGGTCCATGCGGTGGGGTCGGCGAAGAGCGCGCGCAGGAGCGCGTTGGTCAGCTCATGCCCAGCACGATCACCGACATAGACCCCGTTGATCGGCGCACCGGCAAGCGCCAGGTCGCCCACGGCATCGAGCGCCTTGTGCCGCACAAACTCATCACGGCGGCGGAGACCCGTGGGGTTCAGCACACGGCCACGGTCCACGACAATCGCATTGTCGAGGCTGCCGCCAAGCGCCAGGCCAAGCCTCCGGAGCTGCTCCACCTCGGCCAGATGGCCAAAGGTCCGACAATCCGCAAGCTCCTCGGCAAACGTCGTTCCCGCCAGCGGCATCTCGACCGACTGCTCGCCAATCGCGCGATCCACGAAGTTGATGGCAAAGCGGACTGTCAGCCCGGCCGTGTCCTCAGCCGGGAGAAGCGCCGCGCGCTTGCCATCGCCTTCGACCTCGATAGGGCGCAGGATCTTGATCGCCTTGGGCGCTGTGCCAGTCGCAACAACGCCGGCGCGAAGGAAGCCATCGATGAAGGAGCGGGCGGAGCCGTCCATGATCGGCACTTCCGGCCCGTCGAGAATGATGCGGGCGTCTGCGATGCCGCTGCCGGCAAGGGCCGCCATCAGATGCTCGACCGTACCGACCGAGATGCCGTGCATGTTGGTCAGGCGCGTGCAGAGCCGCGTGTCATCCACAAGGTCGTAGCGCGCGGGCACGCGGCCGGTGCCGAGCGCGACATCCGTGCGCTCGAACACGATCCCGCTGCCTGGCATCGCAGGCAGCACCTTCGCCGTGACGGGGCGCCCCGAATGCAATCCCACGCCGCGGAAGACCGCCGTGTTCGCAAGAGTGAAACGCATGCTCTTATCCTCGTTCCGCGGGCATCTCTTGCGGCGTCCTTGAAGGCGCGACCCGTGCGGTATGTTTTTCTGCTAAGATCTCATTAAAGCCGCCAACCTGTGCGGCCAACTCAAGAATTATGTCCCTTTGCAACAGACTTCCCCGCAGCGCAGCAAAACGCCGCCACGGCCCTTGGACCAGTGACGGCGTCAGTTAAGCGCGGGCGAAAGAGTGTTGCGCAATAAAGAGCTAGAGCGTGCGCTGCATTGCGGGCCACAGAGAACGGACAGTCTAGGCATTGCGTCCGGCCGCCGCGCCGCAGCGTGGCAGCCGGATAGGTCGATCTCAGTTTGCCTGACGGCGAAGGAAGGCCGGAATCTCACCCTCCTCCTCATCGAAGGCCTGTGCGCGGCCCGATTGCGGCTCGATCCGGCGTTGGGGCCCAGGCTCCTGCTGTCCGGCAACCCGATTGATCAGGCGGTTGATCGTGAAGAGCCCGGCCCGCCCACTAGCAGCTTGCTCATTGGCAGCCTGCTCAGTGGCAGACTGCCTCGGATCGGTCGCTGCGGGGACGCCCGCGGGTGCCGGTTCCGCGGTTGCCGCAAGATCGACTGAGGCTGCATCGAGGTCGAAAAGGCCAGGACCAGCGTCGTCGTCGAACGAAGGCGCCGGGCTCGGCGCCTGTTCCCGCGCGATCCGCGCCTCGCGCGCCTGCTGGCGCACCCGCTCGGCACGGGCACGGATCTCTTCGGGCGAGGGCGCCATGCCGGCCCGCCGCTCAACGGGGTCGGCGGGCGGTGCGGCGGGCTCAGCACTCTCAGCACCGAAGGCCGCGGCAAACCGCGCGCGCGCGGCCGCGACGACACTCGACGGGCTCGGCCGCTCGGTACCCTCTGGTGCCTCCAGCACGGCGGGCGCTTCGGCCGGGGCTTCCCGAGGTGTCTGCGCGATAGGCGCAGGCGCCGCGACCGTCGCAGTCGCAGCCGGAGCGGGCTCCTCGGCCACGACAGGCTCCGCAACCGCAACCGACGGAATGGCGGGCTCAGGCGCCGCCGGCCGCGCATGGCCGCGGAGCGCATCGATCCCGGCGCTGTCGGTCATGGCCGGGCGCCGGCGGGACGGGGCCGTCTCTGGCACCGGCCGCTCCATCTGTTCGGCATCGATGCCGGTCGCGACGACGCTAACCCGCATCTTGCCGTCCATGTCCGGATCGATGGCGGAGCCAAACTTGATCAGCGCGTTCGGGTCCACCTCGTCCTTGATACGGTTCGCGGCCTCGTCCATCTCGAACAACGTAAGGTCGTAGCCACCGGTGATATTGATCAGCACGCCGCGCGCGCCCTTGAGGCTCACCTCGTCGAGGAGCGGGTTCGCGATCGCCTTCTCCGCCGCGTCGATGGCGCGGGTCTGCCCTTCGGCCTCGCCGGTCCCCATCATGGCCTTACCCATCTCCTCCATCACCGAGCGGACATCGGCGAAGTCGAGATTGATCATCCCGGGCCGAACCATCAGGTCCGTCACGCCCTGAACGCCCTGGTAGAGCACATCGTCGGCAAGCTGGAACGCTTGCACGAAAGTCGTGTGCTCCGAGGCCACCTGGAAGAGGTTCTGGTTCGGGATCACGATCAGCGTGTCGACGTAGTTCTGCATCTCCGCCACGCCCGCCTCGGCAAGCTTCATGCGCCGCGCACCTTCGAACTGGAAGGGCTTGGTCACGACGCCGACGGTCAGGATCCCCATCTCCCGCGCGATGCGGGCAACGACCGGTGCTGCACCCGTTCCAGTACCGCCCCCCATGCCGCCGGTGATGAAGCACATGTGGCAGCCTTCGAGATTGGCGGCGACCTCGTCGGTGCTCTCCTCGGCAGCACTCATGCCCACATCGGGCTTCGATCCGGCACCCAAACCGCGCGTGACACCCTGTCCAAGCTGAATGCGCCGCGTGGCCTTGGAGCTGCTGAGCGCCTGAGCATCGGTATTGGCGGCGACGAATTCGACACCCTCGAGGTTCTTCTCGATCATGTTGTTGATCGCATTCCCTCCAGCGCCGCCGACGCCAAAGACTGTGATCCGGGCACGCAGGTCGTCGTCGTCTATGTCCGTAAGATTGAGTGCCATCGCTCGCTGCCTTTCTGCTCCAATGCCCTAGCGCTGGTTCTTCCAGCGGCATCTTGTGTTTCTTGGGTGCCTCAACGCTTTATTTGGTGCGACACTACCCGAGTCGCTGCTTTTCGTCACGTGCAAACCTATCCACAGGGCGTGAACCCTGGTTCTGGTGGGCCTGTTCACCAGCTCGTCCGGAACCATCGCACCAGCTCCACAGCGCGCCCCTGGACCGACCAGGGGCGGGGCGCTTCGAAGTCCCAGATCTCGTCATGGGGGCGCAGCGCATAGACGGCGAGGCCGACGGCCGCCGCGTGTTCGGGCCCGCACAGCGCCGAGGGGAGGCCCGCAATGCGAAGCGGTCGGCCGATGCGGGGGCGACGGCCGAGGATGCGGGTCACCATCTCGTCGACGCCCGGCATCTGGCTCGCAGCGCCCGTGAGCACGAAGGTGCAGCCCGGCATCTCGGTCACGCCCAGCGTCTCGAGCCGGGCGCGGAGCATGCGCAGCGTCTCCTCGACCCGCGGGCGGATCACGCCGATCAGGGTGCCGCGGGTGATCTGGCGGCGTTCGGGGCTCTCCTCCTCGCCCCGTCGCGGGGCGTCGATCAGGTCGCGATCGTCGGCGCCTGTCGCAATGACCCCGCCATGAAGCGTCTTCACCCGCTCCGCATGGGCCTGCGTCATCATCAGGCCCGCGGCGATGTCCGAGGTGACATGCGCGCCGCCGAAGCGGACCTGATCGATGCAGACGAGGTGGTCGCGCAGGAACACGGCAAAGGCCGTGCAGCCCCCGCCCATATCGATGGCGACGCTTCCCGTCCGCTGCTCATCCTCGACAAGGCTCGCGAGAGCCGAGGCATAGGGCGCCGCCACGACGCCTGCGAGGTCCAAGTCGCACTGGCGCACGCATTCCATGAGGTTGGCGAGTGGGCGCGCGTCGACCGTCACCACATGCACCGCGACGGAGAGGAGCCGACCGGCCATGCCGCGCGGATCCGTAAGCCCCGTCTGCTCGTCGAGCCCGATCTCCACGGGCTGCGCATGAAGGACCACGCGCCCGTCGCCGATGGGCGGATCGGGCGCCTCCGCCAGCGCGTTGCCGATATCCCGCTCGGAAACACGGCCGGTCTCGGTCTCCGTCTCGCCCAGCGTAGAGAAGCTCTCGGGCCGCCCGCCCGAGAAGCTGACGATCACCTGATCGACGCGCTCGACCTTGGGTGCCGCCATCTGCTCGGCCGAGAGGAGCGCGTTGCGGATCGCGCGCGCCGCCTCGTCCATATCGACGATCTCGCCGCGCTTGACGCCGCGCGACTGCACGCAACGCCCGCCGACCACCTCGACCGCGCCGAAGAGCGAGGTGCCGAGCCGGTCAGCCCCCCGCGCCTCGCCAAGGCGGTTGGGGTCGAGTTTCAGGATCAGGCACGTGATCTTGGAGGAGCCGATATCGATCACCCCGACCCGACCGCGTTTGATCGCGATATCGAGCCGGGCACGCATGGCACGGTACACATCAGTAGCGGCGAAATTCACAGATCCTTGCCCTCCGATTTCTCAAGCGCACCCGTCAGCTTCAAGGCCTCGATGGCCCTCGGCGTGAGCCTCAGCGTCGGCCGCCCCGGCAGGCGCAAATCGATGACAGCAAGGTCGCGTTCCAGGATCTCGTCGCGCTGCCGCGCCAAGATGCTGGAAAGCGCCACGACCGGGCGCTCCGCCGGCAGCATGATGGTCAAACCCCGGTCAAGAACCATGTCCCAGCGCCGCTCGCCCACGCGCACGAGCGCCCGCAGACGCGGCACGGTTTCCGGTGCACGGCGAAGAAGATCGAGGGCCTCGCCGACCGCATCCCGGGCCCCCGGTCCGATCAAGACGGGCAGCGCCGGCAATGCCGCCCGGCTCGGCACCGGGTTCACCATCGTCCCGTCGATCGCCACCGTGAAGAGATGCCCGGCCCCGTCCCGCCACAGCGCCGCGGCGGGTCGCGGGGTGACATGCACGCGCAGAACACTGCCGGGATCGATATGCACCGACGCATCGCCGACGCCGCCAATCGCCATGACCTGTTGGCGGAGCCCTGCCACGTCGAGCCCGATGGAAGACGCCCCCGCCTCGAGCCCGATCGCCTTCTGCACCTCGGTCTGGAGATGCGGCGCCGCACCCGTCACCACCAAGCCCTTCAGTGCAAACTCCGGTCTCGCCGCGAAGGCGGACCAGGCATCTGCAACAGCGCCCTCCGCCCCGCGTCTCAGCCCATCGTCCGACACGACGGTCCAACCGGCAAAGCCCAGCGCTGCAAGCGGTGCGTACACCAGAACGGCCGAGCGGATCGCGGGCTTGGCCCAAGCGCGCTTCAGGCGATAGCGGATCTTCGACGGCCCAGGCCCCGAGGCCCCGCCCCAACCGAACCGCAGCCGCGGCCAGCGAAACCCTTGCGGCGGCGGCAAAACGACGGGCGCCCGGCGCCGCCTCAGCCCCCTTGCAAGAAACTCCGGCGGCGCCCCACCCATCGTCTCACGCCCATCCTCGGGTGGGGAGAAAATGTCAGAAGCGGGCTCCGGCAGGCCGCCCGTCGCGACGACCTCAGCACGCGCAGCAGGATCGTCCTGCCGCGCCTCGAAACCCGGCAACACCGGCTCGTCCGTGCCACGGTCTACCGGTCGCATGACGCGTCCTCCACGAGCCAGGTGCAGAGTGCTTCGAACGAGATCCCACGATGCGCCGCCTGCTCGGGCGCGAGCGAGGTCGGCGTCATGCCAGGCTGCGTGTTCGTCTCAAGCACGACGAGCCCGTCGAGCCCCCGGCTCTCATCCCACCGAAAATCCGTACGGCTAAGCCCCCGACACCCAAGCGCCCGGTGCGCCGCCAGCCCATGGGCGAGGCACGCCTCCGTCACATGATCGGGGATGTCCGCAGGCACGACATGGCGCGAACCGCCATGGGCGTATTTCGCGTGGTAGTCGTACCAACCCGTCGCCGCCACGATATCGGTAACCGCCAGCGCCTCATCGCCCATGACCGATACCGTAAGCTCCCGCCCCGGCACGAAGCGCTCAACCATCAGCATCTCGGGCGCATCCGGCGCGAGTTTCGCCGGCCCATTCGCTCCTTCGGTAACGATGTAAACGCCGACCGAGGAACCCTCGTTGATCGGCTTCACGACATACGAAGGCTCCATCGGATGCCCGGCCGCCACCGCCTCGCGCGAGACGGTCAGGCTATCAGTGAGGGGCAGCGCATGGGCGGCGAAGACCTGCTTCGCCCGCACCTTGTCCATGGCGAGCGCCGACGCGAGGATCCCGGAATGGGTATAGGGCAGGCCTAGCCACTCGAGCACGCCCTGCACGCAGCCATCCTCGCCCCATCGGCCGTGGAGCGCATTGAAGACCACATCTGGGCGCGCGTCTTCCAGCCGAGCAGCCAGATCCGCCCCGGCATCGATCTCCGTCACCTCGTGCCCCGCTGCACGCAACGCCTTGGCGCATTCGGCGCCGGACACGAGAGACACCTCGCGTTCGGCCGACCGGCCGCCTTTCAGCACTGCCACGCGGGGAGCTGTCCTGCTCGACATGCCTCACCCGATCTCTTTGGGGACATTGCCCCCGCGGCCCGGGTTTTCCCGATGCCGCAGCCGGCGCGCTTCAGCGCGTCTCAGCTTGACGCGAGCCTAACGCCGATACGGGCGATTTCCCAGACCAAATCGTGCCCGGAATGGGCCTTAACCCGCGCCCGAACCTCCTCACCAAGGTCTTCCAGGTCCGCAGCGGTCGCCTCACCCGCATTGATCAGGAAATTCGCGTGCTTCTCCGAGATCATCGCGCCACCTCGGCGGAGCCCGCGACAGCCGGACTCTTCGATCAGCTTCCAGGCCTTCAGCGTCATCGGATCGTCCGCAGCCCCTGTCGAGGAATAGCCGGCAGGGTTGCGGAAGGTCGACCCGCAGGACCGCTCGGCCACGGGCTGAGAGGCGGCGCGCTTGGCCACAAGCTCGGCCATGCGCGCCTCGATCTCAGCAGTCACCCCGGACACGCCCCTAAGAACCGCCGCCAACACCACCGTATCGGGCGGCAAGCCTGAACGCCGATAGCCGAAACCGATCTCATCGGGCAGAAGCTCGACCGTGCGCCCAGCGCGGTCCATCACCGCGACACTCTCGATGTGATCGGCGGTGTAGCTGCCATAGCAGCCCGCATTCATCCGCACAGCACCACCGATGCTGCCCGGGATCGTGCGCAGGAACTCGAGCCCCGCGATCCCGGCTGCGGCCGCAGCCTTGGCAACCGCGCTGTCAAGCGCCGCAGCCCCCACCTTCAGCCGCGCACCGGGCAAGGGCTCGATCCCGGCAAAGGGCCGGCCGAGGCGGAGGCATGCCCCAGGCAATCCCCCATCGCGAATGATCAGGTTCGAACAGAGCCCGATCGGCGTCACCGGCACCAAGGGCGGCAGGGCTTTCAGAAACGCGGCCAAGTCCGCCGCATCGGCCGGCTGAAAGAAAATCTCTGCCGGCCCCCCGACCCTCAACCACGACAGAGGCGCCAAGGGCCGCTCCCGCGTGAGCCTACCCCTCAAATCGGGCAGATCGGCGAGGATCTCGGCAGTATCACCCATCGAAGAAGGCGCCCTTCCCAACTCCGGAACCCACGCGGGCGAAAGGCTGGCGGGTGGGCCGGCGGCGGTGTCGCAGACACCGGCACGGGGCGCCCGCGAGCCCGCCCGCAGCAGCCTCAGCTCACAGCCCGCAACCCGCCTTGGTCAAGCGCCGACAGCGCGTCCGGCAGCCCGTTCGCCCAGGCCGAGATCGAGCCTGCACCAAGACAAATCACCAGATCCCCAGGCGCGGCGTGCTCGGCCACGAAAGCGGGCAATTCCTCAGGCGCGGCCACGGCGAATGCCTGCCGATGCCCATGACCGCGCAGACCGCCCACCAACGCATCGCGACTGATCCCGGTGATCGGCGCCTCCCCGGCCGCGAACACATCCGCGATGCCCACGACATCCGCATCGTTGAAACAGGCGCAGAAATCGGTGAAGAGATCCGAGAGGCGCGAATAGCGATGCGGTTGATGCACCGCGATCACCTTGCCGCTCGTCGCCGCCCGCGCAGCCTTCAGCACCGCCGCGATCTCAACCGGATGGTGGCCGTAATCGTCAACGATCTCAACGCCCTGCCACTGCCCGACCCGGGTGAAGCGCCGCCTCACACCCTCAAAGCCGCCAAGCCCCTCGGCGATCTCTTCGCTCGTGACTTTCAGCTCGCGCGCCACGGCAATTGCGGCCAGCGCGTTCAACGCGTTGTGCTCGCCCGGCATGCGCATGGCGATGGGCAGTCGCTCCTCGGCACCGTCCCGCCCGCGCATCACCGCCTCGAAACAGACCCCGCCGTTCTCGTGGCGCACCTCCTCGCCCCGCACATCCGCCTGGCGCGAGAAACCATAAGTCACCACCCGCCTATCATCGACCCGCCCGATCAGCCCCTGCACCTCCGGATGGTCGATGCAGGCCACGAGGCAGCCATAGAAGGGAATGTTGTGCACGAAGGCGTCGAAGGCGTCGCGTAGCCGCTCGACCGAGCCGTAGTGATCCATATGCTCGGGATCGATATTGGTCACAACCGCGATCGTCGCCGGCAGCTTCACGAATGTGCCGTCCGATTCGTCCGCCTCCACGACCATCCACCGCCCCTCGCCCGGCCGCGCGTTCGAGCCATAGGCGTGGATGATCCCACCATTGATCACCGTGGGGTCAGCCCCACCGGCATCCAACAGCGCCGCACAAAGTGAGGTCGTCGTCGTCTTGCCATGGGTCCCGGCCACGGCGACGTTCCAGCGCATGCGCATAAGCTCCGCCAGCATCTCGGCCCGCCGCACCACCGGCAGCGACCGCGCCCGTGCGGCCTCAAGCTCCGGATTGCCCGCTTTGATCGCGGAGGAGATCACCACGACACCTGCCTCGCCGAGGTTCTCCTCACGCTGTCCGATAAAGACCCGCGCGCCGAGCCGCTCCAGCCGCTCCGTGATGGCCGACGCCTTCATGTCTGAGCCCTGCACCCGGTAGCCGAGGGTCAGCATGACCTCGGCGATGCCCGACATGCCGATACCCCCGATGCCGACGAAATGGATCGGTCCGATATCGACGGGCAGGGCCGTGGGCGGGGTCATGGGCGGGCTCCTTCTGGGCTCTCGCGGGTTCTGCTCTTCTCAATTGGTATCAAGCAGTGGTGCCCTCGTGAAGCGCCTGCACGATATCTCCTAGATCCCGCGCCGCCTCAGGCTTGCCCGCAGCCCTGGCCGCCGCCGCCATCGCCGCAGCCTCCTCGGGCGCTTCGGACAACAGCCTGCGCAGTGCCGAGGCGAGCGCGCCGGCCGTCAGCGCCCGCTCATCGATCACGCGCGCCCCGCCCGCCTCCGCCAGGGCCGCGGCATTGGCGCTCTGATGATCGTCCGTCGCATGCGGATAGGGCACAAGGAGCGAGGGCCGGCCGAGGCACGCGATCTCGGCCACCGTCGATGCCCCCGCCCGCGCGATGACGAGCTGTGCTGCGGCAAGCCGTTCGGGCATGTCATCGAGAAAGGTCGCAAGCGCCGCCGTCACGCCCGCCGCGCGATAACTGGCCGCCACCTGCGCCGCCTCGCCGTCGCGCACCTGCTGCGTGACGACGAGCCGCCGGCGCAGCGCCTCCGGCAAAAGCGCCACCGCCTGAGGCACCACGCGGGAGAAGACGCTGGCCCCCTGGCTCCCCCCAAAGACCAAAAGCTGGATCTCGCCACCCTCCCCGCCCGCATCGGGCGGTGTCCAAGGCACATCACGCGCCGCGGCGATGGCGGCGCGCACAGGATTGCCGACCGCTTCGAGCCGCGCCCCCTTTGGCGGATTGCGCAATGGCCAGGTGCCGCAGCAAACCCGATCGACCCGCGTTGCGAAGAGCCGGTTGACCCGTCCCAGCACCCCGTTCTGCTCATGGATCAGCCGGGGCAGCCCCAGGCTCCATGCCGCCGTCAGCGCCGGCAGCGCCGGGTATCCGCCGAAACCCGCCACGACCGCCGGCGGCTCTGCCTGAAACCGCGCCCGGGCCTGGCGGATCCCGCCCAAGATGACGAAGAGCGCCGAGAGCCGGTCGAAAAGCGGCCCACGCGACGGGCTGGCAGATGCAAGCTCCAGCCGCTCGACCGTGTCCGGGAACCCGCCAGCATAGCGCAGCCCCCGCGCATCGGAGGCGAGCGCTACGCGCCAGCCGCGCCCCAGCATCTCCTCCGCCAAAGCCTGCGCCGGGAACATATGCCCGCCGGTGCCCCCGGCGGCGATCAGTAACATCGGCGCTGCCATCGCTCTCACATCCGCTAACGGCAGGCTGCTAGCAGCCGCAAACACCGGGCGCCAAGGGGCTCATGAGGAATTTCGGTACCGCTGACGCAGGTTCTTCGCCGCACCCGAGCATGCAGGTAGACGGCAGGCTGTTTGGTTGGCTCTCAGGCCGCCCTGCAGCGCCCGAGGTCCTTTCAGACCCGCGCGCCGCGTCAGTTGCCAGGCTCGATCTGCGCGCGCAGAATCGAGGCGGGGTCCTGCGGCCGGCTCCGCGTCAGCGCCAACAATACCCCCATCGCCAGCGCCGCCGCCAGCATCGAGGAGCCGCCATAGCTTATGAAAGGCAGTGTCATGCCCTTGGCCGGCAGCAACCTGATCGCCACCGCCAGGTTCACGAAGGCCTGCAACCCGAAAGCGACCGCCAGCCCCGTTCCCGCGAGGCGCGTGAACATGCACCGCTCCTCCAGAAGCCGCGCGAGCGCCCTCAGCGTCACGAACAAGAAACAGCCGATGATCGCGAGGGTCAGGACCAGCCCGAACTCCTCTGCCGCAACGGCGATGATGAAATCCGTATGCGCGTCCGGCAGCGTCCATTTGACCGAACCCTGGGCCGGCCCGACGCCGAGAAGCGAGCCCTCCCGGATCGCCGCTTCGGCATAGGCGAGCTGCGTGTGCGGATCGACCTCGGGCTGAAAATACCCGTCGATGCGGCGCGCCACATGCTCAGAATTCGCATAGGCCACGACCCCCGCCACCGACACCGCACCGGCGAGCCCGACCAGCAGCACCATGGGCGCGCCCGAGACGAACAGCATCGCAGCCCAGACGGCGAGCACCAGCATCGCCTGACCGAAATCGGGCTGCAGCGCGAGCATGCCCGCGATGGCCGTCGCGAACAGGCCCGAGATCACGCGCCCCGGCGGCCCACCCCGCTCGAAGCTGCCGGCCATCACCCAGGCGGCTGCGATGACGAAGGCAGGCTTCAGAAACTCCGAGGGTTGCACGCTCATGAAACCGAGCGAGAACCAGCGCACAGCGCCCTTCCCGAAGTCGGTGCCGAGCCAGGGCAGCGCCGCGATTGCCCCAAGGCAGGCGAGAAAGGCCAGCACCCCGCCGCGCCTTAGCCAAATCACCGGCAGCGTCGAGACCGCGACGACGACACCGATCCCCACCGCTGCGAAGACCGCCTGCCGGAACACGTAGTGATACGTCCAAAGACCGTTCTTCTCCGCCAAGGGCGGGGAGGCTGCGAGCCCCAGCACGAGCCCCGTCGCCACCAGCAGCATCACGGTACCCAACAACCAGCGGTCGACCGAATGCCACCAATCCGCGACGAAGGCCGCGTTCAGCCGGACCCCCGGACCCAGCATGGGCACCGCGCCGCCGCGCCCTGCAATATCGGTCATCTGGCATCCTCCGTGTTGGGGTTCGCGCGCTTGTCGAGCCCTCGGGCCTGCAAGAGCGCGCGAAACGCGTCTCCCCGCGCCTCGAAACTCGCGAATTGATCGAAACTGGCGGCGGCGGGGCTCAGCAGAAGCACCTCGCCGGGTTTGGCCTCGGCCAAGGCCGCCGTGACCGCGGCCTCGAGCGTGCCGCAGAGCGCGTGGGGCGCCTTGCCAAGCTGGCCCGCGAAATCATCCGCCGCCTCGCCGATCAGATAGGTCTTCGCCACGCGCTCAAAGAGCGGTGCGAGCGGTGCGATCCCACCCGCCTTTGCCCGACCGCCCGCAATCCAGCGGATGTTTTCATAGGAGAGCAGCGCCTTCTCCGCCGCATCGGCGTTCGTCGCTTTCGAGTCGTTCACGCAAAGCACGCCCACGACCAAACCGAGCCGCTCCATCCGATGCGCGAGCCCCGGGAACGAGGCAAGCGCAGGTTCGATCACCCGGGGCCCGAGCCCGAGCGCGCGGGCGATCGCCCAAGCAGCGCAGGCGTTCTGGTGGTTGTGCGTGCCGAGAAGCGCGGGTGCTGCCGTCATATCGACCGCCGCCACCTGCTTGCCCTTCCGCCATTCGGTCAGGAAGCGCTTGTTCATGAAGACCGACCAGCCCTCACCACGCAGCCGCCGCGACGTCGCGATCTCGATGACCGCGCTGCCTTCCTCACCGCCGAGCGCCCCGTTCGCGAGAAACCGCCCATGGTCGTCATCGACACCAATCACCAAGCGTTCCGGCGCCCCCGCCTCGAAGAGCCGGCGTTTCGCCGCGAAGTAGCCCCCCATCCCGCCATGACGGTCGAGATGGTCGGCGCTCAGATTGAGAAACACCGCGATTTCGGGGGCGAGAGCCCGCGCAAGCTCGGTCTGATAGCTCGAAAGCTCCAGCACGATGGTCTCGCCATCCGCCGGTGGGTCGAGATCGAGCACCGCACGCCCGATATTGCCCCCCATCTGCACCGGTCGCCCAGCAGCCTTGAGGATATGGGTCAGCAACGCCGTCGTCGTCGATTTGCCGTTCGAGCCGGTGATTGCGACCGTCCGAACCTCCGCCCCCGTCGCTCCCAAGGCCTGGAACAAGAGGCCCACATCATTGTCGACCGGGACACCCGCCTCCCACGCGGCCTCCACGGCCGCATGCGGCTGCGGATAGAGATGCGGTATCCCCGGCGAAACGATCAGGCGGGCGAGCGTGCCAGCCTCGCGCGCCCGGGAGAGATCGGCGATCTCGAAACCTTCGCCTGCAGCGGCCTCGCGCGCGGCCTCGCCATCGTCCCAGCAAACGGGCGTCGCATCGCCCGCCGCAAGCGCCCGTGCCGTCGCAAGCCCCGAACGGCCGAGGCCGAGGACGCCGACACGCGCCCCCGGATAGGATCGCACCGGGATCACCATAGCCGCCCGCTCATGATCGTGGCCTCAGCCAGCTCACCGCGGCATGGGCCTGCCAGGTGCCCCGCTCGTCCGGATCTTCGGAAAAGCCGAGGCGCACCCGCACCGCGCCACCCTCGGGATGCGGCCCCTCGACGAACATCGCCACGTCCTCAATCGGTCGAGGCACCACGCGGCAGGGCGGCAGGGTCGCCCGCGCCCATTGAGCGAACGCCTCCTCGACGATCAGCGTATCGACCGGCACCGCGCGGACATGCACCGCCGCTGCCCCCTCGCGCTGATAGATGATCAGCGCCTCGTCGCTCGCGGTGCGCACAAGGCCCTCCGATCCCTCCAGGAAATCGGCCTCATCCTCGGGATCCGCGGGATCGAGCGCCCAGCCGTCGAAGAGCCGCCCCGCGCGCACGGCCGGGATCGCCCGCTCCACCACAAGGGCGACGAAACGGTCGGCGATGCGTTCGGCCAGCGTCTCCGTCGCCATCCCGCCCCCTAGCGCAGCTTCAGCGTGGCAAGCCCGATGAGGGCCAGGATGATCGAGATGATCCAGAACCGGATGACGATCGTCGCCTCGGCCCAGCCCTTCTGCTCGAAATGGTGGTGGATCGGCGCCATGCGGAAGACGCGCTTGCCCGTGAGCTTGAAGCTCGCGACCTGCACGATGACGGAGATCGCCTCCATCACGAAGAGCCCGCCGATGATCGCCAGAACGATCTCATGCTTCGCGGCGACCGCGATCGCACCGAGCGCGCCACCCAGCGCGAGGCTCCCAGTATCGCCCATGAAAACAAGCGCCGGGGGCGCGTTGTACCAGAGAAAACCGAGCCCCGCCCCGATCAGCGCCGCGCAGAAGATCAGCGTCTCGCCCGTGCCGGGGACGTAGTGGAGCTGCAGATACTCCGTAAAATCCGTGCGCCCGACGACATATGCGATGATGCCGAGCGAGCCTGCCGCGATCATCACGGGCATGATGGCAAGCCCGTCGAGCCCGTCCGTCAGGTTCACCGCATTCGCCGCCCCCGCAATCACCAGCATCGCAAACGGCACGAAGAGAATGCCGAGCGGGATCAACAGGTCCTTGAGGAACGGCACCGCAAGCTGGTTCGAGAGGCTGTCGGGTTGCAGATACGCAGCCCAGACCGCCGCCACGGCCGAGATGGCGAAACCGACGCCCAGGCGCACTTTCCCCGAGACGCCCTTGACCGTGTATTTCGAGACCTTGGCATAGTCGTCGACGAAGCCGATGAGGCCGAAGCCCGCGGTCACCATCAGGATCATCCAGACGAACCCGTTGTCGAGCCGCGCCCAAAGGAGCGTCGACACGAGAAGCGCGCCGAGGATCAGCACACCGCCCATGGTGGGTGTGCCCGCCTTGGCCGCATGCGCCGCCGGGCCATCGTCGCGGATCGGCTGTCCCTTCCGCTGAAACCGGCGCAACATCTCGATGATCCGCCGTCCGAACAGGAAACCGAAGACGAGTGCCGTGATAAAGGCGCCCCCTGCCCTGAAGGTGATGTACCTGAAGAGATTGAAGAAATCGCCGCCGTCGCTAAAGGCGCTCAGCTCGTAGAGCATGCTCAGGCTCCTCCTCTGTTCGGCGCCGAGGCCTCTTCGGGCCCCTCGCGTCGGGGGGTGCCAAGCGCCTTGATGGCGGCAACGACGGGCCCCATACGCGCGCCTTTGGAGCCCTTGACCATGCACACATCGCCTGCGTCAAGCGTCGCCCGCGCCCGTTCGGCAAGCGCCTCGCTCGTCTCCGACCAATGCCCGCGCCGCTCTCTCGGTAGCGCTTCCCAAAGCGCGCGCATCGCTGGGCCGCAGCAATGGACAAGGTCGACCTTCGCCATTTCGGGCGCCTCCGCGAGGCCGGCGTGGAGCGCGGTCTCCTGCGCGCCAAGCTCCAACATATCGCCCAGGAACGCGATCCGGCGGCCCCGCGCCACGCGCCCGATGCCGTCGGTCACGGGCTGTGCCGCCAGGACCGAGAGCGCGGCGCGCACCGAAGCCGGATTGGCGTTATAGCTCTCGTCGAGGAGGAGGACCGCCCCATCGAGGCCCGCGGGGCCGAGCTCGATCCGCCACCGCTCCCCTCGCCCCGCCCCAGGCGCCCACCGGGCGAGGGCCAGTGCCGCGCGGGCCGGATCGAGACCGAGCGCCGCGACCGCCGCCAGCGCGCCGAGCGCGTTCGAGGCGAGATGACGCCCGGGCGCCCCGATGCGAAAGGACCAGGGCGCGCCGTCCAGCGCGGCCTCGACAACCGTGGTCCCGGCATGGACCTGCGCGTCGATCAGCCGAAAGCCCGCGTCCTCGGCCGCGCCGAACAACACTCGATTGCGCCCTGCCGCCGCCTCCAGGATCGCGCGTTGCGCACTATCCGCCGGCAGCACCGCCACGCCTTCGGGTCCCAGCCCCTCAAAGATCTCGGCCTTGGCGCGTGCGATGTTCTCGATCGAGCCCAGATTGCCGATATGCGCCTCGCCGATCATGGTGATGAGCGCGACATCGGGCTTGGCGAGACGCGAGAGCGGCGCGATCTCGCCCGCATGGTTCATCCCGATCTCAAGCACGGCATGCGTCGTCTCGACCGGCATCCGCGCGAGCGTGAGCGGCACGCCCCAATGGTTGTTGAGGCTGAGCTCGGCGGCATGCACACGCGCGTCCGGTTGGCTACCGAGAAGCGCCGCCGCCATGTCCTTCGTCGTCGTCTTGCCCGAGGACCCGGTGATGGCCAGAACCTCCGCCGAACTGCGCGCTCTCGCAGCCGTGGCGAGGGCACTAAGCCCAGCAAGCGTATCCTCGACCTCAAGGCACGGCGCGTCCGCCGGCAGATCCTCAGGCCGGCGATGAACCATCACCGCAGCCGCACCCGCCTCCAGGGCCTTGGCAGCGAACCCATGCCCGTCCCGCGCATCGCCCACCAGCGCAACGAACAGATCTCCAGGCGCAAGGCTCCGGGTATCGATAGAGATGCCGGTGGCCGCCCAGTCGCCCGTGGCCCAGTCGCCCGTAGCCCAGTCGCCCACGGCCCGGCCGCCGGTCGCAGCCGCAGCATCGGATGCGGTCCAGAGGGCTGTCATCCCGCCCCCGCCCCAGGCCCTGCGTCATCCGCGTCGAGAACCGCGATGGCGGCGCGCGACTGCTCGACGTCGTCGAAGGGCAGCATCTCGCCCATGACTTCCTGGCCCGGCTCATGCCCCTTGCCGGCGACGAGCAGCACATCGCCCGGGCCCTGCAGCGCATCGACACCCACCAGGATCGCCTCGGCGCGCCCACCGACGTTCTGCGCACTCGCGCCCGGCACGGCGCGCACGCCCTCCATCACGGCGGCGCGGATCTCGGCCGCATCCTCGCTCCGCGGGTTGTCGTCCGTCACGATCGCGATATCCGCGCCGCGGGCGACCGCCTCGCCCATCATCGGCCGCTTACCCCGGTCCCGGTCGCCGCCTGCGCCAAACACACAGACGAGGTTGCCGGTCACATGCGGGCGGAGCGAGGCGAGCGCCGCCTCGAGCGCGCCCGGCGTGTGCGAGTAGTCCACATAGACCGCTGCACCGTTCTGCCGATGCCCGGCGAGCTCCATCCGCCCCCGCACCGTCGCAAGGCCCGGTAGTGCTGCGATCACGGCCTCGACCGACATGCCCGTCGCCATGGCGAGGCCCGCTGCCGTCAACACGTTCTCGGCCTGATAGGTCCCGACAAGCTGCAGCGGCACACGATGTTCGGCGCCGCCATGCGCGATCAGCAGATCCTGGCCGTCCGTCCGGAAGCTCTGCCCCATGAGCCTGAGATCGGCACCCTCCGACCGGCCCGTGGTGATCGCCCGCTGCCCCCGCGCCTGCACGAGCGCCATCGCCTCCGCCGCCACCGGGTCGTCGAGATTGATCACCGCCGTGCCTTCGGGCGGCAGCACGCGCCCGAAGAGCGCGAGCTTCGCCGCCACATAGGCCTCGAAGCTTGCATGATAATCGAGATGGTCGCGGCTGATATGGGTGAGCGCCGCCGCCGTCATCCGCACGCCGTCGACACGATGCTGCTCAAGCCCATGCGAAGACGCCTCCATCGCCGCATGACCGCAGCCCTGGCGCGCCAGGGTGTCGAGCGCGCGGTGAAGCGTGATGGGTTCGGGCGTCGTATGGCCGAGGGGCGCATCGAAGGCGTGGGGATCGGCGGCCGTCCCCCCTTCGACCCCCGTCGTACCGAGGCTCGCCGCCGCGAACCCCTCCGCATGCCAAAGCTGGCGCAGGAAATGAACCGTCGAGGTCTTGCCGTTCGTGCCCGTCACCGCCGCCATCACGGCGGGCTGAGAGGGCCAGAAACGGGCGGCGATTATCGAGAGTGCGCGCCGCGGCTTCGGCGTCGTGAGCACCGGGACAGGCCAGCCATCCTCAGGCGCCATGCGCGCCGCACCCTCGGGTGTCGCGAGGATCGCGCCCGCCCCCATACGAAGCGCGTAGGGAATGAACTCCGCGCCGTCGAGCCGCGTGCCCGGTATGGCGACGAACAGGAAGCCGTCCTTCACCTCCCGGCTGTCGACGGCGATCCCGGCAATCATGGCATCGGATGCCGGCTCGGGCCCGACAAGGCCATAGTCACCGCCCGGCACGAGACCCAGTTCGGCGAACCGCATGCCGCCGGATCCGGTTGCCGGTGCGACGCTCACGGCCTGCCGGGTCTCGGCATGGGCATCGGCGCCGGCTGCTGGGATGGAGCGGCAACGGCGGCGGCAGGCGCCTGCGCATCCTCAGGCCCCGAAACGCCCGTCGTGCCTGCAACCAGACCAGCCGCGTTCGCAGCCACCGCGAGGGCTGCCGGTGCCGCTTCGGGTGCGTCGAGCGCGATGGGCACGAGATCCGGGCGCGGGCGGAGACCTAGGATCGGCGCCATCCGACGCACCGCCTCGCGCACGGCCGGCGCCGCCGTGCGGCTCGCCTGGCGCGAAGGGTAGGCCCCGCTCCGATCCGTCGGCTCGTCCATCGTCACGATCAGCACGTATTTGGGCTCGGAGATCGGGAAGACGGTCGCGAAGGTCGCGAGCACCCGGTCGCGGGCATAGCCCCGGCCGTCCTCGCGCGGCTTGTCCGCCGTGCCGGTCTTGCCGCCAAGCTCGTAACCCTCGACCCTCGCGCGCCGCCCGGTCCCGTCCGTCACCACCGCCCGCAGCATCGCCAGCACTTGGCGCGAGGCGCGGGGCGAGAACACGGGCTCGCCCGCACCCTCGGGCACATGGCCTTTGCGCAGCGTCGGCACCACGCGCCGCCCGCCATTCGCGACCGTGGCATAGGCTGCCGCAAGATGCATGGGCGAGACCGCAAGACCGTGCCCGAAGGCGATGTTCATGGTCGAAAGCTCCGTCCATTTCGGCGGCAGGAGCGGGCGCGATCCCCGCGCCTCGGCGATCTCGAGCGGCGAGGGATCGAACATGCCGAGCGCATCGAGATAGGACTTGAAGCGCGGCGTTGTCACCATCAACGCAAGCCGCGCCGAGCCGACATTCGAGGAGCGCCGCACGATGTCGGTGACCGTCATCAAGGGCGGCATGCGGTGCATGTCCCGCACACGCTGGCGGCCCCAGCGGATCGGATCCCCGGTCTCGATCAAGCTGTCGGGCGTCGCCGCCCCCGCATCCAGCGCCATGGCGGCCGTCAGAGGCTTGAAGACCGATCCAAGCTCATAGACGCCCTGCACCGCGCGGTTGAAACGAGGGCTCTTGCCTGCGCGTTTATCCTTCTCGCTCGGCCGGATGTTCGGGTCGAAATCGGGAAGCGAGACCATGGCGACGACCTCGCCCGTCTCGACCTCGAGCAGGATACCCGCCGCACCCTTGGCGCCCAGCCGCCGCTTCTCGCCATCCAACACGTCCGCAAGCGCTGCCTGGGCCGAGAGATAGATGGTGAGGGGGAGCGGATCGCCCGAGCGGGCCGGGTCGCGCAGCCGGTTATCGAAATGCCGCTCGACGCCGCCCTGCCCCACAAGCTCGGCATAACGCACCGCCTCGCGCTCCGCCTTGACGCTGCCGACCAGATGCGCCGCGACCCGGCCCGCCGGGTAGAACCGCAGATCGCGATGGCCGAAAAGGAGCCCCGGCTCGCCGATATCCTGGATCTGCACTTTCTGACGCGGTGTCACCGGCCGCCTGATCCAGACGAAGCGGCGCTCATCGGTCAGAAGCGCGTAGATCTCCGCCTCCGCCATATCGCCGAAGATCCCGGCCAGCGCCTTGGCACTCCTCTCCGGATCATGCATCTCACCCGGATGGGCATAGAGCGAATAGGCAGGCAGGTTGGCCGCCAAAAGACGCCCATGCCGGTCGGTGATCGCACCCCGCACTGGGTCCGCATGGGCGAACGCGCCGAGCGTCGGCTCCGCCGGCACCGACAGCGCGACCAAGGTCATGCGAAGCGATAGGGTCGCGTAGAACAGCACGAAGGCGAAAATCACTAGGATCAGTCGCCAATCGTCGCGTGCCCGCGCGGCCGAACGCGGGGGCTCGGGCGGGCGTGGGCGAAGGCGCCGGTGGATGGGGGCTGCAAAATCGCTCATTGCGCCGGCCTTGCCGCGACCGGCGGGCGGGGTACGGGCAGCGGCTGCGCGGTGCCCGCGGCGTTGACTTGCGACAGAAAGGACGGGTTCGGGTCGGCCGCCTGCGTCGACCGCTCCACCCGGCCGCCCACGCTACCGCCACTTCCGCCCACCGAGACCACCCGCGCAAGCCCAGGTGTCACTGCGGGCGAGAAGACTGCCACGGGCGTGGACTGCCCCCCCGAACGCGCCTCATAGCCCGGCAGCGGCGCTTCTGACTGAGATGCGGCTTCCGGCGCGGGGATCTCCGCGCTCAAATGCGCCACCGCACCCTGCCCAACGGTTTGCCCTAAGGTCTGGCCCACGGTCTGGCGCACAGCCTCGTCGATCGCCGCTGCCAGCGCGGCGTCGGTTCCTTCTGGCGACGACACGGCCTCGGCCGCCTGCAGCCCGTCCGTCGCGAACGGCCCGGCCGCACCATCGGGCCGCGCCATGACTGGCAAGAGACGCGTGGGCGGCGCCACTTCCAAAAGCGGCAAGAGCCTCGGATCCGGCCGCGCGACGGGCGCAGCACCGCCCCCGCGCTCGACCTCCTGCGCGATGATAGACCGCTCCGCTCCGAACAGCGCCGCTTCGAGGGCTGCCTCCAAGGCGTCGTGGCCCGCGGGCGGCTGGAACGGCACCTGCGCCGTCTCGCCGAACCGCTCCGGCGCCATGGGCTCGAGACCGAGTGCCGCCTGATGCTCTCCGACCAGCTTCGCGAGCCGTTTAGGAGAGTTCAGCCAAGCCCATTCGACCCGCAGAACCTGCACATCCTCCCGCGTTCGAGCGATCTCGTCCCGCAGCGCTTCGACCCGATCGAGCGCCTCGCCCGTGCGGTAGTTCACATTGTACGCCCAGGCTGCGACCACCAGGATCGCCAGCACCGAAAGCGCGAAACCCGTCCTGCTCATACGCGCCCTCGATTTTCGTTTGCGCTCGAACGGCGACGCCGCAGCCGCGTCACGAAATCAGCGGCCACAGGCGCTGTTGGCAGACCGAGCGCGCGGGGCTCGGGCGCCACCGCGGCCGCCGCCGTGCGCCTCGCCATGCGCAGCCGCGCCGATCGGGCACGGGGATTGGCCCGACACTCTGCCTCATCCGCCTCGATGGGTTTGGCGGGACGCTCCCAACGCGGCGCAGGCCCCGGCGCTGCTTCGGGCATGTGGCGAGAGACGCCGCCACCCTGCCCTGCACCGAACTGAAAGAAGCGTTTGACGATACGATCCTCGAGCGAGTGGAACGTCACGACGGCCAGCCTGCCGCCAGCGCCCAACACCCGCTCCGCCGCCGAGAGAGCGCGCACGAGCTGTCCGAGCTCGTCGTTCACAGCAATCCTCAGCGCCTGAAAGGACCGCGTCGCCGGATGCACCTGCCCGGGTCTCGAGGCCGGCAGACAGCGCGCGATGACCTCGGCAAGCGCAAGCGTATCCGTGATTGCCGCATCATCGCGCGCAGCGACGACGGCCCGCGCGATGCGGCGCGCCGCTCGCTCTTCGCCAAAGTGATGGAGGATATCCGCAAGCTCCTCGAGCTCGGCCGTGTTCACGAGATCGGCAGCGCTCGGCCCGTCGCTCGCCATGCGCATATCGAGCGGGCCGGCCCGCATGAACGAGAACCCACGCTCTGCGCGGTCGAGCTGCATCGAGGACACCCCGATATCGAGCACGACCGCATCGGGCGCGATCCCGGCTGCTTCGGCCAAAGTCGCGAGATCCTCGAACGCGCCCTCGGTGATCAGGAACCGCGGCTCCTCGCCGGCAAGCGCCCTGCCGATGGCAACGGCGTCCGGGTCTCGATCCAGGCCGAGAACGCGGTCGGCCCCGGCCGCCAGAATTGCCCGACTGTAGCCGCCCGCACCGAAGGTCCCATCGATCACCGCCGCACCCTCTAGCGGCGCGAGCGCCCCGAGCACGGGTTCGAGCAAGACGGGGATATGCGGCGCGCCTTCCATCGCCGCGCCCTAGTGCAGGCCGTTCATCGAGACCTCGGCGATCAGCGGACGCGCCTTCTCGCCCGTCTGCTCGGCCCGGGCATCGTGGCCCTCGGGCGCCCGGATCTCGAAATAGCTGCCGAGCCCTACGAAGACGAGATCCTTGCCGATGCCGAGAAGCTGCCGCACCGCGGTCGAAAGGACGATCCGCCCGGCCTCATCGGCTTCGAGCGGCACTGCACGCCCTTGGATGAACTCGTTGAAGGCGTCGCGATCCTCGGCGCTCGTCAGCGTCTCCTCGACCCGGTCGCAATAGGCCTCGAAACCGGGGCCGGACATGCAGACATGGGCGTCCGGGCGCTTCATGCAGGGGACGAGATAGATGTCGCGGGTTTCGAGCGTGGTCAGCACCTTGCGGAAGGGCGATGGCAGAGAGACGCGACCGCGGTCCTCGACCTTATGCTTATGGGTGCCTGCGAAGCGCCTAGACATCCTCGCTGCCGCCCCTCGCCCTTAACCGCCGCGCGGTCGCCGCCTCATGGGCGGATCAGACCTTCGGGCGGCAACGCTACGCGGGCACCTCTCTCGCAACCCGCTCGCCGCCCCTGCGCCATCTGCCCCGACACCGTCGACGCCAACGCAACGCATGCTCCAATCACTACGGGCTGCCGGGGCGGGCCCTCTGCCATCCAGGCTGCGGGCGCCGCCCCTTTTGCCCCTCGTTCACCGGCCTGCTTATCGGCCTGTCTGCTCGTTGGCGTGGGCCTGCTCTGCCTCAACAGCCTGACGCGCTCGCCGGTGATGTGCTGGCCCGGGGGGCGATCTATGCCGCTTGCGCCTGACCACAGAGTTTTCTTACCGCGAAGAGGTATCCACAGCAACCCAATTTCTCCCAATTCACTCCCAAAAGGGGCTCAGTGAACTAGAATGAGAACAAAAAGGGGTCAGAAATGATGTCAACACAACTCAAAAGAGTGTGGCATTCAGTTTGTTCATTTTCTGTTCACTATGCTGACAATGACGAGGCGCCCTGAGGGTTCGAATCATCGCTTTTGTGCGCTGAGAGACCCGGATCGCGGCTTCGTCGAGACGCTTTTGCCAAGTTGGGAGCGAATTGGGAGAGTGCGGGCGACGTATAAGCCGGGTTCTGTCCGAGGGCGATGCCCCCTGGATGGCCATTCATCTAAGGACCCCGGTCGCCCGTGGCCTCTTGCGGTCAACCCGGATGGCGGGCCGGAGGCGCCCCGGCGATGCCTTGCCATCCCTTTTCGACCTTGCTCCCGGTGGGGCTTGCCGTGCCGTCTGCGTTGCCGCCGACGCGGTGGGCTCTTACCCCACCGTTTCACCCTTGCCGAGACGGATCCCGGCGGTCTCATCTCTGTGGCGCTTTCCCTAAGGGCCTTGCGACCCCCGCCGGGCGTTACCCGGCACCGTTTCTCCGTGGAGCCCGGACTTTCCTCACCGTCCTGCAGAAACCCACATGACGGCGCGGCCATCCCGCCGCCCGCGCGCCGCTGATGCGTCGACGAAGAGGGAATGTCAAATTTGAGCGTCGCCCTCACGCATAACGGGGAAGCGCGCGGCGAGCGCCTCCGCATGCGCGACGGCAGCAGGGCCGGGAAGCGGATCGCGCGCCCGCATCGGCAGAAAACGCTGCGCAAAAGCTGCCCAGACGGCGCGAAGCGGCGCGCTCCAGCCAGGCCCTTCCTCCGGAAAGACGTAGCCGATCCCGCGCGCCGCCGCCCCGAAGAGACGGGCGTCGCCCGTACCGAGGGCCAGGGCCTGAGCGCTGGGGTCTGGATCGAGCCAAACCGCCCGGCCTTCAAGCGCGAGCCTCCGCCAATCGAACTTCTCCCCCGGATCCTGCTTTCTCCCCGGCGCAACGCAGGCATGGCCCAAGATCCGTTCGGGCGGGATCGCGTGGCGCCCGCGGATTTGGTCGATCAGGCCCTCAAGCCGCGCCATCTGCGGCTCCGCGAATGCCGGGGCCGGATCCTCCGCCGCGCCCGCATTGTCGAGCTCGATGCCGATCGCGTGCGAATTGATATCCGTGATGCTCCCCCAACCCGACCGGCCCGCATGCCAGGCGCGCCTTTCTTCGGGCACGAGCGCCATGAGCTGACCATCCCGGGCGATCAGGTAATGGGCGGAAACCTCGGTGGCGGGGTCCGTCAGCCGTGCGGCCGCCGCCTCAGCACTCTCCATCGCCGTGTAGTGGAGGATGATGAGATCGACCTTCGCACCACGACGGTCGCCGTGATTGGGCGAGGGTCGTTGCACTAAGCTGCAGGCCACCTCATCCCCACACACGATCATCCCTCCTCCAGGCCGAAATCGCACGGCAAAGAGTGCGGCGCGCAGTATTAGACCACAAGAGGTGAGGCTGCAGCGGTCCCAGAGCGCAGGACGGAGACCCTCCTTTGCGCCGCGCCCTCCCACGACAGGCTATCGCCCAACAGTGAATTTTCAGCGAACGCAGCACGGGCTGGAGACGCAACACCGCTGAAACCTCCGATAGCGTCGTTAGCCCTTCTTTGGTGCGACTCACGCCATCCTGTCGTGGGTGGGGGCGCTCGGCAGCCTGTCCCAACCCAACCCCTTTCGACCGCTAGTCCAGGCAGGCTTCCAGGAGGCCGAGGCCGCCATCGGCGTCGATCCGGAGCGCGACCAGCCTTTGGCTGTAATGCGCGCCGGTGGAGAGGCCGAAGGAGCCGCTGTCCGGCTCCAGCGGCTCCACGAGCGGGCCGGCATGCACCGACCAGAGCCCGTCCGAGCGCCGCCGCGGTGGCCCCTCGCCCACGCCCAGCACCAGATCTTCGACTGTCTGCTGCTTGACCGGCACCTGCGGGGCGCCACCGCCATGGCTGAACAACACATCGCCGATCGTCACCGATGGCGGCATCGCGTCGAGGAGCGCCCGGCGATGAGCCAGGACCGCCTCGACCTCGGGCCGAAGCCGGAAGGGGGACGCCCCGAGGCGCGGCTCGACACCATTGCTGACGAGAAAGGCGACCCCGCCATCGCCGAGCCAACGCGCCCCGTCGCACTGCCCCGAGAGGAAGCGGCACAGGCGGTACTCCTGCGAGCCGAGAACAGGCGTCACTTTGAGCGCCGGCTCCGCCGCAAGCTCCTGCAGATAGTCGAGCACGCCGAGCCCGTCCGAGCCGCTTCCGATCAGATCGCCCAGGAAGACCAGATCTGCGGCTTTGGCCCGCCGGCTTCTGGTCGAGGGCGCGCCCTCATCCGCGCCGACCTGCTCGGAGGGGCGGCGGGGCACGTCGCGCAGGATCCGCTCCACCAGCTTGCGCAGGAGCGCCGCCTGCCCGCGGACGGGCCCGATCGCATAGACCGTGTTCGGCACCCGCGGCCGCCTCTTCGCCGCAGCCGATTGCTCCGCCGCGGATGACCGTCGGAACACCTGCAAACGCATCGGAAAACTCCAGATCGACATCCTCACCGCGTGTTGTGCGCCTTGCGGATGAGCCGATGGTAAACGGTGGGATCTGTGCCTTATTGGGTCAGCGTCCGACGGATCGCATCCTTCCAGCCCGCGTATTTCCGCTCCCGCACCGCCCCCTCCATGGCCGGCTCGAAGCGGCGGTCGAGCGCCCAGGACTGACCGAACGCGTCGATCCCGGGGAAGATGCCCGCGCGGCTTCCCGCAAGCCAGGCCGCGCCAAGCGCCGTCGTCTCCTGGATCTTCGGCCGATCCACCGGCGCGCCGAGGATGTCGGCCAGAAACTGCATCGTGAAATCGGAGGCCGACATGCCGCCATCGACGCGGAGGACGACATCCGTCGCGCTGCCCGTCTCCTCGGCCCAGTCGCGCTGCATCGCATCCAGCAAATCGCGGGTCTGATAGCCCGTACTCTCAAGCGCCGCTCGCGCGAACTCAGCCAGCCCCGTGCCGCGGGTGAGGCCGTAGATGGCTCCCCGGCAGTCCGCGTCCCAATAGGGCGCGCCGAGCCCGGTGAAGGCCGGCACCATATAGACATCCTGGTTTGGATCCGCCGCCTCCGCCAGGCGCTGCGTCTCCGCCGCCTCGCGGATGATCTTAAGCCCGTCGCGGAGCCACTGCACCACGGCGCCCGCGATAAAGATCGAGCCTTCGAGGGCGAAAGCGGGCTTCCCGTCGAGCTGATAGGCGACCGTCGTCAGCAGCCGGTTGCGGGAGGCTACGGGCTTGTCGCCAGTGTTCAGTAGCGCGAAGCAACCCGTCCCATAGGTCGATTTCATCATGCCCGGGCTGAAGCAGGCCTGCCCGATGGTCGCCGCCTGCTGATCGCCGGCCACGCCCTGGATCGGGATGGGCCGACCGAAGAGATCGGGCCGCGTCTCTCCGAAATCGCCGTTCGAGTCGCGGATTTCGGGCAGCATCGCCTCAGGGATATCGAGAAGCCGCAGCATCGCTTCGTCCCAGCGCCCCTCATGGATGTTGTAGAGCATCGTGCGGCAGGCATTGGTGGCGTCCGTCGCATGCACCTTGCCGTCGGTCAGGCGCCAGATGATGTAGCTGTCGACCGTCCCGAACAGGAGCTCCCCCCGCCGCGCCGCATCGCGCGCGCCCGGCACCGCGTCCAGGATCCAAGAGAGCTTGGTGCCCGAGAAATACGGGTCGAGGAGGAGGCCCGTCCGCTCCGTCACCATCGGCTCATGGCCCGCATCGCGGAGCTTCGCCGCAAGCTCCGAGGTACGGCGGTCCTGCCAGACGACGGCGCGGTGCACCTGCTTGCCGGTTGCCTTTTCCCACACGCAGACGGTCTCGCGCTGATTGGTGATCCCGATGGAGGCGATCTGCTCGGGCCTCACGCCTGCGCGTTCGATGGCGGATCGGCAGGTGGCGGCGGTCGTCGTCCAAAGATCGGACTGTTCATGTTCGACCCAGCCCGAACGCGGGAAATGCTGCTCGAACTCCTGCTGGCCGCTCGCGATTGGCCGCATGGTTCCGTCGAACAGGATCGCGCGCGACGAGGTCGTGCCCTGATCGATCGCCAGCACATGGTCCGCCATGGTGTCCTCCCGTCTTGTGGTTAGGAGGGAACGTGGCGGGCCATGCGGCGGGGTGTCAACGCGCGGTCATGGGAAATCGGGCCTTAGGGCGCGACCAGTGCCTCTCCTCAGCTTTGGCCGCCCATGATGGCCCGGGTGATGATCACGCCCAGAACGGCCGAGGTTGCCGTAGCGATCGTACCCCAGGCGAGGTCACTCGCCACCATCTGCGGGTGCCAGCCGCGCAGCGTGGCATAGTTCGTGGCGGCATAAGTGCCGTAGCAGAGGAGCCCGAAGAAGGCACCGTCGAGTGCCACCCGGCCGAGCGGCTTGCCCGAAAGCCCGGCCGAGGATGCAAAGTAGAGCACGCCAACCAAATAAAGCGCATAGAAACCAATCGCCGGCGCCGCGCGGAAATCCTCCAGCAGCATGTCGTTCACATGCGTCTCGAAAAGCTGCCGAACATAGAGCTTTATCCAGAGTACATCGGCGCCGAGGAAGATGACGGCAGTGACGAGATAGAGGACGACTTGGGACACCTGGGCTCTCCTGCGGCTCGCATGCACGCTGTTCGCCACCGCAAGTAGGGCGGGTTCCCGAGTTGTCCTGCCGCAGGTGTGAGATGCGTTATTCCGCCGCCCGTGTGGTAGCTGCCCGTGTCGTCGCTGCCCGTGCCGTAGCCGCCCGCTCCTCCTGCATAAAGGCATCGAGCGCCGCGATCTCTTCGGTCGAGAGCCTAAGGCCGAGCTTCGTGCGCCGCCAGACCACGTCCTCGGCACGGCGGGCGTATTCGTTGGCCATCAGCCAGCGCACCTCGGCCTCGGTCAAGTTGAAGCCGAAATGCCGGCCGAGATCCTCGACCCGGTGCGCTTCTCCCAGCACATCGACCGCCTCGGTCCCGTAAGTCCGGATCATGCGTCGAGCCCAGGCGCTATCGAGGAACGTGTAGCGATGGCGGAGCTCATCGATGAGGCGCGGTTGTCCATCATGCTCGAACGCGCCGCCCGGCATCGCGGCATTGGCTGTCCAGGGCTCGCTTGCATTGGGGAAGTACTGGCCAAGCTTCACCATCGCCGCCTCGGCCAGCCGGCGATAGGTGGTGATCTTGCCACCGAAGATGTTGAGAAGCGGCGGCTCGCCCCCCCGATCCTCGACTTTCAGCACATAATCGCGCGTCGCCGCCGTGGCGGAGCTCGCACCATCATCGTAGAGGGGCCGCACGCCCGAATAGGTCCAGACGATATCCTCGGCCTCGATCGGCTTCTCGAAATACTCCGACGCGGCAGAGAGCAGATAATCCCGCTCGTCATCCGCAATCGCGACCGTATCGGCACTCGCGTCGTGATCGCGGTCGGTGGTGCCGATCAGGGTGAAATCGTCCTCATAGGGGATCGCGAAGATGATCCGGTTATCCGCGTTCTGGAAGATATAGGCCCGGTCATGATCGAAAAGGCGCCGCGTGATGATGTGGCTGCCGCGCACGAGCCGCACTTTGTCGGGCGTGTTAAGCCCGATCTTGGCATTGAGGATGTCCGCCACCCAGGGTCCGCCCGCATTGACGAGCGCCTTGGCCGTCACGGTCTCGCTCTCGCCGGTCTCGGCATCCTCGGTATGGATGTGCCAATGCTCACCCATCCGCTCGGCCTTGGTCGCCAAGGTGCGCGGCCGGATCACGGCACCCCGCCGCTCCGCATCGCGGGCGTTCAGCACCACGAGCCTGCTGTCCTGCACCCAGCCGTCCGAATACTCGAACCCGGTCTTGAGGTAGTCCTTGAGCGGTGCCCCGAGCGGGCCTTTGGCCAGATCGACAGTGCGCGTCGCCGGCAAGATCTTACGCCCGCCTAAGTGGTCATAGATGAAGAGGCCGAGCCGAAGCAGCCACCAGGGCCGCAGACCTTTGTGATGAGGCAACACGAAACGCAGCGGCCATGAGATATGCGGCATCGCGCGGATCAGCACTTCGCGCTCGATCAGCGCCTCGCGGACCAGCCGGAACTCGTAGTATTCGAGATAGCGCAGCCCGCCATGGAAAAGCTTCGTCGACCAGGACGAGGTTGCACCCCCGATATCGCCCTTCTCGCAGAGATAGACCGACAGCCCACGGCCGGCCGCATCGCGGGCGATCCCGCACCCGTTCACGCCTCCGCCGATGATCGCGATATCGTAGACCGGTTGGTCGGTCATGGCTTCCTCCGCTTGGTCGCTCGCGCGATGGTACGCCCTTCGCTTTCTTTCGCAAGGCGAGCGTTTCTGACCGTGGCTGCAATACGTTGCGGTGCGGCACGGGCATCCAGGCACATTGGATTGGCGCGAATCAATCGTCAGATCGTTGCAATCGCTTCATATTTTGGGGCATCATTCCCATCGAGAGCGGAAACCCGGTTCCGAACGCGCAGGTGCTTCGGGTCGTCGCAGGGCAGAAAACGAAAGAAAACGCGCATGACCTTGTCGATCCGGCAGCGCGAGATCATGAAGCGGGCCAGGCGCGAAGGCCAAGTGCAGGTCGAGACGCTCGCCGTCGATTTCGGCGTCAGCCCGCAAACCATCCGACGGGACCTCAGCGAGCTTTGCGATGCCAGGTTGCTCGCCCGCGTCCATGGCGGCGCGGTGATGGAGACGAGCGCCTCGAACCTCGTCTACGAAACCCGCCGCGCCATCGCCGAAGGTGCCAAGGCCGCCATCGCCGCACGCTGCGCGGACGAGATACCGGAGGGCGCGTCGCTCTTCCTCGGCATCGGCACAACGACCGAGGCGGTGGCCCGCGCGCTCACCGACAGGCGCGACCTCTTGATCGTCACGAACAACCTCAACGTGGCGCAGATCCTGGCAAGCGGCGACAAGGTGCAGGTGGTGGTGACGGGCGGGCGGTTGCGCCTCACCGATGGGGGCCTGGTGGGCGAGATCGCGGCCGAAAGCGTCGCGCGCTTCCGCCTCGACATGGCGGTCCTCGGCATCTCCGCCATCGACCCGGAGGGCACGCTCCTCGATTACGACATGGCGGAGATCGCGGTGATCCGCGCGATGATGACCCATGCCCGCCGCCGCATTCTGGTCGCCGACACGACGAAGCTCGCGCGCACGGCCCCGGTCGGCGCCGGCCGGCTCGACGAGTTCGAGGTGCTCGTCACCGACCGCCCCCTGCCGAGCCCACTTGCCGAGAGCGCCGCGGAACGCGGCCCCCGCGTACTCACGCCACCGCTTGCGCTCCTGCCCGAGGCAGTCGATGAGAGCACAGCGGCGGAATAGGCCGCGCGGCGCTCGCGTTGCCGCCCACGGCTTCAGCCTCGGAGTAAGCCCCGTGCCTGCCCTACCGCATCCCGACCGGCAGCCTCGATGATCGAGGCGCTCGGCATCGGCCCGACCGCAGCACTGCTCGGCCTGGTCGCCTTCTTCCTCGGCGGGCTCGTGAAGGGTGGGCTCGGCTTCGGCTTGCCGCTTGTGACGATCTCGCTCCTGCCGCTCTTTCTCCCGCTCGACTTGGCGCTGGCGATCAACGCGCTGATCCTGCCGGCCCTCAACGCTTGGCAGGCGCGCCAGTCGGGCCGCTTTGGCGAAGTGCTGCGGCGGTTCTGGCCGCTCGCGCTCACGCTCACGCTGTTCCTCCCGCTCGGCGCATGGTTCGCGACAGGGGTCGACACACGCACGCTGACGCTGGCGCTCGGTCTTTTCGTAATGGCCTTCACGCTCTTCCAGGCACTGAACCCCCGCATCGAGATCCCAGCGCATCTCGAGAAACCGGCGGCCGCTGCGACTGGAGTGCTCGCGGGCCTCTCCGGCGGGCTTACGACGATCAACGGGCCCTACTTCGTGCTCTTCCTCGTCGGCCGCGGGACGGAGCGTGCGGTGTTGACCGGCGCGCTCGGCGTCTTCTTTCTGGTGACGGGCGTGATGCTCTCGATCTCCTTCGCGGCCTTCGGACGGATCGACGGGGCGCGGCTGGTAGCGGCCCTCGCCTGCCTTGTGCCAGCGACCCTCGGCATGGCCCTCGGCAACCGCATCGGCGCGCTGATCCCTCAGGCCTTGTTCCGCCGCGTCGTGCTAGCCGGCCTGATGATCGCGGGCGCCAACATCACGCTACGGGCGCTCATCGCAGGGTGAGCGCGCATGGATGGCACAGTCAGACGCCGAATGAGAGAACCTGACGCTGGCCACAGAACCCAGCTCCCGAGCGCCCCCGCCCACGACAGGTTTGACTGAGTCGCACGAACGAAGCGCTAACGGCACTGGCTGATATCCAGGAAGCGTTGCGTGCAAATGGCCAGGAGCGTTCGGCGCGCGTTAAGAAACCTTCGATACCCTGTCGTGGGTGGGCGCGGAGCCCGACAAGCGAGTCCGATGCCCCAGTCGGACACCTCAGTCGGCTGCCCCAATCGGCTGCCCCAGCCCGGTGACCCAGTCCGGTGACCCAGTGGGCACTGGGACAAGGCTGGCGTTTTCAGCCTTTTGAGGAGCGCGCTTTGAGCCGGCTCGAAACGCCAACGCGATAAGGTCGCTTCGACGGTCACGACGTGCGTTGAGGAGGGTTTTGCCCACCTGTCGGCTCCAGCGTCGCGGGTGACGGCAGGCCCCGACCAGATGATTGGTCCAGTGTCTGGACCCTCGGCGGCGATGTTCGAGCAACGTTCATGCATACGGATTGGGCCTCTGGCGTGCATGCTGCCCTCGACCTCGCAGCCGGCGGATCGGAGGGTGACCGTGCAGGACCGTTTCAGGAATTTCCGCGAGATACGTGCACCGCGCGGGCCCGATCTCAACTGCCTCGGCTGGGGTCAGGAAGCGGCCTTCCGCATGCTGCAGAACAATCTCGACCCTGAGGTCGCAGAGAACCCCAACGAGCTCGTCGTCTATGGCGGCATCGGCCGTGCGGCGCGAAGCTGGGACGATCTCGACCGCATTCTCGCCACGCTCCAGCGGCTCGAAGGGGATCAGACGCTTCTAGTCCAGTCCGGTCGCCCCGTCGCCGTCGCCCGCACCCATGCCGACGCGCCCCGGGTGCTGATCGCCAACTCCAACCTCGTTCCCGCCTGGGCCAATTGGCAGCACTTCAACCATTTGGACCGGCTCGGGCTCATGATGTACGGGCAGATGACCGCGGGCTCTTGGATCTATATCGGTACCCAGGGCATCGTTCAGGGCACCTACGAGACCTTCGCTGAGGCGGGTCGTCGGCACTATGACGGCGATCTGACAGGGCGCTGGATCCTCACGGCGGGCCTTGGCGGCATGGGCGGTGCGCAGCCATTGGCCGCGGTCTTTGCCGGCGCCTCCTGCCTTGCCGTCGAATGCGATCCCGAGCGCATCGATTTCCGTCTCCGCACCCGCTATCTTGATGAGAAGGCCGAGGATCTCGACACCGCTCTCACGATGATCGAGCGGTTCACGGCCGCGGGCGAGGCGCGGAGCGTCGGCCTTCTCGGCAATGCGGCCGAGATCTTCCCCGAACTCGTCCGACGCGGCATCCGCCCCGATATCGTCACCGACCAGACCTCGGCCCATGACCCCGTCAACGGCTATCTGCCCAAGGGTTGGAGCGTCGCCGAATGGCGGGCCAAGCGCGAGAGCGACCCTGCCGCGGTCGAGGCTGCCGCCCGCGCCTCGATGCGCGAGCATGTGGCCGCCATGGTCGCCTTCTGGAACCAAGGCCTGCCGGTGCTCGACTACGGCAATAACATCCGACAAGTCGCGAAGGACGAGGGGCTGACCGACGCCTTCGCCTTTCCGGGCTTCGTGCCCGCCTATATCCGCCCGCTCTTCTGCCGCGGCATCGGCCCCTTCCGCTGGTGTGCGCTTTCGGGCGATCCGGAGGATATCTACGCGACCGACGCCAAGGTGCGCGCGCTCATGCCCCACGACACCCATCTCCACCAATGGCTCGACATGGCCCGCGCGCGCATCGCCTTCCAGGGCCTGCCCGCGCGCATCTGCTGGGTCGGGCTCGGCGACCGGCACAGGCTCGGCCTCGCCTTCAACGAGATGGTGGCCAAGGGCGAAGTGAAGGCGCCCATCGTGATCGGCCGCGACCATCTCGATTCAGGCTCCGTCGCCAGCCCCAATCGTGAGACCGAGGCCATGAAGGACGGCTCAGACGCCGTCAGCGACTGGCCGCTCCTGAACGCGCTCCTCAACACCGCCTCGGGGGCGACCTGGGTCTCGCTCCATCATGGCGGAGGCGTCGGCATGGGCTATTCGCAGCATGCCGGCATGGTCGTGGTGGCCGACGGCTCGGCTGAGGCTGCGCGGAGGCTCGAACGCGTGCTCTGGAACGATCCGGCCTCCGGCGTCTGGCGCCATGCAGATGCGGGCTATGACGACGCCATCGCCTGCGCGCACACGCACAAGCTCGATCTTCCAGCACTTTTCGACTGATCGGCGGTCACCTGGCTCCGGCGGTAGGATTCGAACCTACGACCAGCGGATTAACAG
>JBCCDG010000010.1:0-55075 GCA_039030915.1 Pseudomonadota bacterium | reverse complement strand
CGACCTTCACGCGATTACAGTACCTCATGATGCCGAAGTCTTAGCCGAAAATACCCTTAAGATGGCTGCGATCTATTTAGCTAGTGGTATCGATTTAAAATGCTCTACCATTTTCGTTCAGGGAGAAGGTGGGCCTCCTCGACGCCTCGACCCTGGGCAAGATCCTGGTGAAGGGGCCGGATGCCGGACGTTTCCTCGACTGCATGTACACCAACATGATGTCGACGTTGAAGGAGGGTCGCTGCCGCTACGGCCTCATGTGCAACGAGAACGGCTTTCTTTTCGACGACGGGGTCGTCGTCCGCCTCGGCCCCGAAAGCTTCCTCTGCCACACGACGACGGGCGGCTCGGAGCGCGTGCACGGACATCTGGAGGAATGGCTCCAGACCGAGTGGTGGGATCTCCAGGTCCATACCCTCAACGTGACGGAGGCGTGGAGCCAGATCGCCGTCGCCGGACCGAACGCCCGCAGGCTGATCGAGGCCGTGGGTACGGATATCGACGTCTCGGGAGAGGCGCTTCCCTTCATGAGCTGGGCTGAAGGCACGGTCGCCGGCTGTCCCGCGCGGCTTTTCCGGATCTCCTTCTCGGGAGAGCTGTCCTACGAGATTGCAGTGCCGGCGAGCCATGGCCTCGGGCTTTGGCAGGCGCTCCTTGCCGCGGGCGAGCCCCTCGGTGTCATGCCCTACGGCACGGAGGCGCTGCATGTGATGCGTGCCGAGAAGGGCTTCATCATGATCGGCGACGAGACGGACGGGACCGTGACGCCGCAGGATCTGGGGCTGCACTGGGCGGTTTCGAAGAAGAAGGAGGACTTCGTGGGCAAACGTGCGCAGGCCCGCGTCGACCTTGCCCGAGCGGGGCGCAAGCAGCTGGTCGGCCTGCTGACGGAAAACCCCAAGGAACGGCTTCCGGACGGGGCTCATGCTGTCGTGCGGCCCGACGCGCCGACGCCCAATCCGACGATCGGGCACGTCACATCGACCTACATGTCGCCGACCCTCGGCCGGTCGATCGCCATGGCGCTGATCGACGGTGGGACCGGGCGGCTGGGCGAGACGCTGAGTTTCCCGGTAGGCGAGGGCAAGGTGATCCGGGCCCGCGTGGTCGAGCCGGTGTTCTACGATCCGGAGGGGGAGAAGCTCCATGCCTGAGGTGATGAGTGCGCCCGTCGGGACCGCGGGGCGGGTGATCGAGGGGCCCGTGCGCGTGGCCGAGGCCGGACAGGTGGGCATGGTCACGATCAAGGCCGATCTGGGCCTGCCGGCGCTTGCCGAGGCGGTACGGGCGGCCTGCGGCCTCGACGTGCCGGCGCCGCTCACCGTATCGCTCGGCGACGAGCGGGCCGTGGTGTGGATGGCGCCGGACGAGCTTCTGGTCATGGTGCCCGCCAGCGAGGCGGCAGGTGTCGCCGCCGATTTGGAGGCCGCGCTCGGCGGGGTGCATGCGATGGTCGTGGATGTGTCCTCGGCACGCGCGGTCTTCCGGCTCGAGGGGGCGCTGGCCGGCGAGGTTCTGGCCAAGGGCGCGCCGCTCGATTTCCGCGATGGGGCCTTTCCCGTCGGCACCGCGCGGCGCACGCATCTCGGCCCCGTCGCGGTCGGGATCTGGCGCGAGGCGGCGGAGCGTTGGGTTCTGGTCGCCTTCCGCTCCTACGCGCCCTATACGGCGGACTGGCTGGCGGCGGCAGTGGCGCCGGGCTCCGAGGTCGGGCACTTCTGAGCCGGCGCGGTTTCGCCGCCCTATTGCTGAGGGAGCGGGCTGTCTGGGCGCCCCGGCTTCGGGCCTGGAGGCCCTCAGCGGCCCGCCCGCCAGCCGCGCCCCGTCCGGCAACCCGACGTCAGGTGGCGAGAGCTGCGCCCGAAAGAGGGCGTGGTGCCGCAAGGGTTTGGCAGAGTTCTTTCGCAGGTGCGAAAGGCCGCTATGCAGTTATGCGGGTATCGCCGGCGGCGCCTGCTGCCTACTTCCTAATCACTCCAAGGGGCCGCGCGGGGGACGCCAGCCGACGTTATGCCGACGACGGCCGCCACGCGACCCGGTAACCCAAGGAAGCAAGGCTATGACCCGCTTTATCGACGATCTGGAAAACAGACCCGGGACCCGCTCGCCGACGCCCGCCGAGGTGGACGCGATCATCGCGGAGGCCCGCGTGCTGCGGAGCCGCGCCTTCGCGTCGGCGTTCTCCGGCGTTCTGAGCGCGCTTTCGCGCGCCGTGCGAACAGCGCCACGGCATGCGCGCGTGTTGCCCTCGAGCGCCTTCGGCACGGCGCCGACGCGCGGAGCCGCCCGCGGCTGAGCGCGGCTGTGGCCTTCTGCCGCTTGCGCATCGCCCGCCGCTCGGTCACTGTCGTGCAAGGCATGAAGCAAGCGAAAGGAGGTGGTCCGATGTCGAGTGGGAACATGGGACGGTTCGGACTGGATGCGGTGCTGGGCGCACGAGAGGAGCAGCCTTCTTTCGCCTGCTGAGCATCGGGGGCCGGGCCCGTTCGGGCCGACCCCGTCCCTTCTCACGATGAACTGGAAGGGCCCGCGCGCCGCGCGGGCCCTTTCTCGTTCCGGCCCGCCATGGCATGGCGGCGGGACAATGGAGGAAGAGAGTGCAATGAACGCGCCGACGCCTGCCGATACGCGGCCTGTTGTGAAGCTGCGCCCCGGCAAGGGGCGCCGGCTGATGGCCGGTGCGCCCTGGATCTATGCCGACGAGATCGCCATGGATCGGCGCACCAAGGCGCTTGCACCGGGCGCGCTCGCGCGGCTGCAGGAGGGCGAGCGGGTGTTGGGGCTGGCCGCCGTCAATGTGGAGAGCCAGATCGCGGGCCGGCTCATCGACGCGGACGTCGAAGCCACGGTCGATGCCGCCTGGTTCGCGGCGCGGCTCGGCCGGTCGATCGCGCTTCGTCGGGAGGTGCTCGGCCAGGCCGAGCATTGCCGGCTCGTCCATGCGGAAGGCGACGGGCTGCCGGGGCTTGTCATCGACCGCTTCGGTGCGGCCGCCGTGATCCAGCCGAACGCGGCCTGGGTCGACCGGCGGCTGGAGGCGGTGATCGAGGGGCTCGACCAGGCGCTCTCGGCGGCCGGCGAGCCGCCCATCGAGGCGCTGGTGATCAACGCCCAGTCCCGGGTGCGGCGGCTCGAGGGTTTGGGCGAGGCGCTCGAGGTCGTGCGCGGGGCCATCGACGAACCGGTCGCGGTGGAGATGAACGGTGCGATCTATCTCGCCGATCTTCTTGGCGGGCAGAAGACGGGGCTTTTCTACGATCAGCGGGAGAACCACGCGGCCGCCGCCGCGATCGCGGGGCAGCTCGAGGCACCCTCGGTTCTGGATGTCTTCGCGCATGTGGGCGGATTCGGGCTCGCCTGTCTCGCCATGGCACCGGGGGCGCGCGTCGTGGCGGTCGACAGCTCCGCGCCCGCCGTGGCGCTGGCGGGCGAGGGAGCGGGACGCATGGGTGCGGCGCCGGGCTACGAGACGCGGCGCGGGGATGCCTTCGAGGCGATGGCGGCGGCGGCCGCGGCCGAGGAGCGCTACGACATGGTGATCTGCGACCCGCCTGCCTTCGCACCCCATAAGGCGGCGTTCGAGGCGGGGTTGCGCGCCTACGAGAAGACCGCGCGGCTGGCAGCACGGCTGACGGCGCCCGGTGGATGGCTCGTTCTCTGCTCCTGCTCGGGCGCGGTGTCGGCGGAAGCGCTCCGGGAAGCGTCGGTGAAGGGGATCCGGGCAGCCGGGCGGGCAGGGGCACTGGTGCGCTCCGGCCGGGCGGGGCCGGATCATCCGCAGCATATGGCGCTGCCGGAGATGGGCTATCTCAAGGCGCTTTTCTTCCGGCTCGATGGCTGAGGCGTGTGGCGGCGGACCCGGCGATGGGGCGGAGCGCTGGTTCCTCGATGCCTGCGTGCTCTATCCGCAGCTCATGAGAGGCGTGCTCCTCTCCGCCGCGCGTGCCGGGCTTTTCCGCCCCTTCTGGTCGATGCGGGTGCTGGAGGAATGGCGGATCGCCGCGGCGCGGTCCGGCGGAATGGCGGCCGAGGCGGCGGTGCGCGCGGCTGCAGGCGAGATGGCGGCCGCCTTTCCCGGAGCCGCCGTGACGCCCGACGCGGCGCTGGAGGCGGCGTTGCACCTGCCGGACCCTGCGGATGCGCATGTGGCCGCCGGCGCCGCGGCGGCCGGAGCGTTGGTCGTCACGCTCAATATCCGCGACTTCCCGGTGCGGCGCCTTGCGGCCCATGGTATCGCAGCGGAGCATGCCGATAGCGCGCTCTGGCGGCTTCATGGCACCGCGCCCGCGGCCCTCGACGCTGCCGTGGCCGACGCCGTCGGGGCGCTGGAGCCTGGGCGGGCGCGGGTCGATGGCGTCCGGGGCGCGCTCAAGCGGGCGGGGCTGCCGCGCCTTGCGAAGGCGCTTGCCGCCCGGCCATGAGCGAACATGGGCAGGCTGCCGGGGCCCGTTCGCGCGTCGCGGGGCGTGCCCCCCCCCGCCTTGCTCCGCCCACCCGCCAGCCAGCCCCGGGCGCGAGGGAGTACCCATCGCAGCGCCTGGCCCGGAGAAGGCGCTTTACAGCGGCCTTCCGAGCGTGGTCGTGATGAGACCGCCGCGTCGCCCTGCTGATTGCGGCGCGCCGAAGGGCGCATCGACGACACGGAGCCGGGACTTGGGGTATGTGCATGCCGAGGCTGTCGGAAGAGCCCTGGATCGATGAGGGATGCGTCGTCGAGAACACGACGCTCGGGCGCTACACGCAGCTTTGCGCAGGCACGCAGATCCTGAATTCCGACTTCGGGGACTATTCCTACACGGCCGGGGTCGCCGACATTGCGAACGCGACCATCGGCAAGTTCTGCAACATCGCGAGCTACGTGCGCATCGGCGCGACCGACCACCCGATGAGCCGTGCGTCGCAGCATCACTTCCTCTACCGCTCGAGCTATTACTGGGACGATATCGGCGAGGATGCCGCCTTCTTCGTCGCGCGTCGGGCGCGGCGGGCGGTGATCGGGCACGACACCTGGCTCGGCCATGCCTCGATGGTCAAGCCGGGCGTGACGGTAGGCCATGGCGCGGTGGTGGGGGCAGGGGCGATCGTCACGAAGGACGTGGCGCCCTACGCTGTCGTCGCCGGCAACCCGGCGCGTATGATCCGCGAGCGGCATCCGCCGGGGATCGCAGCACGGCTGATGGCGCTGTCCTGGTGGGACTGGAGCCATGATCGGCTGAGGGGCGCGCTCGAGGATTTCCGCATGCTCGAGGCAGCAGCCTTCCTCGAGAAATACGAAGGGGGCGCGTAATGCCCGATGCCGGAAAGGCCTGCTGCCTGCCCCGCCGCGTCGGCTCCTCGCCCGTCCGGTGGCCGCAGGGTCTCGTCGGCGGCGGGAGATGGCGGGCCGGGCTCGTCGGCCTCACGCTGCTGGCGGCGTGCGAGGGGCCGGTCGACGTCTCGCTCCGCCCGGATCCGTGGCGGCCGGTCACCGATCCCGGTCTCTTCTACGATCTCGTGGCGGGCCGGCGCCTCTCGGCAGGGGAGGACCATCTCGTCTTCTACAACGACGGCCGGCTCGGCGGGTTCTATGACGGCCAGGTGCTTGAGGGACGCTGGCGCTGGGACGGCGACCGGCTCTGCCGCACCGCACGGATCGGGGCGCGGCGGCTCTACCCGGACTGCCAGCTGATCGACTGGGATGGCGAGCGCCTTCGCGTCACGCGGGAGGAGGGTCGCGGCTCCCGTGTTGTCTACGCGATCGAGTGAGCCGCGGGACGCGGACGGGTTGCGGCCGGGACTGTCTTCGAGCCCATGGTTTGCGAAGCACCGCCCCCCGACTGCAACCTGATGGCGGTGGAGAGGGAGCGCTTGCGGCACGGGGCGCCTCCGCCTTTGGTCGGCTCAGGCTTCTCCCATCAGGCCGGGAAGCGCGCCCGCATGTGCCGCGGCGAGGCGCGCGAGGGGGATGTGCTCGGGGCCGAGGGTCAGGCTCTCGCCGCCCATGCAGCCCACGGCGGTCGCCGGCACGCCCGCTTTCGCCGCCTCCGCGAGAACCGCGTCCACGTCGCCCGGGACGGCGGCCAGGAGGTAGCGCGCCTGGTCCTCGCCGAAGAACCACGGGAGCGGATCGAGCGCAGCCGCCGGGTCGAGGGCCGCACCCGTGCCGGCCGCAAGCGCCATCTCGGCCGCGGCGAGCGCCAGCCCGCCATCGGAGAGGTCGTGCGCAGCGGTGATGAGGCCGGCCGCCTTAAGCGTGCGCACGAGCTCCCCCGCGCGGCGCTCGGCTTCTAGCGAGACCGGCGGCGGCGCGCCCTCCGCCCGGCTCTCGAGCTCCCAGAGAAGTGCCGATTGGCCGAGATGCCCCGTCGTCTCGCCGAGCAGCACCAGCGCTTCGCCTTCCCCAGGCGCCATCGGGATCGCATCCGACAGCTTCTCCAGCAGGCCCACGGCGCCGATGGTCGGCGTCGGCAGGATCGCCCGACCCTCGGTCTCGTTGTAAAGGGAGACGTTGCCGGAGACGATCGGCATGTCGAGCGCGGCGCAAGCCTCACCGATCCCGCGGATGCAGCCGACGAACTGGCCCATGATCTCCGGACGCTCCGGGTTGCCGAAATTGAGATTGTCCGTCGCCGCGAGGGGCCGCGCGCCGGTGGCTGACAGGTTCCGATATGCCTCGGCCACCGCCTGGCGCCCACCCTCCAGCGGATCCGCCGCGCAATAGCGTGGCGTGACATCGGCCGTCAGGGCCAGCGCCTTGTCGGTCCCGTGCACGCGCACGACTGCCGCGTCCGAGCCGGGGCGCACGGCCGTGTCGGCCATCACCGTGTGATCGTACTGCTCCCAGACCCAGGCGCGCGAGCCGTGGTTCGCGCTCGCCAAGAGCCGCAGCAGCGCTTCGACGGGCGAGACCTCCGGCAGGACGCCCAGCGGCGGCGGGGCGGGCGGCGCCCTGTGTGGGCGATCGTATTCCGGCGCGGTGCCCGAGAGGGCGGCCAGCGGTAGATCCGCCTTCAGCTCCCCGCCATGGGAGACGAGGAAGCGGTCCTCGGCGATGGTCTCGCCGACGATGGCGAAGTCCAGATCCCATTTGTCGAAGATCGCCTTGGCCTCCGCCTCCCGTGCGGGATCGAGCACCATGAGCATGCGCTCCTGGCTTTCCGACAGCATCATCTCGTAGGCGGTCATCGCCGTCTCGCGGCAGGGCACGGCGTCGAGGTCGAGCGCCACGCCGAGCCCGCCCTTGTCGCCCATCTCCACGGCGGAGCAGGTGAGCCCCGCAGCGCCCATGTCCTGGATCGAGATGACGGCGCCCGAGGCCATGAGCTCGAGGCAGGCCTCCAAGAGGCGCTTCTCGGTGAAGGGATCGCCGACCTGCACGGTCGGGCGCTTCTCCTCCGCATCCTCGCCGAACTCGGCGGACGCCATGGTCGCGCCCCCCACACCGTCCCGACCCGTCTTGGCGCCGAGATAGACGACCGGCCGGCCCACGCCGGAGGCGGCTGAGTAGAAGATGCTGTCCGCGCGCGCCAAGCCGACGGCCATCGCGTTGACCAGGCAGTTGCCGTTGTAGGCCGGGTGGAAGCGGAGCTCGCCTCCGACGGTCGGCACGCCGAAGGCATTGCCGTAGCCGCCGATCCCCTCGACCACACCCGCCAGCAGGCGCTTGGTGCGCGGATGGTCGGGTGCGCCGAAGCTCAGCGCATTGAGGGCCGCGATTGGCCGAGCGCCCATGGTGAAAACGTCGCGCAGGATGCCGCCGACGCCGGTCGCCGCGCCCTGATAGGGCTCGATGAAGCTGGGGTGGTTATGGCTCTCCATCTTGAAGACCACCGCCAGCCCGTTGCCGATATCGACCACGCCGGCGTTCTCGCCCGGCCCGCAGATCACCTGCGGCCCTTCCGTCGGCAGGGTGCGCAGCCATTTCTTCGAGGACTTGTAGGAACAGTGCTCGTTCCACATGGCCGAGAAGATGCCGAGCTCCGTGAAGCTGGGCGTGCGGCCCAGAAGATCGAGGATGCGCTGGTACTCGTCCGGCTTCAGCCCGTGATCGGCGGCCAGCGCCTGCGTTACCTCCGGCTCGCGCGTCTCTGGGCGGATCGGCTCTGGCTGGCTCATGGGCGCTCTCGCTCGAAGGGAGGGGGGCGGATGCTGCGGCGCGTGCAGGGCCCTATTAGCCCATGGATCGGCGGGACGAAAGACGGGCCGCGGGGGCCGGAGCGCCTGCCCGAGCGCGCCGGTCAGCGCGGCGCCTGTGGTGACGTTCCTGCAGCCCCGCTCACGGCAGAGTGCGGCCAGTGCCGGGTCGGCCTCGACCCCCGCGGCGTCGGGCCCAGCCTCCTGGAGGCGGAGGCGGTGGCGACCAGCACCGCATCCGATATCGACGATGCTGCCCCAGGTGCGATCCGGAACCGCGGCTTCGAGCGGTTGCCGCTCCTTGCTGAAGTAGTACGCGACCGGCTGTGTGTCGCGGTAGCCGTCAGGCCGCTCGACACCGAGAAGCGCCCCGGCATCTCCGTGGAGATAGGCACGACAGGCTTGCGCGAGGAGATCCCGTCCGTGCCGGGCGCCGCGTTCGGCGCCTCAGGGCTGGAGGCGCCGTTTCTCATCGGGCTCAGGCCGGCTGGTCGACCACGGCTGCGGCGGGGTCGAGCGGGGGGCAGGCGATCTCTCCCGTCCGCTCCGCCCGCTCGAGATGCTCGATCAGGCGGCGCGTCTTCTGCTCGTTCGTCACCACGGGGCCGGAGAGGCGCATGGTGGCCAGCGCCTCCACGCTTGGGCGCGGGATGAAGTCGACGACTAGGATGTCGGCCGTCTCGCCTGTCATGACGATCCGGCCGGAGGCACGGTCGACCACCATCGCATCGGCCTGCAGCACGCCGTCGAGCCAGCAGCGCGCCGCCACCTCCTCGACGAAGAGGCGCGCCTCCGTGGTGGCGAGGCCGAGCTCCACCGTAAGCTCCGGTCCCTCGGCAAGCGGATAGGGTGGCGGGCCGGGCGGGATGTCCTCGACATCGTAGAGCGCCGTGTCGGAGGTGCAGGCGGCGAGCCCGGCGACCAGCAGCGCGACGGGCGCGAAGCGGCCGAGGAGGCGCCCGAGCGGGCGGGAAGGGGCGTTGCGCTGCATGTCAGCTCTCCTGAAGGGCGTCGGCGAGGCCTTGGAAGACGAGGCGACCGTCCGCGCAACGGTCGGCACCCCCGAGGGCGGGGTCCGCCATACGCTCGGGATGGGGCATCATGCCGAGCACGCGGCGGTTCTCCGACAGCACGCCGGAGATGTCGCGCATCGCGCCGTTGGGGTTGGTGCGGGGGCCCGGCCTGCCATCCGACCCCGTATAGCGGAAGGCGACGCGCCCCTCCCCCTCAAGCCGGTCCAGAAGGTCGTCCCCGCCCACGAAGCAGCCATCGTGATGCGCCACGGGCACGCGGATCACCTGACCTTCACGGAGCGCGCCGGTGAATGCGCTGGATGCCGTCTCGCAGGTGAGATGCACATCGCGACAAACGAATTTGAGCCCCGCGTTGCGCATGAGCGCGCCCGGCAGGAGCCCGGCCTCGATCAGCACCTGCCAGCCGTTGCAGACGCCGAGGATCAAGCCGCCACGCTCGGCGAATGCGCGCACGGCCTGCATGATCGGCGCATGGGCCGCGATGGCGCCGCAGCGCAGGTAATCCCCGAACGAGAAGCCGCCGGGGATGGCCACGAGGTCCAGCCCGTCGGGCAGCGCGCTTTCCTTGTGCCAGACCATCGCTGGCGCGTGCCCGGTGGCTTTCGCGAGCGCCACAGCCATGTCGCGGTCGCAGTTCGAGCCGGGAAAGACGATGACGCCGGTCTTCATGCGCGAGATCGCATCGTCAGAGCACCTCGACCGCATAGTTCTCGATGACCTGATTTGCGAGGAGCGTGTCGGCCATCTTCGCTGCGGCCGCCTCCGCCCTGGCCCGGTCGGTCTCGTCGAGGTCGAGCTCGATGATCTTGCCCTGTCGCGCGCCCTTCACGCCTTCGAAGCCGAGCGTGGCGAGCGCGGCGGCGATGGCGGCGCCCTGCGGGTCCAGCACGCCGGGCTTGAGGGTGACGGTGACGCGGGCCTTCATCGCATTCCTCGCTCTGTTCGCCGCTTGGTAACGCCCGTGGGCGCGCCGGGCAAGGCGGCGTGCAGTCCGAGCCGAGGTCCGTGGCCCCGCGCCCGGCGCGGTGGGGCCTGAGGGTGGCGGCCTTACACCTGCCACGCGATGCCAGGCCCCCTCTCAGGCAGTTCCTCTCAGCCGGCTCATCGCGGTGGTGCCGTGGCCGTAGAGGATGAAGGTATAGATCAGGAAGCCGAGCAGCGTGCCGTTCAGGATGTGCCAAAGGAAATGCGTGCCCCCCGGGAAAACATCGCAGAGCTGCTGATCAAGCGCGCGAAAGGTCAGAGAGCAGGCGAAGATGCCCGCGCCGATGATGAGATTGCGCCCCGCCTCATGCCCCTGGCGCCACAGCCAGGTCCCGACCGCCAAGAGCATCAGGAGAGCCGGCACGTAAGAGACCGAGCCCCCGATCACGGGCAGGAGCAACGGCCTGAGCGCACCGGAGGCAGCCGGAAGCGCCAGGATCAGCAGGGCCGTGGCGATCGCGCTGCCGCGCAGCGACAGTCCCACGAAGCGACGCATGGCTATCGCGAAATAGGCGAGGATGAAGAAGAGGATCGGGATCGTGTCCGTCATCGCCGCCCAGACGGTGGCGAAGGTATGGAAGAGGAAGGAGCCGATGCCGATCGCCGTGAGGTTGCAGATGAGAAAGAGCGTCGGGCCGTCGAGGCGCCCCATCCGCCGCGCGAAGAGATAGACGAGAACGGCTGCGATGATGAAGGCGATGTTCGTGACGGCGTTGATCGGCTCCGCCCAGAAAGCCTCCGACATGCGCTCGCAATAGCCGTCGATCCGCCGCGTCAGGTCCATCAGCCCGCTCCCGTTCCCGCTACAGCCGGTCGTCATCCACCACGACGAGCCGCACCGGCGGACAGTCTAGGCCGCCTCGCGGCAGATCAAGCGAGGATGGCGGTTGTCGTTGCGTCCTCTCGGCGCAGCGGACCCGAACAGGAGCGGATGGGGGTGGGGTGTCGATGGCTGCCCGGGTCCTCACGCAGCGCCCGCTCCTGCACTGCCCGCCAGGTCACCGAGTGTGCGTGCTCCCACCTCCAGTGACGGGCCCCAGCTTGCGCCTCTGCCGCCTGCTTCGGAGCGCGGAGGACCGTGCGGGCACTACTCGGCGTAGAGCGCCAGAGCGCCCATCGCCACGAGTGGCGCGAACATGAGCGGCACGCTCGCGCCATCCCACCGGTCCCGCACCACCCGGCCCGATCTGGGATTGCGAATGAGCGTGATCCGGTCTCCCGGGATCAACGGGCGCTTGCGGATATCAATCTGCACCGGCGTCTCGCGCGGCTTGTCCTCGTCTAGCACGCGATAGGCGACCGCATGGGTGGTGGAGGCGAGCGTGCGTCGGTTTGCAACGCCCAGCACCTCGGCCTCGACCGCCTCCCACCGCCCCCGCCAGTGCCAGACGAGGAGCGGGATGCACGCGATGGCGAAGGCGGCGAGCAGGATCAGGGCGGTCGCCGGACCGCGCCCCAGCGTCTCGGCGACGCTCTCCAGGAAGCTCAGCATCGCCGGGCGTCGCGGTGGCGGGCCCGGTCACGCTGCCGGACGGAAACGGGCCACATGCGTGACCGTCTCAATGAACGAGCTTCGGTCCCTGCTTCGGGACCTGGCCGTTCTCGGGCAGAATGCCGAGACGCTTGGCGACCTCGGTGTAGGCGTCCGTCAGGTTGCCGAGATCGCGGCGGAAGACGTCCTTGTCGAGCTTTCGGCCGGTCTTCATGTCCCAGAGGCGGCAGGAGTCCGGGCTGATTTCGTCAGCGACGATAATGCGCTGATAGTCGCCCTCCCAGATCCGGCCCGTCTCGATCTTGAAGTCGACCAGCTTGATGCCGACGCCGGTGAACAGGCCCGAGAGGAAATCGTTCACCCGGAGTGCCAGCGACACGATATCGTCGATGTCCTGCTGGGCCGCCCAGTTGAAGGCGATGATGTGCTCTTCCGAGACGATGGGGTCCCCGAGCTTGTCGTCCTTGTAATAGAACTCGATGATCGGGCGCGGCAGCGCCGTGCCTTCCTCGATGCCGAGGCGCTTGGACATCGAGCCCGCGGCCACGTTCCGCACCACCACTTCGATCGGGATGATCTCGCAGGCGCGGATCAGCTGCTCGCGCATGTTGATGCGGCGGATGAAGTGGTTCGGAATGCCGATCGCCGAGAGCGAGGTCATGATGTGCTCGGAGATGCGGTTGTTGAGCACGCCCTTGCCGTCGACAACCTCGTGTTTTTCCGCGTTGAAGGCGGTCGCGTCATCCTTGAAGTACTGGACGAGCGTGCCCGGTTCGGGGCCTTCGTAGAGGATCTTCGCCTTGCCTTCGTAGACCAGTCGGCGGCGGGCCATAAGCATCTCCGTTGCGTGGGCCATCGGACGGGCAGGCCGCACAAGCTATCGCGTCGCGGCGAATACCGCGACGTGCCGCGTGGGTATATGCCCGCCTTCGGGCAATGCCAAGGGGCGCGGGCCGTGCGGGCCCAGGTGCGGAAGCGGCCGGCGGCGTGCCAAAGCTCGGTTGCGAGACCGACCCGCGGAGGGGCGTGGCCGCTGACCGCGGCCGATCCGGTGAACGCGGTCGGCTCAGATCCGCCTTGCGGTCCCCGCCGCAGTTGGATAACCAATGTATCGGGGAATTTGGGGGTATTGGGATGCGAGTACTGCTTGCGGTCGCTGTCGTTGCTGTAACAGCAATGCCGGCTCACGCCATCGTTTTCGACTTCAGCTGGAGCACGACCACAAACGGCGCAAGCGTCGGGAACTTCAGCGATCAGCTCACAAGCCTGGACACGAGTGCGACGGTCATGGGGACGATCGAGATCAATGCGGCGCCCGGTGCGATGTTCACCGCAAGCGACGTCACCGACTATAGCCTCACCCTGGTCGGCGACCCGGATGCATCTGCGACCTTCACTGACGAAACGCAGAGCGCGTTCATTATATCGGGCATGATTTCCGCCGTCGGGGACACGGCGACGCTGACCGACTTCTTCGTGTCGAACACGCTCGCCGCCTCCTTTGGATGCCAGGAGCCGGGATGCGCCCTCTCCACGGGAGACTTGGACGACTTCTTCATCCAGGCGGAAGACGCCCTCGGAAACGGGGTGGATGTGGACTATGCGGACCAGGCTGCCGCGCTCGCGTCCTTCAACTTGACCGCTTCCGACAACCAGCCGGGCCCGGCGGTGGTCCCGCTGCCAGCATCTCTCCCGCTGGCGCTGGCGGGTTTTGCAGCGCTCGCAGGGCTGGCGCGCCGCAGAGCCTAACGGTGTCGCGCGGTCGGGGTACCGTGGTCGCTCTGGAGTCGGAGAATTGCACTCTGGCGCCTTGTCCGTCGCGCCATTGCGGTTCAAGACTGCCGGCGCCGCCTCATGCTTCGGGCGGCTGCCCGACCGCTCTTGAGGAACAGCAATCATGACCACATTCGACGATCGCGAGAAGGCCTTCGAGAACAAGTACGCCCATGACGCCGAGATGCAGTGGAAGGCCGAGGCACGGCGCAACCGGCTGCTCGGCGAATGGGCGGCACGCGAGATGGGCATGACCGATCCCGCGGAGATCGAGGCCTATGCCAAGGCGGTCGTGAAGGCCGATTTCGAGGAGGCTGGCCACGAGGACGTGGTGCGCAAGGTGATGGGCGACTTCGAGGCGCGCGCGACGGGTATCGAGGAGGCGACGCTCCGTTCGAAGATGAGCGAGCTTCTTGCCGAGGCGAAGAGCCAGCTCCTCGGCGAATTCGGCCGCTGAGACCGGCCCGCCTTCCGGGCTCTCCGCCGGCCTCATGGCTGCCCTGCTCGGCCCGCGCGGTTCCGCCGCGGGCCGGGATCGCCCGCCGACCCTTTGACCTCGCCGGGTGCGACGGCATTTCTGCCTCATGCTCCACGTCGTCTGGTTCAAGCGCGACCTTCGGGTCTTCGATCATGCGCCTCTCGCCGCTGCCGCGGAGGCTGCGGCCGCGGATGGGGCCCGTGTGCTGCCGCTCTATGTCTCGGAGCCCGCGATGTGGAGCGCGCCCACCGCCTCGCTCAGGCAATGGCGCTTCGTGGGCGGCGCGCTGGGTGCGCTCGACGATGCACTTGGCCGGCTCGGCGCGCCCCTCGTGCTGCGCCATGGAGCCATGCCGGACGTGTTGGAGGCGCTGCGCGCGGAGCACGGTATCGCGGCGCTCTGGAGCCATGAGGAGACGGGCGAGGCCTGGTCCTATGCGCGCGACAAGGCGGTGGCGGCCTGGGCGTTGGGTCACGGCATTCCGTGGCGCGAGTTCCAGCATGCCGGGGTCATCCGCCGCCTGAAGAGTCGCGACGGCTGGGCCCAGCAATGGGACCGGCGCATGTCGAAACCCGCGGTGCCGACGCCGAAGGGGCTGGCGCCCCACGGGGTCGCGCCAGGGACGCTGCCCACGGCGGAGGCGCTCGGCCTGGTGCCAGACCCGGCGGAAGAGATCGCCGCGACGCCCTCGGCCGGTCGGCACCTTCTCGAGAGCTTCCTGATGAAGCGGGGCGAGCATTACCGGCGCGAGATGTCCTCGCCCTTGACCGCCTATGACGCCTGCTCGCGGCTCTCGCCCCATCTCGCCTGGGGAACGCTCTCGACGCGGGAGGTCTACCAGGAAGCCCTGGCCGCGCGGCACTACCACGACAGCAGGGCGTATCGTCAGTCGATCGACAGCTTCGTCGCGCGGCTCCACTGGCGATGCCACTTCATGCAGAAGCTGGAGGACGAACCCGAGATCGAGCACCACTGCATGCACCCCGTCTACGAGGGTATGCGCGAGGGCGAGCACGACGAGGTGCGGCTCGCCGCATGGCTGGCGGGCGAGACGGGTCTGCCGATGGTCGATGCCTGCATGCGTGCGCTGACGGCGACCGGCTGGCTGAACTTCCGCATGCGGGCGATGGTCGTGTCGGTCGCAGCCTACCATCTGTGGCTCGACTGGCGGCGCTTCGGGCCGGACCTCGCGCGGCTCTTCACCGATTTCGAGCCGGGTATCCATTGGTCGCAATGCCAGATGCAGTCGGGCGTCACGGGGATCAATACGGTGCGGATCTACAACCCGGTGAAGCAGTCGAAGGACCACGATCCCGATGGCGTGTTCCTGCGGCGGTGGCTCCCGGAGATCGGCGGCCTGCCGGCAAAGCGACTGCACGAGCCCTGGCGTGCGACGGAGGCCGAGCAGCGGGAGGCGCGTTGCGTGATCGGGCAGGACTACCCCGAGCCGCTGGTCGAGCCCGTCGCGGCGGCACGCGCTGCAAAGGAGCGTGTCTTTGCGCAGCGGCGAAAGGAAGGCTTCGAGGAAGGCAAGGCGAAGGTGCTGAAGAAGCACGCGTCCCGCCGGCGCCCCCGTATCGAGCATCCGCCCCGCGAGGACCGCCAAGGCCGTTTCGAATTCTGAACGAGGCGAGGCAGACGGGATCGCGGCTGGCCGCCGCGATGCTTGTCGCGCCCGGCCAGCGCCCTCCGGCGCGGGCCGGGCCGCCCGGTGGCAGGCGCGATACTCCCGGGTCGGGGGGTTTGCGCTGGTCGTCGGACGCCTTCGGGTTGCGAAACGAGGCTCGCCCGCAGGCGGAGGACGGCTATTTCTGCGGTGATGATCGATGTTCTGCTCGCCGCTGCACTTCCCGTCTGCGGGCCGACGGCAGAGGTGCGTTTCATGGAAGGCGCGCCGGTGGACCGGTTCGAGATCGTCAATCTCTCGCCCGAGGGCTGGTCGGTCGAGCGGGTGCTGATCGATCTCGGACCCTCTGCCGGTCGGCTCGTGGTCGATGCGCTGCCGGGCGGTGAGGGCTTCAACGTGGCCCAGCCTTTTCGCGCGGAGACGGGCGCTGCCGTGCTGGCGCCGGGGCAGGGCGTGGGCGACGGAGACGAGGCGATTGCGCTCACCTTCACCGCCTTCCCGAAAGCGGCGCGTTTCCGCTTCAGCCTCGATCTCGACGACCGGATCTCGGGCAGTGCCGGCACGCGGGTGGAGGGCAGCGAGATGCGCGATGCGGCGCTGACCGTCACTTTCCGCCATGACGACGGCACGATACGCCAGCATGGCGGCCGCTTCGACGGTGGGGCCGTCGCGCGCGCCGGCGCGCCCTGCCTCGGCTGAGCGCGGTGGCGAGGATGCGCCGCAAGGGGGATCTGCCGACCAAGACCTGCGCGGTCTGTGGGCTGCCCTTCACGTGGCGGAAGAAATGGGGGCGGGTGTGGGACGAGGTGAAATACTGCTCGGACCGTTGCCGGCGCGCGGCGAAGGCGGGATGAGACGATGAGCGGAACCTATCGCCGCGCGATCCTCGTGCTCGGGGACCAACTCGACATCGAGGCGAGGATTCTCCGTGAGAGCGATCCGTCGCAGGACGTGATCGTGATCACCGAGGCGCGGGAGGAGGCAAGCTATCTCCGCCAGCACAAGAAACGGCTCGTCCTCTTCTTCGCGGCGATGCGCCACTTTGCAGAGGCGCTCCGCGAGAAGGGATGGACGGTCATCCATCACAAGCTCGACGGCGAGAACCCGGCAGAGACGCTCGCCGAAGGCGCGGCACGGGCGGATGCGCAGGAGGTGCATGTCACGCTGCCCGGCGACTGGCGGGTGCTCGACGCGCTGAAGCGCCGGTTCAACGGCCTGGTGGTTTGGGAGGATACACATTTCCTTTCGAGCCCGGAGGAGTTTGGCGAGTGGCGGGAGGGGCGTAAGCGCTTCATCCTCGAGGACTTCTACCGGATGAAGCGCCGCCAGACAGGCTGGCTGATGAATGGGGACGACCCGGAAGGCGGTGCCTGGAACTACGACAAGGAGAACCGCCAGACCTTCGGAAAGGACGGGCCCGGCGAGACGCCCGGCCGCCCGCATTCCGCGCCGGACGAGGTCACCGAGGCGGTCATGCGCATGGTCGAGCGGGAGTTTCCGGACGCGCCGGGTTCGACGGACGGGTTTGCCGAGGCGGTCACCCGTCGCCAGGCGCTGGCGCATCTGCGGCAGTTCGTCGAGCATCGCCTGCCGCTCTTCGGCGATTATCAGGACGCGATCGCATCGGGCCATTCGACGCTCTATCACGCGCGGCTGTCGGCATATCTCAACCTGAAGCTGCTCGATCCCCGCGAGGTCTGCGCTGCGGCGATGCAGGCCTATGAGGACGGAGCCGCGCCGCTTAACGCGGTGGAGGGATTCGTGCGTCAGATCCTCGGCTGGCGAGAGTTCGTGCGCGGCATCTATTGGACGGAGATGCCGGGCTATGCGGAGCGGAACGGGCTGAAGGCCGATGCCGATCTGCCCGCGTTCTTCTGGACCGGCGAGACGGAGATGGCATGTCTTTCGGACATGATGGGCCAGCTCGTGCGGGAGGCCTATGCCCATCATATCCAGCGATTGATGGTCGGCGGGCTTTTTGCGCTCCTCTGGGGCGCGCACCCCTACCGTTTCCACGAATGGCATATGGAGATGTATCTCGACGCCATCGACTGGGTGTCGCTGCCCAATACGCTCGGCATGAGCCAACATGCGGATGGCGGGATCGTCGGGACCAAGCCCTATGCGGCCTCCGGCGCCTATATCAGCCGGATGTCGGATTGTTGTAAGCGCTGCCGTTACGATCCGAAGGCTGCGACTGGGGAGAAAGCCTGCCCCTTCACGTCGCTCTACTGGGATTTTCTGGCGCGCCACGAGCAGCGCTTCCGCAGTAACCGTCGCATGGCGATGCAGATGAAGAACCTCGAGCGCAAGAACGACGGCGATCTTGCCGCGATCCGCCGCGCGGCCGAGGCGGTCCGCAAGGCGCATGGCTGAGGTCTCGCACCCGCGGGTTACGATGCGCGAGGATCGAGCCAGGCGGAATCGCGGCTGGTCGCCGCGATGCTTCTTGCGGGGACGCGGTTTGGCTGGACGAAGGGAAACCGGACGAGCGTTCTTGCATGCGGCGGGCGGTCACGGCGTTCGCCTGACCTGCGGATGTTCGCATTATGTTCATTCCCGGCCACGTAGCCTGACGTGGGTGGGGGCAAGCGCGACGGGATGCGTCGGTGCGAGCCCGGTCAGGGCAGGGGTGCGAGCGCGTTGCCGCCGAGGACCCAGAGCCAGAAGGTGATCGAGAGCACGCTGAGGGCTGTCGAGAGGAGGACCGTGGAGGCTGCGGCCTGCACGGCGCGGTCATACATGGCGGCGAAGACGTAGCCGTTGACCCCCGTTGGCATCGCGGCGATCAGCACGGCGGCTCGCGCGAAATCGTCCGGTAGCGCGAAGACCTGTACCGCCAGTATCCACGCGATGGCGGGGTGCAGGAAGATGCCGATGAGGCTGACCGTCAACGCCTCCGGCACCGCGGCGGCCAGCTTGTAGCGCGTAAGCACGCCCCCGAGCGCGAAGAGCGCCACCGGCAGACCGGCCCGCGCGATGAGGTCGACCGCAGCCACCACCGGCTCCGGCAACGCGATGCCGAGGAGGTTGAAAGCGAAGCCCGCCGCGATGCCCAGCGTCAGCGCATTATGGAACATCGCATCCGCCGTGCGCCGGAGCGCGACGCTCATCGGCGCACCGTCCCGCCGGCTCATCTCCATCGCGAGGATGCCGACGAGATAGCAAAAGGGCGCGTGGAACGCGATGATTGCGAAGGCGGGCTCCAGGGACGCCTCGCCATAGGCACGGGTCATGATCGGCAGGCCGAGCAGCACCGAGTTCGAGAAGAGCGCGCAGAACCCGATGGCCACGGCCTCTCCCGGCCGCCGCCCGAAGACACGCCGCGCCACCAGCGTGCCCGCGGCGAAGCTCGTGAGCGCGCCCACATAGAAGCTCGCCAGCAGCCCCGGCTCGAGCGCCCGGCCGAGATCCAGGCCGTAGATCGAGCGGAAGAGGAGCACCGGCACGGCGATGCCGGTCGCGAACTTCACGAGCGCCGTGACGCCTTCGTCCGGGAAGATCCTGGTGCGCACGGAGAGATAGCCGGCAGCGACGACCAGAAAGACCGGGAGGACGATGAGGAAGAGGGCTGCGACACCGCTCATGGCGTCGCCTGCCGCGCCGGATTCATGCGGCGTAGTCCAGCACCAGCCCGTCATGCGCCGGATGCACATGCGGCGGCGTCTCCGCGTCCAGCGTCGCGTAGTCGAGATCGACGTGGAGGTTCGTGAGATAGGCCGCCGACGGCGCGGCGCGTGTCAGCCAGTCGAGGGCGCGCTCGAGATTGGCGTGGCTCGGATGACGGGTGTAGCGGAGGGTGTCGAGGAGCCAGACCTCCGCCCCCTCGGTCACGGCCCAGGCCTCGTCCGTCATCTCCGAGATGTCCGGCAGATAGACGAGCGGGCCGATGCGAAAGCCGAGCGCCGTCACGCTCCCATGCGGCACGGCGAACGGCACGAACGGTACAGGCCCGCCCGGCCCTGGCACCTCGAAGGGCCCGTCGATCGGCAGAAGGTCGAGGATCGGGGGATAGCTCGATCCCTCGGGCGCCTCGAAGGCGTAGCCGAAGCGCGCGCGCATCGTCCGCTCGGTCAGCGCATCCATGTAGGCGGGCAGGCGGGACCGGCGGTTGAAGACGATCATGCGCAGATCGTCGAGCCCGTGGCAGTGATCCGCGTGATCATGGGTCAGCACCACGGCGTCGAGCAGCCCGCGGCCGGCCATGATCAGCTGCTCGCGGCAGTCGGGACCGGCATCGACGAGTACCGTCGTTCGCCCGTCGGCCGTGATGCGCTCGACGAGCAGCGCGCAGCGTCGCCGCCGGTTGCGCGGGTTCTCGGGATCGCAGGCGCCCCAGTTCGGGCCCTCCGACCCGATCCGCGGTACGCCGCCCGACGAGCCGCAGCCGAGCACGGTGAAGCGCAGTCGCGCCCCTCGTTCCGCGAGAGCGCTCTCGTCGTCGGGTTCGCTCACGCAGCCGCCTCCTCGCCATGGGCGGCGGCCTTGGCGAAGAGCCGGTCGAAATTCGCGGTTGTCTGGCGCGCCAGCGCGGCCGGATCGTCGCCGAAGGCTTCGGCCACGGCGCGCAGCGTCAGGGCCGTGTAGGCCGGCTCGCAGCGCTTGCCGCGATGCGGCGGCGGCGCGAGATAGGGGCTGTCGGTCTCCACCAGCAGCCGCTCGCGCGGGGCCGCGGCAAAGATGGCGCGGAGTGCGTCGGACTTCTTGAAGGCCGCGATCCCCGACATCGATAGGTAGAAGCCGAGGCCAAGCGCGGTCTCTGCCAGCGCCGCCCCGCTCGAGAAGCAATGCATGACGCAGTCGTAAGGACCGGCCGCATGCTCTTCCGAGAGGATGCGCGCCATGTCCTCGTCCGCATCGCGGGCATGGATGATCAGCGGCAGCCCGGTGCGTCGCGCGGCTTCGATGTGGCAGCGCAAGCTCTCCTGCTGCCGTGCCGCGCTCTCGGCGGTGTAGTGATAGTCGAGCCCGGTTTCGCCGATGCCGACGAATTTGGGGTGTGCTGCCAGCGCCTCCAGCGTCTCGACGGTGATCATCGGTTGCTCGGCAACCTGCATCGGATGGGTGCCGGCGGCGTAGAAGACGCCCGCATGCCGTTCCGCGATGGCGCGCACAGCGGGCTCGGCGGCGAGGCGGGTGCAGATGGTGACCATGCGGGTGACGCCCGCCGCCGCAGCCCGGGCGACCACCGCGTCGAGCTCGCTCTCGAGCTCGGGGAAGTCGAGATGGCAGTGGCTGTCGACGAGGCGGAGTGGCGCGCCGTCCTCGGCATCGCGGCGATCGGCGGGCTCGGACATTGTCGGCGCTCCTTCGCTCTCCGCGGGACGGGGTCCTTGGCTTTCTTCGGGACCCGCTCCTTGGGGCCGGCGGTCGGCTCCAGCCGCATTCGGGCTCAGGCGCGCGACAGGCGGTGCGCGAGCGCCCCCTCGAAGCCGAGCCACGTATCTATAACGGTCCGCGCAGGGTCAAGGGAGACGGCCCGCGCCGCGCCGCCCGCCTCGGCCATCGCGCCCGCCGCCTCGGCCAGCGCCGGCGCCAGCGCGGGCTCGCGCGCGGCATGATCGAGGAGCCGAGCCTCGGCGGGGAGGGCGGGTGGAGGCACGGCACCGGCGGCGGCACGGGCGAGGCGGGCGGCCAGGAGGGGGCCGAGCGAGAGTGCGAGGGAATATCGCTCCTCACCCGCGCGCCCGCCCATGCCATCGGCCAGCCGGACGAGCGCCACCCGATCGATCCTGAGTGCGGGGCGCCCGGCGGGCACGAGGAGCCCGCAGAGCTCGCCATAGAGCGCGAGCCCGCCGCCCGCCGCCAGCGTCATTGCCGCACCGACGGAGCCCCCGGCCAGCGCCGCGAGGCCTGCCGCCTCCTCCGCCGTCGGCCGCTCGCCGAGCCCCGACAGCGCCGCCGCCAGCGCCGCGGGCTCGAGCGGCGCTAGATCCAGCGTCCGGGTGCGTGAGCGTATCGTCGGCAGGAGCCGCCCCGGCGCATGCGTGACCAGCAGGAAGGCCGTGCGCTGCGGCGGCTCCTCCAGGCTCTTGAGAAGCGCGTTGGCGGCCTGCACGGTCATCTCGTCCGCGGCATCGACGATCACCGCGCGCCAGCCGCCATCGGGCGCCGACAGCGCGAGGAAGGGGCGGAGCGCCCGCACCTCGTCGACGCCGATCTGTGTGCGGAGCCGCTTGGTGCGCTCGTTGACGCCACGCCGCAGCACCGCGAGCCGCGGCTCTGCGCCCGCGCGGATGCTGTGCATCACGGGACAGTCTTCGGGCGGCGCGAGGTTCGTTGGGGGCGGGTCCTCCCCGCCGGCGATGAGGGCGCGGGCGATGCGATAGGCGAGCGTCGCCTTGCCGACGCCGTCCAGGCCCCGAAGAAGCCAGGCATGATGCATCCGCCCCGCTGCCCAGGCCTCGAGAAACGCAGCCTCCGCCGCTTCCTGTCCGATGAGGGCCACCGCGTCCCGCGGATGCGGCAGGTCGCCGCGCCGGTCGGGCTCTGGCAGCGGGTCGGTGGTGCTCATGCCGCGCTTCCGCGCGTGGGCAGACGGTCGAGGAGCGCCAGCCCCACGCGCACCACGACCGTCGCGGGCGGAGCGTCTGCGTCGACCAGGCGGCAGCGTTCTGGCTCCGCCTCGGCAATGGCGCGAAACGCCCGGCCGAGAGCCTGGTGGTACGCCGCACCCTTGCGCTCGAAACGGTCGTCTCCGCCGCGGGCCGAGGCGCGGGCGAGGGCTGCCTCCGGCGCGATCTCGAGGATGAGCGTCAGGTCCGGGTCGAGCCCTATGGCCAGCCCGTGCAGCGTATCGACGAGGCGGCGCGCGGCAGCCGCCTGATAGGCGCGTGTCGAATCCACATAGCGGTCGCAGAGCACCACCTCACCGGCCGCGAGCGCCGGGGCGATCACCCGCTCCACATGATCTCGCCGCGCCGCGGTGAAGAGGAGCGCTTCGGTCTCGGCCGACCAACGCCCCGGCTCCCCAGTGACCAGCAGTTCGCGGATCGCCTCGGCCCCCGGCGCGCCCCCCGGCTCACGCGTCAGGCGCACCCGGTGGCCCGCCGCCCTGAGCCGCGCGGCCAATGCGGTCGCCTGGGTCGACTTGCCAGCCCCGTCGGGCCCTTCGAGCGTGACGAAGAAAGCGCCCGGCGCACGGGGCGGCCAGACGGGGGTGGGCGGCATCCCGTCTCCCACGGCCGGGGCGGGCCCGCTCAGAGGCCTGCGAGCGCGAGCGCGCGCAGGATGAGAAGCTCCGCCGCCGCCTCCATCCGCACGAAGAAGCCGCCAGGCGCTACGTCCTCAGTCGCTACCAGCGGCACGCGGCGGGGCGGCAGGCCGGGCACCGCGATCTCGATCTCGCCGAGTACGTCCCCCGCCGCGATGGGCGCCGGCAGGGGCCCCTCATAGCGCGCTGTGACCGTCGCGCGGTCGAGGTCGCCGAGCGGGGCCGTCAGGATCACGTCCTCTAGGGGCGCGAGCGGCACGGTGGGGGCGGCCCCCGTCCAGGTCTCGGCATCGACGACCGCCTCGCCGGCCCTCTGCAGGACCTTCGTATCGAAGGCGCGGAACGCCCAGTTCATCAGTCGTTCCGCCTCCTGACGCCGCTGCGCGGTGCTCTCGAGACCCGCAACGACGAGCAGGATGCGCCGCCCGTCCCGCTCGGCGGACGCGACCAGGCCATACCCCGCTTCCGAGGTATGCCCCGTCTTCAGGCCGTCCGCCCCCTCCACATTGCCGAGCAACGGGTTGCGGTTGCGTTGCGTGATTCCGTCCCACGTGAACTCGCGCTCGGAGAAGAGGCTGTAGTGGTTCGGAAATTCGGTGATGATCCGCTCCGCGATCTGCGAGAGTGCGCGAACGCTGATGCGGTGCTCGGGATGGGGCCAGCCGGTCGCGTTGGCGAAGCTGGCATTCTCGATGCCCAGCTCCCCCGCCCGCCGGTTCATGAGCTTTGCGAAATCCGCCTCCGTGCCCGCGATGGCCTCGGCCAGCGCGACTGCCGCATCGTTGCCCGACTGGATCACGACGCCGCGCAGCAGGTTCTCCACGCTCACCCGGCTGCCCTGACGCACGAACATCCGCGAGCCGCCCAGCGCGGCCGCATTCGCGGAGATCAGGAACTCGTCCGACAGCTTGAGCCGCCCGCTTTCGAGCTGCTCGAAGACCATCATATTGGTCATGAGCTTCGACATCGATGCAGGCGGCAGCATCTCGTCGGCGTTCTTCTCGAGCAGGATCGCGCCCGAAAGCATGTCCTTCACGATCGCCGCACGCGCAGGCGTCGACTGCTGTGCCGCGGCGGGCAGGACGAAGAGAAGCGCCGTGAGGCCGAGGATAAGGGCGAGAAGGCTGGCAATCGGGCGGGCGGGCAAGGGCATGCAAAGCTCCGGTCTGTCGCTCGCCCTTTCCTAGCGGAGCAGGCGCGGCCCGCCTAGGCCCCGCCGGCTGCCGCTACAAGGCGACGTGCGCACGCCGCCCATAAGCATGCGCGTTCTCCCGAAAGCGCGGGGGACCTTGTGTCGCCTTATGGCGAGCGGCTGCCGCCTCAGCTGCCCGTCTGAAGCTCGAAGCGTTGCTGGTAGATGCCGCCATCGGTGTCGCTGCTCGTCACCTTCATCTCCGTGGCGCCCACGTCGCGATAGGTGAAGCGCAGCGCCGGATCCTCCGAAATCGAGATGCCGCCGGTCATCCGGAAAAGCTCCGTATCATCCAGCGTCACTGTCATCTCATCGATGAAGAAGGCGGGGATGTGCAGCAGCGTCACCTGGTCGACCTGGAACCCCGAATTCTGCGGATGGCGCACCATCACCTGCGCCTCGCGGTAGCCCGTCGGAGCTCCTTCCCGCCCGAAGTCGCGGACCTTGGTGCGACCGAGCTCCGCCAGGGCCGCCTCGGCATCTTTCGCCGCGGGCGCCGAGCAGCCGCCCGATGCCTTCACGAAGCGACCGACCTCGACAAGGCTGCCGTCGTCAAGCGTCGCGACCGCGCGGACGTTGGAATACGCATTGACGCGCAGCCGCGTGGAGAGGGTCACGTCGGGCCCCATCGCCTCGCCGAAGGTGAACTCGGCCGCCACAGGCGCCGGGTTCTCCTCGACCAACAGCACCATCTTCTCGACGCGGCGCCCCGTCTCCGGCGTGATGCGGATCTCGATCGGCACGATGGCCGCATCGGCGGCGCGGACAGGCGTGTCTATATCGATGATCGCGTCGCCGTCCGCGATCTCCTGGCCCGGCCAGAGCTGATCTCGGATCAGCTCCCAGGTCTCGCCCGGCTTGTCCGGCGCACCACCCGCAAGCGCCGGCGTCGCGAGGATAAGAGCGGTGAGCCCGGCGAGGGGCGCGATCCTGCGGATGGCCGTCGATGCTGCCAAGGTCATGAGCAAAGACCTCCCGATTGTCTCGTTTTGATTACCGACATCAATAGCAGCACCCCGCCGCAGCGTCATCCCCGTCCAAGGTCGATCACGCAGGCGTGCGGGGCGGCGGTGGAGGGCGCCACGGCCGCGCTCTCACATTCTGAGGTCGCGACAGAAAATGTTGTGAGTTGGTCTCGGATCGGTATTCTCTGACACATGCATGCCAAGAGGAGACGCATCATGGCTTGGACGACGCCGAAGATCGAAGAGCTCGCCTGCGGGATGGAGATCAACATGTACTTCCCGGCCGATGACGAGGGCACGCTCTTCTGAGCAGCCTCAGCTTCGTCGGACGATAAAGGGCGCGCCGCTTCGTGTGGCGCGCCCTTTGTTTTTCCGAGAGATTTGGACTGGGATCGGGCTCCACGATCTGGCGCGCACGGTTTTTGGGCGCGCGACCGCGGCTCAACAGTCGGGCTTCAGAACCGCCTGACCGCCGTCGATGCCGACAAGGCTGACCGAGCAGCCCCCGATGCTGGCGTTCCCCGCGCCTGGGCCCACGGTGACCGGGCCTTCACCCTTCACGAAGAGCACCACGTCGTCCCCGTCGCGGCGAGAGAAGAAGACCGAGGCCTCGCCCACGCTCTGCGTCTCGCCGATCCTGATCACCACCTCGTCCGGCCCCGCGCTGGCGACGAGGTCCCCTGCGCCCGAAGCGTTTGAGCCGGAGCTGGCATCTGCCGATCCTCCGGCGTCGCCGGCCGCGCCCTCCGTGGCGCAGTTGGATCGGAAGGAGGCGTTGCGCCCGTCGATGCCGGCAAGCGCGATCGCGCAATCCGCACTGACGCGCCCCACCGCCGAGCCCGGGCCGAGCACCAGATCGCCCGCACCGGCAACACGCAAATGCACTTTCTCACCAGCGACGCGCGAGAGGAAGACGCGGCTATCGCCAAGACCGGCGGTCTCCCCGGGCGAGAGCGTAAAGGGCTCGCCCATGTCGCCGGCGGCGACCTCCATGGGTGCGGCCGCCACGGCCTCGCCGGAGCATTCGCTGTCGAGATAGAGTTGACGTCCCTCGATCGCGACAAGATCGACGCTGCAGCCATTGCCGAGCGCGGCGCTCCCCGAATTCGGACCCACGCTGACACTGCCGAGGCCGGGTACGCGCAGGATCGCGTCCTCACCGTCCATGCGCGAGGCAAAGACGAGGAGGCCGCCGATATCCGCGCTCTGCCCGAAGCCGAGGACGAAATCGCTCTCCGGTGCGGTCTCTGTCGGGGGCTCGGCAGCCGCTGCCGTCGAGGCGGGCGCTGCATCCGATCCGGCCCCTGCCTCTGCTACGGAGTCGGCAGCAGCGCTGGCGCTGGCTGCTGCGGCGGCCGCCGCAGCCGTCACGTCGCGCGAAAGCGTCGAGAGACGTTCCTCGAGCGTAGCGCTCCGCGCCTCGCCGGCGCTCGCCAGCCCTTCGATCCGCTCCGTCAGCGCCGCGAGCCCGCTCTCCATCCGCTCCGCCGCCGCATCGTCGGCACCGCTCGCCGCCTCCCGGATCGCATCCTGGCCGGCCTCGAGCCCGGCCGCCCGCTCATCGAGCGCGGCGACCTGATCCGCGACACCTTCGAGCCCGGCAACGGTCGCGGCGAGGTCGCTGACGGCCCCCTCTGCGGCACCGGCCCGCGACGCCGCGCGGCTCGCATCGGTCGCGGCTTCATCCACACGCGCCTCAATGGCCGAGAGCTGATCGCTCAGCGATTTCAGCTCTTTTGCCGTGTCCTTCTCGGCAGTATAGCCGACGGCGAAGCCAAGCACGGCTACGACGCCGAGCGTCACGATCCTGTTCGTGTCGGTCATGGGCGCTCCCTGTACTCTGATCTTTCTCTCGGCCCGCTCATGGGGCCCTTGCGCCGAGGCTAGCACAGCGTACGCGTCGCTGTGGCCCCCTTTTCTGAACCTTCGCGCCGGCAGTGCGAGGTCCTCAGAGCGTCAGCACAAAGCCTTCCCCGCGCACCGTATCGATCCGCAGGGGCGCGTTGGCGGCCGTCAGCTTGCGGCGAAGATAGCCGATATAGACGTCGATGCTGTTCTCGGTGACCTCGCCGCCCAGCTGCCACGCCTCCTCGATCAGCGCCCGTCTGCTCACCGTCTGGCCCTGCCGGTCGAAGAGATGGACGAGGAGCGGCCATTCACGCGGCGTGAAGCGTACGCGATCGGGCCCGAGGAGGAGCGCGCGTCCCTCCCGGTCCAGCACCGGCGCGATCTTGCGTTCGGGCACCCGGCGCGCGAGCGCTGCGAGGCGCGCGAGCAGTTCGTCAAGCTCGAAGGGCTTTGTCAGGTAGTCGTCCGCGCCCGCATCGAAGCCTGCGAGCTTGTCCTCGAGGGTGTCGCGCGCCGTCAGCATGCAGACGGGCGCGCGGCTGCCGAAGCGGCGGAGTGCACGGCAGAAGGCGGCGCCATCGCCATCGGGCAGCATGCGATCGAGTACCACGAGGTCATGCAGCAGCGTCCGTGCCGCTGCCGTGGCGCCCTGCAGATCGCGCACCCAGTCGACGTCGTACCCCTCTGCCGCGAGCCCGCGTTCGAGCAGCCGGCCGATGCCGGTATCGTCCTCCACCAGGAGGAGGCGGAGGGCACCGCCGCTTCGGTCGCTGCCGGTTGTCTCGATCATCATCGTTGTCCGTCGTCAGGCTCGTTCTTGTGCGTGCGGCTGGCGCGGCCCGGCAGCGAGACGCGGACGACGGCCCCTTCCGCCTCGCCGGCCGTCGCCGTCACCGTGCCGCCATGCGCCTCCGCGATCCACCGCACGATGGCCAGGCCGAGGCCCGAGCCGCCTGCGGCCCGCCCCGTGCCTTCCTGAGCGTAGGCGTCGAAGAGGACCGCGGGGTCGCCCTCGAAGCCGGGACCGGTATCGCAGACGGCAAAGCCGATCCTGCCATCGGCCTCCACCTCGAGCGAGACCGCGACGCGTCCGCCCGGCGGGGTGAACTTGATCGCATTGTCGATGAGCGCGAGGGCGGCCTGGGTCAACGCCTCCTCGTCGCCCGTGAGCGTGAAGTCGGCCTCCGGCAACGGCGCCTCGACGAGCGCGATCTCGCTGGCCGCGGCATAGGCGCGGGCGGTGCCTGATGCCCGGTCGACTGCCCGGGCGAGGTCGGCATCGCCCATGCGCAGCGCGAGCTGGCCGTCTTCGGACCTCGCGAGCCGCATCAGATCGTCGAGCCGTCTCCTGAGAAACCCGCCGGAGGCCGCGATGCGTTCGAGGGCCGCGCGCTCACCACCGCCCCTGAGCGCCAGCTGCGCCTCGCCGAGCAATACCGTGACGGGGGTGCGCAGCTCGTGGCTCACATTGGCGAAGAACCGGCGGCGGGCGCTGTCGACGGCGCGGAGCTCGGCGTTCGCGGCCTCGAGCTCCGCAGTACGGGCTGCCACCTTCGCCTCGAGCCGCGTGCGTGCATCCTCGATCCGTCCGGCCATGGCGTTGAAGCGCCGCGCGAGCCGCGCGAACTCCCCCGGCAGCTTTTCGGGCACCCGCGCGTCGCCTGCGCCCATGCCGAGCGCCTCGGCGGCGCCGGCGAGGCTCGCGATCGGGCGCATCAGCCCGCGGTAGAAGATGAGCGCGAAGGCGGCGGCGGCGAGGACGAGGGCGAAGGCGATCCCGCCCCAGGCCCAGGCGAGCCTCTCCCGAAGCCTGTCGAGCCCTTGAAAGGCCGCCACCGCCTCGGCCCTCTCGTCCTCCAGCACCTCGGCGACGAGCCGGCGGAAGCTCGCGTCCCGCGGCGCTGCGATCCCCTCGGTGAAGGCCTGTGCCGCGCGTCCCGTCTCGAAGGCGCGGCCCTCTATGCGGTCGAACATCGCCTCGGTCTCGATGGTCTCGAAGAGGCTCATGAGGCCATTGGCGCGGATCATTTCGCGCCGCTCCGCATTGCGCTCCTCATCCGTGCGCGCGCTCTCGATCTCGCCCGCAATGACGGCGCGATGGGCGAGGAGCGCGCCGCGAAGGGCGCCCGCGCTCGGATGCTCGCCCGTGCGTCCCCCGCCGCCGAGCCGACGCCGCGTCTCGGCGAGGAGATAGCGGTTGTAGGCGGCCTCGATGGCGCGGGCGTTCTCGATCTGGACGAGGCTCTGTTCGGCGGCATCCACTTCCTCCAGCGCCCGCTCCACGCCCCAGACCGTGAGCGCCCCGAGGGCGGCGACGAGGAGGGCGAGCCCGAGGAGGGCGGCTGCGAGCTGCACGACGATGGAGCGGCCGGGCCCGCGGCGCGAGGCGTGCGGGTTAGCCCGCCGCTCGGGTGCCGCCTCCGCGGGCGTCATTGCACTGGCGCGGCGAAGAACGCCGCTGCGGCCGCCGTCACGGCGGCCGGGTCGCTGCGCGCACGGCGGTCGAGCGGCGAGGGGCGGTCATCGGCCAACCGTGCCGGCCGGCCCGCCAGCGTCAGAACGCGGTCGGCCAGCGCGACCGCCTCCTCCCGATCATGCGTTGCGATGAGCGCCGCCGCCCCGGTCTCGTCGAGTACATGGCGGATCAGCCCGCGCATGGCATGCGCCGTCTCCCGGTCGAGCGAGACCAGCGGCTCGTCCATCAGCATCACTGCGGGGCGCACGGCGAGCGCGCGGGCAAGCGCTGCGCGCCGTTGCTGGCCGAGCGAGACCTTCTCCGGATACGCGTCCGCCTCCGCCTCCAGCCCCACTTCCGCCAGTGCCGCGCGCGCCGAGGCGAGCCCACCCGCTCCCGGCACAATCGCAATGTTCTCCGCCAGCGTTCGCCACGGCAGGAGGCGCGGCGTCTGGAACACCATCGCCAAACGGCCCGGTGCGCGCATGCTCCGCCCCTCATGGGCGTCGTCGAGCCCGGCTGCAATGGCGAGAAGGGTGCTCTTGCCCGTTCCAGACGGTCCGAGCAGCGCCGCGCGCTCTCCCGGCGCCAGCGCGAAGCGGATGGGACCGAGCACCGGTGCGCCATCGAACCGTTTTTCGGCGATATCGAGCACGAGTGCGGTCATCGCCGCCACCGGGTCGCGCGCCGCTCCCATGGCTCGAGGATCAGGAGCTCGACCGCCTGCACGACCAGGATGAAACCGAAGGCATAGGCCAGGATCGCCGCGACATCGAAGAGCTGGAAATGCAGATGCAGCATGTACCCGACGCCGTTGGATCGCCCCAGAAGCTCCACCACCAGCACGATCTTCCACACGAGCGCCAGTCCGTTGCGCGCGGCGACGGCGAAATAGGGCGCAAGCTGCGGCAGCACCACGTGGACGAGCCGGGCCCGGCCCTCGATACCGTAGAGCGCCGCCATCTCGTCGAGGTCACGGCTCATGGCCCGCGCGCCCTCCCTGAGCGTCGCGGCGACGTTGGGGATCTTGTTGATGGCGACCGCCGCGATCGCCGCCACCTCCGTCAGTCCGAACCAGACATAGCAGAGGATGATGGTGACGAGCGCGGGAAGGTTCAGGAAGAATGTCAGCCAGCCGGAGAAGGCCCGGTCCGCGAGCCTGTTCGTGCCGAGCGCGATGCCGATGGCCGAGCCGATGAATAGGGCGAGTACGAATGCCGCGGCAACGCGGAGGAGGGTTGCGGCGAGATGACCGAAATACCCCGCGTCGATCTCGCGCCCCGCGGCCTCGAACACCGCCAGCGGCCCGGGCAGGACCGGGGAGGCTGCGATGGTCGCGGCGAGGGCCCAGAGTGCCACGAGCCCCCCGAGCGAGAGGAGGCTCCAGGCCCAACTGGGCAGGGTGCCGCGGGCCGTCCTCGGTGGAGTCGTACCGAGAGGCCGGCCGGAACCTGCAGAAGTCTGCACCGGGACCGGGGAGCCGGTTGCGGCGCTATCGGCGCCTCCCCCGGCCCCGTGGCCCTGCCGCACGGCCCTCAGCCGCCATTCGCGCCGGCTATGGCCTGCGGCGCGGGGGTCTCGAAAAGCATCGCGTCCCAGGGGCCGGTCGCGCGCGCGAAGTTGTCGCCGCCAATGGCAGCCAGCGTCTCGTAGAGCCCCTTCGCCGCCGTCGTGTCCGCCTCCGTCCAGCCATCGGGGATGCCGGCCCGATAATCGCGCTTCAGCGCCTCGAAGCTCGCTTCGTCATCGACGCGCATGAGAGAGCGCAGCTCCTCCCAGGCCGCATCGTCCGAAGCGAGCACGCGTCCGGCCGCCTCGGCGGAGGCGAGGAAGGCTGCCGCGAGCGCCGGATCGACGCTCTCCGCGTTCCAGACGAAGCCGACGAGCGCGGGTGCCGGAACGATGCCAAGAGCCGCGAGCGCCCCCGGCACGTCGATCACCCGCTCCATGCCCGCCGCGGAGAGGCGCGCGGCGAAATGCCAATAGGTCGAGACCGCCTCGACCCCGCCCGTCTCGAGCTGACGCGAGAGAAGCGGCGGCGCGCCGTGGAGCGTCTCCGTCGCCTCGGCGAGCGAAAAGCCGCAGCGCTCGGCCGCCAGCGCCTCGTAGACAAGCCAGCTCTTGTCGAAGGGCCCGCCGACTACGCCGACCCGCTTGCCGCCGAGCGCGCAGAGATCCGTGAGCGTTCCCGGCGGGGCCATCAGCGCACCGAGCGCCGTGGAGTAGGGGGCGAAGCGCAGGTCCTCCCCCGTCACCCGCCGGCCCAGCGCCCAGACCCAGTCCGTCACGATCATGTCCGCGTCGCCCGACTGGAACGCGACCGACGTCGCCGCCTTGCCGGCAAGCGGCACGACCTCCAGTTGGTAGCCCGCGGCCCGGTCGTGCCCGCCCGCCACGATGGTTTCAGTCAGCCAGTTCACCGTCCCGAATTTCAGGACCGCGAGGCGCAGCACCGGCTCCTCCGCTCGTGCCGGGAGTACGGCGGCCGCAACCAGCGCCAAGGCGGTCAGAAACCTCGTCATCCGCGTCACTGCTTCAGGATCCGGTTCTTGACGATGTAGTCGATGCCGCGTCGCCAGCTCTCGTCCGTGTTGGAGCGGATATCGGCCGAGCCGCCGCCGACAAGCCGTGCCGTCCCGGCCTCACGGATATAGATCGAGATGTGAAGGATCAGGTTCGACGTCTTCTGCACCTCGCCCGAGATCGCCACCTCCGCGCCAAGCTGCTCAGCGAAGGCCGCGTCGCAACCGTTGCAGTGGGAGAGGTTGTCGTAGAGGTCCATCTTCGTCGCGACAGGGGCCGTGTCGACGAAGCTGTATGCGCCCGCCTCCGAAAGCCTTTCCCTCAGACGCGCCTCGACCATCCGGATGCGCTCGCGTTCCGCATCGCTCGTGGGCTCGAGGCTCGTCTGGACGAGCTTCATCCCGAAATAGGCGGCCGGCACGGGCTCGGCCGAAGCCGCGCCTCCGGCGAGCACACAGAGAAAGACGCTGCGGAAGAAAGCTCTTCCGCAGCGCTGGAGGAGGATGATGATGCGCCTACGCGTCATGGACCCACTAGGCTCCCCGCCCTGTGATGCGTCAATCTGCAAGCGGCATGCTCTCAGAAACTGAAAGGGCGCGCGCCGGCCCGCTATGTCGCTGTTGACGGCACGCACTGCTATGAGTGCCATGCCTCCAGCCGCCGCAACAACCGGGGGTTGCTAGGAGTGCGAGGCGCCCGGTCGGCGCCGCGGGGAGGTGCCTGATGAAACTGCGCGCGGTCGCTCTCTGCGCGGGGCTTGGCGCCCTTGTGGTGCCGGTCATCGCTGCGGCGAATGATGCGAAGGTGACGGTCACCACGTCGGTCATTAGGGTCGATACGAACCCCGAGCTCCCGCTCTCCCGTCTCGACATCCCGCCGGAGGACGACGCCTTCGCGGGTGCCGAGCGGGCCGAGGCTGACAACGCCACGACGGGCCGCTTTCTCGGCCACGGCTACGAGACGCGCCTGGTCGATACGACGCCGGAGGAGGCGCTTGCTGCCCTCGAGGCGGAGCTGGCCGAGGGTGTCCGCCTCTTCGTCACCCTCGCGCCCGCCGACACGCTGCTGGCGCTGGCCGACCGGGCGGCGGAGGACGGTGCGCTCGTCATGAATGCCCTCGCGCGCGACAACCGCCTGCGCCAGTCCGAATGCCGCGCCAACGTCTTTCACATCGCCCCCTCGCGCGCGATGCTCGCCGACGGGCTGGCGCAGTATCTGGTCTGGAAGAAGTGGTCCGAGTGGCTGATCGTCGAGGGCTCGAACGAGAGCGACAAGCTCATGGCGGAGAGCTACGCGCGCGCCGCGCGCAAGTTCGGCGCCGAGATCGCGGAGCGCATGGTCTTCGAGGATACCGGCGGCGCGCGGCGCACCGACAGCGGGCACGTGCTCGTGCAGCGTCAGGTGCCGGTCTTCATGCAGGAGGCGGACGATCACGACGTGGTCGTCGTGGCGGACGAGAGTGAGTATTTCGGCGCCTACATCCCCTACCGCACCTGGGTGCCGCGTCCCGTCGCGGGCGATGCGGGCCTTCGCGTCCGCTCCTGGCATCCGGCCTTCGAGGGGTGGGGCGCAACTCAGCTCCAGCGCCGGTTCGAGCGCGACCAGGGCCGGTACATGACCGACAGGGACTACCAGGCCTGGGTGGCGCTCCGCGTCATCGGAGAGGCGGTGACCCGCACCGACTCGGCCGATCCTGCCACCCTTCGCGACTATATCCGCTCAGACGCCTTCGAGATCGCGGCCTTCAAGGGCGAGGCGCTGAGCTTCCGTCCCTGGAACCAGCAGCTGCGCCAGGGCGTGCTGGTGGCCGACGACCGGCTGATCGTGAGCGTCAGCCCCCAGCAGGAGTTTCTGCACCAGCGCACCCGTCTCGACACCCTCGGCTTCGATGAGCCCGAGAGCGACTGCAACCTGAATTGAGGACAGCGACGATGCGTATCCCCGCTCTCGGCCTCCTGGCCGCCCTCCTCGCCGGCACCGCGGCCGACGCCTATACGATCTATGTGTCGAACGAACGCTCCAACGACGTAACCGTGATCGACGGCGAGACGCTCGAGGTCATCAAGACCGTCGACGTCGGTCAACGCCCCCGCGGCATCACGATCAGCCCGGATGGCAGCGAGCTCTATATCTGCGCCTCGGATGACGACACGGTGCAGGTCTTCGATGCGGAGACCATGGAGCTCAAGCACACGCTTCCCAGCGGGCCTGATCCTGAGCTCTTCGTGCTTCACCCCTCCGGCAACCCTCTCTACATCGCCAACGAGGACGACAACATCGTCACGGTCGTGGATGTCGTCGAGCGGCGCGTGCTGGCCGAGATCCCCGTGGGTGTCGAGCCCGAGGGCATGGGCGTCAGCCCCGATGGCAAGACCGTGGTCAACACGTCCGAGACCACCAACATGGCGCATTTCATCGACACGGAGACCTACGAGCTCCATACCAACGTGCTGGTCGACAGCCGCCCCCGTTTCGCCCAGTTCACGGCCGATGGCTCGAAGCTCTACGTCTCCGCCGAGATCGGTGGCACCGTCTCGGTGATCGACCCCGCGACGGGTGAGATCACCAAGAAGATCGGCTTCGAAGTGCCCGGCATCGCGCCCGAGGCGCTGCAGCCCGTCGGCGTGCGGGTTACGTCCGACGGCAAGAAGGTCTTCGTCGCCCTCGGTCCCGCCAATCGCGTGGCGGTCATCGACGGGGATACGGACGAGGTGAAGGACTACCTGCTGGTCGGTCAGCGCGTCTGGCAGCTCGGCTTCACGCCCGACGAGAAGTACATCATCTCGACCAACGGCAACTCGAACGACATCAGCGTGATCGACGTGGAGGACGAGAAGGTCATCAAGTCGATCCCCGTTGGCGAGCAGCCCTGGGGCGTCGTCGTCTCGCCGGAATGAGGCGCGGCGGGATCGAGATCCGCCGATGCATCGCACGAACGGTCCGGCCCGTCGGCAGGGTGACGCTTCACCCGTCCCGGGCCGCGCAGAAAACAGCAGGGAGACGATCCGTCATGATCCGTATCGCCAGCTTCGCTATTGCCGCAGTGTTCTATGCCGGCAGCGTCACCGCAGCTCCGCTCTGCGACGGCAAGGAGATGGGCTTCGCCGGGCTTCTCGCGAAGTGCAACAAGGGCGAAGAGATCCAGCTCACGCTCGCCGCCGGAAAGCCGCTGGCCGATGGGCCCATCACCCTCCGCTCCGGCGCCTATTACGAGATGATGATCACCTCTGACGGCAGCCAGGAGCTCGCCTTGGTCGGTCCGGAGTTCTTCCGCGCCGTCTGGATGGACGAGATCGTCGTTAACGATCTCGAGATCCGCCCGATGGCGATCGACAGCTTCGAGTTCGATGATGAAGGCACGATCGAATTCTCCTTCATCGCCATCAAACCGGGTCGCTACGAGATGAAGATCCCGGGTTCGAGGGGTGAGAGCCAGCGCGTCGAGATCCGGATCCAGTGAGTGTCAAGACGCCCGCGCTCGAGATCGAGGGGCTCGGTCACAGCTTCGGTGCACGTCGTGTGCTGTCGGACGTGTCTCTCACCGTCGAGCAGGGCTCCTTCACCGCGCTGCTCGGCATTAATGGGGCGGGCAAGACGACGCTCTTCAACCTTGTCACCCGCCTCTACGATGCGAGGGAGGGTCGCATCGTCGTCTGCGGGCATGACATCAAGCGCGCGCCCCAGGCCGCCCTCGGCCGGCTCGGCGTCGTATTCCAGAGCCGCGCGCTCGACGCCAACCTCACCGTTGCACAGAACTTCGTCTATCAGGGCGCACTCCACGGCCTTTCGCGCACAGAGGCACTGGAGCGTGGCCGTACGCTGATGACCCGCATGGCGCTCGGTGAGCGTATGGGGGAGAAGGTGCGCGCGCTCTCGGGCGGCCAGGCGCGACGGGCGGAGATCGCCGGTGCACTCCTCCATCGTCCTCGCCTCCTTCTCTCCGACGAGGCGACCGCCGGGCTCGACATCCAGGCCCGCGCTGCGCTGGTCGAGGACATGCACCGGCTGGCTGTGGAGGAGGGGGTCGGCGTGCTCTGGGCTACCCATCTCGTCGACGAGATCCTGCCCGAGGATCGGGTGGTGGCGCTCCACGAAGGTCGCGTGGTCGCCACCGACACGGCCGCCGCCCTCTCACGCGGCGGCGGGCTCGCCGACGCCTTCCTTGCGCTCACGGGCACGGCCGCCAGCACCGTGGTCGACGCGGTCTCGCGGTCTGGTAGATGAGCGCACCGGAGGAGACGGCGTCCTGGGAGGCGCGGGGTTGGCGCGGCTGGGCGCGCTGTGCGGGCGGTATCGTCTGGCGCGAGGGCCTGCGCTTCCTCCAACAGAAGGAACGCTTTCTCTCCGCCCTCATCCGCCCGCTCGTCTGGCTCTTCATCTTCGCCGCGGGATTTCGCGCCGTGCTCGGCCTATCGATCATCGAGCCCTATGAGACCTACGTGCTCTACGAGGTCTATGTGGTCCCTGGCCTCTGCGCGATGATCCAGCTCTTCCAGGGTATGCAGTCCTCGCTCTCGATGGTGTACGACCGGGAGACGGGGGCGATGCGCGCGATGCTGATCAGCCCCTATCCGCGGTGGTTCCTGCTCATGGCGAAGCTTCTGGCTTCCACGGTTGTGAGCATCGCGCAGGTCTATGCCTTCCTGGCTATCGCCTGGGCCTGGGGGATCGAGCCGCCGCCGCTCGGGTTTCTGGCCGTCCTGCCGGCGCTCGTCCTCTCGGGGCTCCTGCTGGGTGCCATTGGCCTCTTTCTGAGCTCGGCGGTTCGGCAGCTCGAGAACTTCGCGGGCGTCATGAACTTCGTCATCTTCCCGATGTTCTTTGCCTCGTCCGCTCTCTATCCACTCTGGCGGCTGAAGGAGGGCTCGCCGCTTCTCCATGACATCGCGCTCGCCAACCCCTTCACCCATGCGGTCGAGCTCATACGCCACGCGCTCTACCTCAAGCTCGACCCGCTGGCGCTGGTGGTCGTTCTGGCGGCGGGTGCGGCATTCTTTGGGGCTGCGGTCCTGGCCTACGATCCTTCGCGCGGCATCATGGCGCGCCGGCGCGGCTGAGCTTTCCGGATGGTAAGCGCAGGCTATCTGGCATGGATGATCCGGGATGAAACGAGGCTTCGATGCGCAAGATCCTGACCGCCGCCTGCCTACCGTTCGCTTTGGCTGTTGCCTTCGCGCTCGCACCCCATCGCCCGGCACAGGCCGTCTTCAGCGGCGATATGAGCCCGCGGGCGGAGTCGGGCGACAAGGACTATGCCGCCGCCATCCGCTATCGGAAGGAGAAGGACTGGGAGCGGATGGTCAACAGCCTGAACCGCGTCGTCCGGCGCCGGCCCTGGCATGACAACGCGCATAACCTGCTGGGCTACGGCTACCGCAAGATGCATCTCTACGATTTGGCGCTCCAGCACTACGAGACGGCGCTCGAGCTCAATCCGCGTCACCGCCAGGCGCTCGAATACCTCGGAGAGGCTTATCTGCAGATGGGGAACGTCCCCAAGGCGGAGGAGACGATGGCCCGTCTAGCGCAGGTCTGCAGCGGCGTGCGCCTCACCTTCTCCGACGGCGACTTCTCGGACGGCTGCAATGAATATCGCGACCTGCGCGAAGCGTACGAGTACTATCTGGCCAACGGCGCGCCGCCGCCGGACGAAGACGAGCCGGAGGATTGAGCCGGCGCAGCGTGGCTCAGCTCTTGGCCTTCTGCGTGTCAGGGCGCTCGCCGCGGCATTGCCAGCGCTGGATGCGCCAGTTCGGGTGAGTCGCGCGCCACTGGGCCAATGTCGCGGGCGCCTGCATTGTGCAGGCAATGGGCGAGATGGGCTCGTAGATCGGAATCTCGCGCTCGCGGCAGCTGTCGGGCGCGGTTGCGAGGCAGACAAGGAAGACAAGCGTGGTCATCGAACGGATCCCTAATGCCGGCCGCCGCGATGGGGCGACCAAATCGACGGAAAACTCCCCGGATCCTCGCGGTTCTTCCCCGTGCCGCGATATCGGGATGGTAGCGCATGAAAGGCGGGCGCAAAGTAGCAATGCACATCTTTTGAGCGTGTTGCGTCCTTTCTGCACCCGTACGCACGCAGGTTGGGCAAATGCCGCATTAATCATCATGGTTACGGCATTCTCGCCAGGTGACGGTCGTGCCGATTTCCGGCAGCAGGACTGGCCCTGTCAGCAGCGCAAGGTGCTGCACCTGTCTTGGGGCCAGATGTGGACTGGGCCGGTGCTGCCGGACGACCCTGCGGCCTGGCGTGACGACGCGGAGATCGACCGGCTGGCAGGGCAGCTTGCTGCACGCCGGACCACGATTGAGGAGGCGGGGGCGCTGGTGGAAGGCGTTGCCGCCGGGCCGGGGCGGGAGCGTGAGGAGCGCCTCGTCGCCCTCTTTGCCGGCACCTTCGAGCGCATCGACCGGGAACGGGCGCGGATCGTGCAGGGGATCGAGCGGCTCTCCCGTCGGGAACGGTCGCGGACCGACAGGATCGAGGCGCTGCGCGCGGAAATCGCTGCGCTCCGCGAGACGACTGGCGAAAAGGATTTCGACGGGCTCGACCGGATCGAGCTTCTGGAGGACGAGCTTGCCTGGGAGACGCGGATCTATGAGGACCGTCGCCGCTCGCTCCAGTTCGTGTGCGAGAGCCCGGTGATCCTGGAGAAGCGCGCCTTTGCGATCGCGCGGCTCATTCAGGGGGAACTCTGAGGCTCCGTTCGCTCGAGCGCCGTGCCATGCGTGTCAGGCGCGCGGCGGGCTCCGATGGACACGCCGGGTCGGGCCTGGCAACGACGACTACGCCCGCGTTTGCCTGGGACGTGTCCTAGCCCGGATGTTCGAAGAGCTCGATCTTCTCGAGTGGCAGGTCTTCCCACGCCCACCCGTCCGTGCCCTCCGGATACCAGAAGACGCGGGTGAAGCCGTGATCGAGGATCGCGCGGCGGGCGGCGTTCCAGGACATCCAGCAATCGTCGCGGCAGAAGATCAGCACGGGTGCCGCCCGGTCGCCGCCGGAGGCGCGTTCGAGCGCGGCGAGGAAGTAGGCGGCGCGGTCGGGGTGGATCTTGCCGTAGCCGACATTCGGCACCCAGATCGCGCCGGGGATCGAGCGGCGGGGCTTGTCGATCCAGAGCGTGCCCTCAGGCAGGTTCGCGGGCTTCTCGTCCCGCGGCATGACGTCGACGAAGCCGATACCGGCATGCCAGAGCGCCTTGGCCTGCGCGGTATCGACCACGAAGCCGCCGGCAAGCGTCTCCGGTACCGGCGCGCGGAATTCGTCCATCCGGTAGCCGGACGGCTCAGGCACCGTCTGAGCCAAGGTCGCAAGGGGCAGGAGGCAGGCCAGGACAACGGCCAGCGCTCCTGCCGCGCGTTTCATTCCCTGGCCTCGCCCGAGCGCCCGAACTCATCGACCACAGGCACGCCGAATTCGGCAAGGATCGCGTCGATCTCTTCCTGATTGCGCCGGATGAGACTGTTGAGCTCCCGCTTCCAGGTCAGCTCTCCTTGCCTGACGCCGAGCGTGATCCGGTAGAAGAGCCGGGGCGGACCCTCCTCGCGCAGGAGCGGTGTTACCTTGAGCCCGGCGTCCGCCTTCTTGGCGTACCATCCGGCGATAGGGCCCCAGAGGAGCGCGCCGTCCGTCTCGCGCTTGACGATATCGTCGATGGCGAGCTGGGAGGGATCGTCATAGCGCCGGTCGACCATCAGCGGGATCGGCTTTGCGCGACCGACGAGACCGTTCCTAGCGGCATGGGTCGCTACGGGGCTGCCCGCCACCACGCCGAGGCGCGCGTCCTTGAGCGCCGGGTCGGACAGCGTCTCGACATCCGCATAGGGGCCGTCCGCCTTCGTCACCAGCGCCCAGGACGAGACGTAGTAGTGATTGGTGTTGAGCACGAGCTCATGGCCCTGCGCATAGCCCATGATGACGTCGCATTTCGCGGCGCGCAGGGTGTTTCTCACGAAGCCGGTGGCCTGCGGGAACCAGGTGTAGGTAAGCTCCCGGTCGAGCTTGGCGGCCAGAAGCGCCGCGATCTGGTTCTCGAAGCCTTCGCCCGCCTCGTTGGAGAAGGGCAGGTTGGCAGGGTCGGCGCAGACGCGGAACTGCGTGTCCGAGACCAGGTTGGAAGTGTCGACGGCGCCCGCGGGCGCCGTCAGGAAAGTCGCCGCGATGAGCGCCGCTGTCGCGCGCCCGAGATCAACCCATGCAGCCATTTTCGGTCTCGGCATAAGCCTCGCTCTTGCGCTCTTTCTTCGCCGGACGGCCCCGACCGATGGCATCGGCGCCGCGCGCCTTCAGGTACACATAGATGTCGTCGATGTAGCACATGACGTTGGGGTTCGTGCCGAAGGCGGGCATGACCTGGTTTTCGGATGCATTCACGTTCTGCTTGCCGGCGGCCACGACGCCGAGGAAGTCGTAGTAGTCCATGTTGATGGCGCTGTCCTTTAGCGCCGGCGCATAGGTCGAGCCCTCGCCGTCCGGCCCGTGGCAGACATGGCATTCGGCGTGGTAGCGGCGAAAGCCCGAGAAGGTGTACCAGTCCACCGTCCCGTCGGCCTGCACGTTGAAGGTCGGCACCCCTTCCGCGGTGAGGTACTTGCCGTCCTCGTTCTCGACCGCGGTGAGGTTGTCGCCATCGGCAAGCGCAGCCGGCGTCCCCGTGAGGAGTGCTGCAGTGCCGAGGGCGACGAGGGTCGCAGAAGCGAAGCGCATGGGGTCCCTCCCAGGGATGTTCGATTTTCTGTCTTTGATGTTCGTGGCCGCCCGTTCTTCGGGCGGAGCGGGCGCCGCCAAGCCCTGTCTCGGGGGCGGCACCCGGAGGCGTGGAGCGGGCCCGTAGGCCCGCGCCGGAGCCCGATCAGTCAGGCAGCTTGAAGACGGTGACTTGGCCGCCGAGAGCGGTGTAGTCGGAGAGGCTCGCATAGCCGCCCACGGCGCCGAGGCCGTCGTTCGGGTTCACGAGGCCCGCCGCGAGACCGATGCCGGCCCAGCCGCCGATGCCCGAATAGACGGCGACATCTGCTTGCCGGCATGCTTGTAGGTCATCACGTTGCCGATGATGCCCGACGGGGTCTTGAACTTGTAAAGCTCCTCGCCCGTCTTGGCGTCGACCGCCTTCAGGAAGCCCTCGAGCGTGCCGTAGAACACGACGTCGCCGGCCGTGGCGAGCGCGCCCGACCAGACCGAGAACTCTTCCGGCAGCGACCAGACGATCTCACCCTTGGTAGCGTCCCACGCGATGAAGTTGCCCATGCCGCCATGGCTGTTCGGGGCGGGGTACATCGCGAGGGTGGCGCCGACATAGGGCTGACCGGCCGTGTAGCTCACGCGGAACGGCTCGTAGTCCATGCAGACGTGGTTGGTCGGCACGTAGAAGAGGCCAGTCTGCGGCGAGAAGGCCGCCGGCTGCTGATCCTTGGTGCCGAGCGCGGCCGGGCAGATGCCGGTCGTGTTCACGTCCTCGCCCTGCTGGCGGGTCGAGAACTCGGAGACCACCTGCGGGCGGCCGTACTGATCCGAGTTGGGGTCCATCTCGACATGGGTCGCCCAGTTCACCGCCGGGTCGAACTTCTCGGCGACGAGCAACTCGCCGGTCACGCGGTCGAGCGTGTAGGCGAAGCCGTTGCGGTCGAAGTTGACGAGGAGGGGGCGCATCTCGCCGTCGATCTCCTGATCGACGAGGAGGTTTTCGTTCACGCCGTCATAGTCCCACTCGTCATGCGGGGTCTTCTGGTAGAACCACCTGGCCATCCCGTCATCGGGGTCGCGGGCCATGATGGTCATCGACCACTTGTTGTCGCCCGGGCGCTGGGCCGGGTTCCAGGTCGAGGGGTTGCCGGTGCCGTAGTAGATCAGGTCGGCCTCGGGGTCATAGCTGTACCAGCCCCAGGTGGTGCCGCCGCCGATCTTCCACTGCTCGCCTTCCCAGCTTTCGAGCGAGCTGTCCTTGCCGATCGGCTTGCCGAGATGGGTGGTCTTCTCCGGGTCGACCAGCATTTCGTCGTCCGGGCCGGTCGAGAAGGCGCGCCATACGAGCTCGCCCGACGCCATGTCATAGGCAGTCACGTGGCCGCGGACGCCGAACTCACCGCCGGAGATGCCGACGATGACCTTGTCCTTCACCGGCAGCACGGTGGCGGTGTTGGTCTCGCCCTTGGTCGGGTCGCCGTTCACGACCGACCACTTCACCTGGCCGGACTTGGCGTCGAGCGCGACGACCGTGGTGTCGGCCTGGTGCAGGAAGAGCATCCCGTTGGCATAGGCCGGGCCACGGTTGACCGTGTCGCAGCACATCACCGGGATCACGCTCGGATCCTGCTTCGGCTCGTACTTCCAGAGGATCTTGCCGTCGTTGGCGAGGTCGAGAGCATAGACCTTGTTGGGGAACGGCGAGTGGACATACATGATGTCGCCGATCACCAGCGGGCCGCCCTCGTGGCCGCGCAGCACGCCCGTCGAGAAGGTCCAGGCAACCTGCAGGTCGCCCACGTTGTCGCGGTTGATCTCGGAGAGCTTGGAGTAGCGCGTGTTGGCATAGTCACCCGTCTGCAGAGCCCAACCGTTGGGGTTCGAGGTCAACTGCATGACGCTGTCGTTCGCGAGCGCCGGCGCGCTGAGCGCCGTCGCCGCAAGGAGACCGATCATGGTCTTTTTCATTCTCATCATCCTCCCGTGACGGGTATGAGACTTCCCGTCATCAAGTGCCTGTCCGGGCGGGTGCCCAGGTCGGCAGTCGTTCGACGGCTGGCACCGCCAGGCGCAGCGATCTTTCGCAAGAGCGCCGCTTCCGCGAAATATCCTAAACAAAAGGTCCCCTTCATCAACCGTCCTGTGAGCGTGACTCTTCCGACGAAGGTCTTAGATGGAACCGGCTTCCGGCCTGCGGACGCTCACTCCCACTCGATTTCCTTGAAGGCAGCCAACGCGTTTCGCGTCCCGAAGGCGGGCACCAAAAGCCAGCCATCCGTCCCGATGTGACCAAGTGTCTCGCCCGCTTCGGCGATCGAGAGGCCCTGGTCGACGGCTTCGCGCGTCGCGGCGGCCAGTGCCTCGAGATAGTCGGTCTGGCGATTCATCGCCGCGGGCCAGGTGACGCTGACCGGCCCGTGCCCCGGCACCGCACGCACGGCCGGGATTTCGGCAAGTTCCGGGGTCAGCGCGATCCAGCCGAGGATCGAGCCGTCGATCACGGGTAGATGGTGGAGAAAGAGCAGATCGCCGGCGAAAAGAGTGCGGGTCGCGGGATCGAAGACGGTCAGGTCGTTGTCCGTGTGCGCGGTTGGATGCGCGGTCACGACCAGGAAGCGCTCGCCGAGATCGACCACCCATTTCTCGGCGACCGCGCGGTCGGGCAGCACGATCTCGGTGCCCTCGAAGGCGGCGCCGAGAATGCGCTTTCCAGCCTCCGTGTAGCTGCCGGAGCGCCGAGCGAGCGCGTCGCCAAGCCGGCGATGGCCCAGGATCTCGGCTCCTGCCGCGGCGAAGACGGATGCGCCGAGCGCATGATCGGGGTGCATATGCGTGATGATGGCGTGACTTACCGGAAGGTCCGTCAGCTCGCGGATGGCGGCGAGGAATGCTTCGGCAACCTGCGCCGTGCCCCCGGTATCGATGACGGCCACGGATCGGTTGCCGATAACGGCGGCAAGATTGGCGATGTCGCCGCCGTTCTCGGGCGCGGCCTCGGCCTGCGCGCCCTTGTGCACGAAGATGTTGCGCGCGATCTCGGTCATCGTGAAAGCGGGTGTGGTGCCCGCCTCGACGCAGGGCCAGTCGACCGCGACTTCCTTGCCGCCGGACCGTGCTTCCGCGGAAAGTCGCTCACCCTTCGCCCTCAGTAGACACTCGGCACGGTTCGGACCGCCTGCGAGCCGTTCGGTACGGCACTGGTCGGGTTGAGCCGCGAGGCAGAGGGTGAGCAGTACCTCGAACATCGTCCCGCCCTCACAGCCGCTCAGCGTGCCAGCCGATGTGCTCCTCCATGAAGCTCGCGACGAAGTAGTAGCTGTGATCGTAGCCGGGTTGCATGCGGAAGATGCCGGGGGTGCGGGTGCGTGCGATGGCGGCGGCGAGCGCCTCGGGCTTCAGGAGGTCGAGGAACTGATCCTCGCTGCCCTGGTCCACCAGGATGTCGCCCTCCCAGCCCGTCTCCGCCAACTGGACGCTGCTGTCGTACTGCCGCCAGAGGCTCTCATCCCCGCCGAGATAGGCGCCGAGCTGTTTGCGGCCCCAGTCCGAGGCGCTGGGGTTCGCGATGGGTGCGAAGGCGGAGAGGGAGCGGTAGAGGTCTGGCCGGGAGAGCGCGAGCGTGATCGCGCCGTGCCCGCCCATGGAGTGGCCCGTGATGCCCATGCGGCCCTCATCGACCGGAAACTCGGAGGAGACGAGCTGGAAGAGTTCCTCGGTGATGTAGCGGCGCATGGCGAAGTGCGGCGTCCAGGGCTCCTCCGTCGCGTCGACGTAGAAGCCCGCGCCCTGGCCGAGATCATAGGCCTCGTCATCGGCCACGTCCGTGCCGCGCGGGGAAGTGTCCGGGAAGATCACCGCGATCCCGTGCTCCGCCGCCCAGCCCTGAGCGCCCGCCTTGGTCATGGCGTTCTCATGCGTGCAGGTGAGGCCGGAGAGATACCAGAGGCAGGGCACCGGGCCGTCTTCCGCCGCGGGAGGCAGGTAGACCGCGAAGGTCATGTCGCACTGACACGCGGTGGAGCGGTGCTTGTAGACGCCCTGCACGCCGGCGAAGGCGCGGTTCTCGGACACGGTTTCCATGGGCTCTCTCCCTCGGGGCTCTTTTCTAGTCGGTCACATCGATGATCCGCGCCTTGACCGCCTCCGCAAGGGCGGCGGGGCCGACCGCGAAGACGGCATCGGGCGCTCCGGCAGCGGCCCAGACGGTCCGATGGTCGAGAAGGCTCCGGTCCATCAGCACGGGCACGGCCGAGGCGTGGCCGATGGGTGGCACGCCGCCTATGGCGAAGCCGGTCTCTGCCCTGACAAGCTTCGGATCGGCGCGCCCCAGCCGCTCCCCGGTCTCGCCCGCGACCTTCTCGATATCGACCCGGTTGTTTCCGGCCACGAGCAGCAGGCGCAACTCCGCCGTCCCTTCGACCTCGAACACCAGCGATTTCACGATCTGCGCAACCCCGCAGCCACAGGCCGCCGCCGCCTCCTCCGCCGTCCGCGTCGAAGCCGGCATGCGCCGAACCTCCACCGCCAACCCCAGAGTCTCTGCCGCTTTGGCGACACGGTCGGGTCCGGAGGAGGGTCGCGGCGCAGTGCGGTCAGTCATGGCACATCGCACCGCAAATAGGCGCCGTTGACCGCGACGTCTCCAGCAGCTCTCAAAAGGACGACCGGTCCTTCGGGCAGATCAGCGATCTCGATGGTGATCTCGTGAGACGGCCAGCCGTCGTCCGTCGTTTGAAAGTACATGTCGAAGGCGCCTCTGCCAATGTATTTGACTTCCTCGTCGAAGATTACACGGCGACCGACGCCATGTTCATTGACCATCGACATGGCGAGGCGTTCATCTACAAGGTAGAGATCGAGGTAAGGAGCAGCGGCTGCATGGGTTTTGCAGAACTCTTCAGGCGTAACGTCTCGTTTCCCGCCGTCGGGCCAGTAGAGATGCCATACGCCCAAGAGTGGACACTTCTCGCAATCTGCGGCGGCACTGGCCAGCCCTAGCCCAAACGACATCGCCAAGACACGCGCGAAAGTGCGTGTGGTTCGCCCTGACCATGTGAGCAGGTTTGAACACAACGTCATCGACAGCTCGCGCGAAAGACCGCCGATCCCTGCCGGCATAATCCCCGCCGTCTTGCGCCGCGCGCCCGACACCGACGGGGAGGTGGGCGCGAGCCGCGGCATCGCCGCGGCCCTGCGTCAGTACTGCACGACGGCGCGGATGGACTTGCCTTCGTGCATCAGGTCGAAGCCGTCGTTGATCTTGTCGAGCGGCATGGTGTGGGTGATCATCGGGTCGATCTCGATCTTGCCGTCCATGTACCAGTCGACGATCTTCGGCACATCCGTCCGGCCCCGCGCGCCGCCGAAGGCCGTGCCTTTCCAGGTGCGCCCCGTCACCAGCTGGAAGGGCCGTGTCGAGATCTCCGCCCCCGCCGGCGCGACGCCGATGATCACGGAGGTGCCCCAGCCCTTGTGCGCGCATTCCAGCGCCGCGCGCATCACGCCCACATTGCCGGTCGCGTCGAAGGAATAGTCCGCCCCGCCCTTGGTCAGATCCACGAGATAGGGTACCAGGTCCCCCTCCACCTCCGAGGGGTTCACGAAGTCGGTCATGCCGAAGCGCTCGGCCATCTCCTTCTTCGAGTTATTGAGATCGACGCCCACAATCTGGTCCGCGCCCGCGAGGCGCAAGCCCTGGATCACGTTGAGGCCGATCCCGCCGAGGCCGAAGACGACGCCACGGCAGCCCTGCTCGGCCTTCGCCGTATAGAGCACCGCGCCAATGCCCGTGGTCACGCCGCAGCCGATGTAGCAGATCTTGTCGAAAGGCGCGTCCTCGCGCACCTTCGCCACCGAGATCTCGGGCAGCACCGTGTAGTTCGAAAACGTCGAGCAACCCATGTAATGCAGGATCGGCTCGCCATCGAGCGTGCTGAACCGCGAGTTGCCGTCAGGCATCACGCCCTTGCCCTGGGTCGAGCGGATCGCCTGGCAGAGATTAGTCTTGGGGTGGAGGCAATACTCGCACTCCCGGCATTCGGGGGTGTAGAGCGGGATCACGTGATCGCCGGGCTTCACGCTCTTGACGCCCTCGCCGACCTCGACGACGACGCCGGCGCCCTCATGGCCCAGGATCGCGGGGAAGGCACCCTCGGGATCGGCGCCCGAGCGGGTGAACTCGTCCGTGTGGCAGATGCCGGTGGCCTTGATCTCCACCATCACCTCGCCCGCCTTCGGACCTTCGAGATTGACCTCGGTCACCTCGAGCGGCTTGCCCGCCTCGAATGCGACGGCTGCACGTGTCCGCATCGTGTCCTCCCCGTGATCGCGTTATTGTGCCGCCCGCACGGATGGCGAGCTGGAGGCACCGTAACACGGGCGCCCCGAATGCCAAGCCAACAAAGGTCGTAGCGTGCCGGGGCGAGCGCATACGGGTGGGGTCAGATGATCTCGTCCTCCGAGACCATCGCGCAGTACCAGCGCTCGACCTTCCAGTTGCGATGCATCACTTGCCAGCGCGCGACGCGCGGGGGCGAAGAGTACATGCATTGCCCTGCGTCCCCGCCTTCGAGCGTGAGCCGGAGGCGGTGCTCCTTGCAGGTCTCCGGCGCGGCCATCAGGCAGGCCACGACGATGAGCTCCATATGCGTCATTCCTCCCTCCTTCGGGGTCTTGCCCTTCTGTGCGATCCTCGGGAAGCTAGCGCTGCTTCTCGAAGGGACGAAAGCAATGATGTCACAGCTCCGCCTGGGCGCGATCTGGCGCCCCGCCCTCCTGGCCCTGACCGTCGGCGCGATGCTCGCCGCCGCGCCGGGGGCGCGCCCTGGGGGCAGCGCCGAGGCCGCGCCGCCAGAGCCGGTCGATCTGCTCTTCGCCACGCCCCATCTGGGCAACGCCAAGCCCGGCGCGGTGATCGGCTATGCGCATACGCGGCGCACGGCCCATCCCCAGCGCCTGGGCGCCGATTTCGACCGGCGCATCACGGTGGCGACGGGCACGGAAGCGGACCCCGCGACCCGCATCGTGCTCGACGCCGAAGGCACGCCCCGCCATCTCGATCCCTTCCGCGGCGTGCCGGGCAATCCGCTGCTCATGGTCTTTCTCGAGAATACCGTGCGTGCGGTGAGCCAGGCGACGGGGGGCAGCCCCTTCTACCTCAGAAACCGCATCCGCGAGGCGCTGGGCGACCGGCTGAGCTCGCAACCCATGATCCTTGCGGCCGGCAACGCGCGCCTGCCTGCGCGCTCGCTCAGCGTGCGCCCCTTCGAGGGAGACGAGAACGCCGAGCGCATGGGTCCCTTCGCGTCGATCGAGCTGCGCTTCGTGGTGGCGGAGGCTGCGCCCGGCATGCTCGTGGCGATGACCGCCGATGTCGGACCGCGGATCGATCCGCAGACGGGGGCGACCACCGGCGCCGGGAGCGCAACGGGCGAGCCGATCTATTTCGAGGAGATCCGCCTTGATCCGAAGCCTTAAGGCCGCCGCTGCTCTCGCCATCGCGCTTGGCGTCGCGACCGGGGTCGTCACGTCCGGGAGCGCCGCGGCCGAGGATGCGCTCAACGATTTCCCGACCGTCGCGCGGGCAGACTACGTGCTGGGCTGCATGGCGGCCAACGGCCAGTCACGTAAGGTGCTCGAGCAGTGCAGCTGCTCGATCGACCACATCGCGACCATCCTGACCTACGAGCACTATGTCGAGGCGGAGACCATGCTGCGCACGCTGCAGGTCGGCGGCGAACGGGTCGCGGCGATGCGCGGCTCCGCCCGCCACAACGCGATCGTGGACGAGTTGCGCCGCGCCCAGGCGGAGGCGGACCTGGTCTGCTTCTAGGCCGGGTGCTGGCCCGACAGGTCGCCTGCCGTCATTGCCGGGGTCGATCCGCTACGGGGTCTCGCGTGTCGAGGGCTCGGCGAGTTCGGGCAAGTCTGGGCGTTCTGCGGGCGGTGCTACCGTGCGGTCGGTACCGCATCGCGGATGCCGAGGCGGCGCAGGACGCGGGAGCCGTCCCGACGCGCGGCTCGGGTTTCGAAAGGACCGGCGACGACGCGATAGGCAGGTCCGCTCGCGAGCGTGACGGTGGAGATGCGACCGTCATGCCCTTCATTCCGCAGCGTCGCGATGACCCTGCGCGCATTCTGTTCGACCGAGAAGACACCCGCCTGCAGAAACGGCCTGGCGAGCGGCTCCGCCGCGGGTGCGGCGGCAACCGCGACGGTCTCGCTTTCCTCTTCCTTGTCGGTCCCGGTCGCCTGAGGTTCCGGCGGCTCCGGCGGTGGAAGCCGGGCAGGTGCCTCCGGTTCGACCGCGCTCGCCTCGGCCGGCGCCTCCTCCCATGCGAAGGTACCTGGCTCTGTCCTTGCAGTGCCCGACGTCGATGCATCCTCCGCCCAAGCGAAGGCGTCGGGCTGGGGCTCCGGCTCCGCTTCCGGTTCTGTTGCTGGCGCGTCGGCGGTGGCCGCGCCTCTAGGCTCGCGCTCGGCCAGGTCGTCGTTATCACCCTCCTCCGCCGCCACCCGCGCGAGCTCAAGCTCGATCTCGGGCTCCGGTACAGGCGTCTCCGCGGTCGGCGCGTCGGCGGTTTCGACGGGGTCCGACGCGGCGGTGGGCAGGGCTGCCGGCTCGGGCGCGGGATCTGCATCCGCCTCGGACAGCGCGAACGAGCCCGTCTTGCGCACGAGATTGATGTCCTCTTCCGTCTGCGCGGCGGTCGGGGCCTGCTCGGGCTCGGCCCGGTCAGGCAGGGCCTCGGCCTCATCCTCCTCGATCCAGGCGAATGCCTGCTGGCTCTCCGGCGTCTCCGCGGGGGGTGGCGCGGGCTCGGCGACCGGGCCCTGCAGGCTGTCGATGGCCGCCTCCGCTTCGCTCAAAAAGGCGGGCTCCGCGGTGGCCTGCGATCCGTCCGGTGCAGGCGCCGCCTCGGCGACGGCGACCGCGTCGTCGCCCTCAGCCGGTGTCTCGTCCGCCGCTCCCGGCTCGCCGACCGCGATCACGGTCGGCAGATCGACGGCGACGATCACGATCTCGGTCGTGCGGTAGGGCCGTATCTCCAGAGCCTCGGCGGCTTCTTTCGACAGGAGCGGCGCCTCGGCGCCTGCGCGCGGGATCAGCGCGCCGTCCGCCGCACGGTCAGTGCGCGGGTTGATGAAGCGGGCGCGTATGGCGCGGCGGGCGGCGGGATGGGCGATCCAGATCCCCGCCAGCGTATCGCCGCCCTTCCAGCGCACCGGTTGGCGGGCCTCGAAGATGTCGGGCCGCGGCTCGAGCCCCGAGAAGACCGGCCCCTCATAGGCGCGTCCGTAGACTGCCGGCTCGACAAGGATGGGGCCGACGAAACCATCGGGCAGTGCCGCCGTGCCGGGCAGCGGCGCCGGCGCGAGCGTGGCCGCATCGGGGGCCGTCGCGACGGAGCCTGCCGCCGGTGCGTCGCCACCGCCCACGGGCGCCCCGGTCGGCATGCAGCCCTGCGCGAAGAGGGTGGCGGCGAGCAGCAGCGCGCCGGCCGGTCCGCGCGCGGCGAAGCGGAGCGGTGCGTAGCCGCGGGCGCGGATCATGGCGTTCAATGGTGGTCCCTCTGCCGGTCTCGTTCTGACAGTCATCGCTGTCGGCGTCGCCTTGGATGAAGGGCGTTGTTCGCCTCCCGCGCGAGCCTAGGCGATGGCGCGGACGCAGGGAAGCGGCTGGCGTTGACAGGGGCGTGGTGCGAGGGTTTAGACGAGGGCGGCTGCGGCGCGCGGGAGTTGGCAGAGCGGTCGAATGCAGTGGTCTTGAAAACCACCGAGCCTGCAAGGGTTCCGTGGGTTCGAATCCCACACTCCCGGCCAGTCGCCGCCTCGAGCCGTCAGTCGTGCCCGCCTTCGGTGCCCGGGCGCGGCGCCATGATCGCGCCCCCGGCGGCGGCCGCGTCCTCAGCGTCATGCGTGACCAGGATGGCCGGCAGATGGGCGGCGCGGATCCGTCCGAAGGTAAAGGCGCGGATCTGGGCGCGCAGACCGCTGTCGAGCTTGGAGAACGGCTCGTCTAGGAGGATCGCGCGTGGGGCGGCGAGAAGCGCGCGCATCAGCGCCACACGGCTCCGCTGACCGCCCGAGAGTGTTGCCGGATCGCGGTCCGCCATCCCTTCGAGCCCGGCCGAGGCCAGCGCCTCCTCGACCCGGGCGCGCCGCGCCGCACGGCCCTTCACCATGGCCGAGAGCCCGAAGGCGAGATTCGCGCCGACGGAGAAGTGGGGGAAGAGCACGTCGTCCTGCATCATGAGGCCGATCCCGCGCCGATGCGTCGGCAGCGCCGTGATGTCCGCCCCGTCGAGCAGGATGCGCCCCTTGGTTGCGAAAGCGGGGGTGAGGGTGCCGGTTATGGCGGCGAGCAGCGTCGACTTGCCGGAGCCGGAGGGGCCCATGACCGTGAGTATGTCGCCCGGATCGATGCCCGCCGCGATGTCGACGATTGCCTGACCGCCGAGGGAGACCCTGAGCGCGTCGAGCACGAGCCCCTCGGCCCCGTCGCCACGCGCGTTCATCGGACCACCGTCATGCCGCGGCGGTGGCGAAAGAGGAGCGCGGGGACGGCGAGCGCGAGCGCGAAGGCGGGCAGTGGTGCCAGCGCCTGGGCGAGGCCGTAGAGCCCGATCAGCCGCCGGTCGCCGCCTGCCGAAAGCGCCACTGCCTCCGTCGTCAGCGTCGCCACCCTGCCCGCGCCTATCAGCAGCGTCGGCAGGTACTGCCCGACGGAGACCGCAAAGCCGACGGCGAAAGCCGTCAGAAGCGGCGCCAGCAGCATCGGCAGGCGCACGGCGAAGAGCACGCGCCAGGGCGAGGCGCCGAGGCAGGCGGCCGCGAGCCCCTGCCGCCTGTCCCAGGCACGCCACGGCCCCGAGAGCGAGAGGAAGACATAGGGCAGCACGAAGACAAGGTGGGCGGCGACGACCGCCGCGATCCCGCGCTCGAGCCCTGCCGCGCTCGCAGTGATCTGGAGGCCGAAGAGAAAGCCCGTCTGCGGCACCAGGAGGGGCGTGTAGAGGAGCCAGAGGCTGCGGCTCGTCGGGCGGTGGCCGTAGCGATGCTCCGTCTCGAGGCAGGCGACGGCGAGGAGGCTGGCGATGAGGGCGGCCGCGGCGCCAATAAGCGCGGTGGTGAGTGCGGGCTCGGCCAGCCGCGGGCCGTGGCGCATCCAGTTGCGAAGCGTCAGCGCGTCTGGCCAGGCTTCGGGAAAGCGCCAGAGCCCCGCGAGGGACCAGACAGCGAGCCCCGCGATGCCCAGGAAGACGGCGAGAGCGGAGAGGAGCGAGAGGCCGCCGGCAGTCGCGCGCAGCCAGCCATCGGCGGCGAAGCGCAGACCGGACCTCGCCACGCGACGCCCGATCCAGGCGCCCGCAACCTCAAGCCCGCGCCAAAGCAGGAGGGCGCCCGCCACCAGCAGCAGTTGCAGGACTGCGCCCGCGGCGGCGCGGAGGCGCAGTGTCAGATCCGGATCGTTCATCCAGTCGACGAGGCGGACCGAGAGCGGTGCGGGCGTGGTGGGGCCGAGGATCATCGCAACCTCGACCGTCGACATCGAATAGGCGAGGACCGCGTAGACGGGCAGCCGGATCTGGCCGTAGAGCCGCGGCAGCACGCCATACGCCCAGGCGGCGAGCGGGCCGTAGCCGAGGCAGAGCCCCGCAAGCCGGCTCCGCCGCGCATCCGTCTGCGCCAGCGCCGCGAGCGTCATGAGGAGGAGGAACGGCACTTCCTTGACGACGAGCCCGGCGATGAGCGCGAGCCCTAGCGGATCATGTGCCGTCAGGATGTCCGGCGGACGCTCCCACCCCGTGGCCCAGGGCGAAAAGGCGCGCGCGATCCAGCCCGAGGGCGCGATCAGGAAGGCGAGGCCGAAGGCTGCCGCCGCATGCGGCACGGCGAGCAGCGGGGAGAGCGTCCGCTCGAGAAGTGCGAAGGCGCGCGTGCCCTGGAGCGCTGCGACCGCGAGGAGCGTGATCGCGAGGCTGATCGCCGTCGCTGCCAGCCCGGTGGTCAGGGAGAGGCGGACCGAGACGGCGAGGCCGGGCTCCGCGACGAGCCCGCGAAAGGGTTCGAACCCTGGGTCGATAGCGCCGAGCGCCGGGAGCCAGCCGAAGGCGGGCGCGACGGTGCCGGCAAGGCCCGCGGCCACCGGCCCGAGCATGACTATCAGCGTAAGGAGCGGGGCCAGACGCAGGCCCGTCTCCGCCCGTCTCGCGAGGAGCGCTCCGCCCGCTCGCTCAGCCACGCCGATCCCCGTCGGGGGCTGGCCTTCCGCACCATAGGCGCGCGGTCGCTTTCCCGGGCCGCAGGCTGGGCGCTTCCCGCCCTGGGGCGGTGCTATTGCCCGACACCGTAGCGCTCGGTCCAGTCGCGCTCGATGCGGACCATCCAGCTCGGATGCGGCTCGGGCAGGACGGGCACCAGCTCTTCGGGCCGGAGGCTTGCGGGGCCGAGATCGATGGCATCGAAGCGGGCGCGGTCCGCCTCGGCGAGGGCCGCGATGTCGAGCACGGTGCCGTTGCCCCAATGGGCCGGATCCTGCTTGCGTGCCTGGGCTTCGGGCGAGAGCAGGAAGTCGGCCAGAACCAGCGCCCCGGCCGTCGCGCTCGCATTGAAGGGGATGGCGACGAAGCTGGTGTTGCCGATCGTGCCGCCCTCGAGGATGTAGCTACGCACGGTCTCGGGCAGCTCGTAATTCGCGATGGCCGCGGATGCCTCGCCGGGATTGAAGGAGAAGGCGACCTCGATCTCGCCATCGGCGAGAAGTTGCCGCAGCCGCGCACCGTTTTGCGGATAGGCCCGGCCTTCACGCCAGAGGTTGGGCGTCAGCGCATCGAGATAGGCCCAGAGCGGGGCGACGGTAACGGCATAGGCCGCTTCCTCCACTGGCGCGGTCAGCACGGACGGGTCCTCGATCAGCCCGTAGAGCGCCTGCTTGAGGAAGGTGGTGCCGAGGAAGTTGGGCGGTTCGGGGTAGGCGAAACGACCGGGGTTCTCGCGTGCCCAGTCGAGGAGGGCGGCCATCGAGCGCGGTGGCTCGGGCGTGACGGCGGTGTCATGGTAGAAGACGATCTGCGCCATGCCCCACGGCGCTTCGAGCCCATCGGTCGGCACCGTGAAGTCGTTCACGACGGTCGGCTTGCCTTCGACATCGACGTATCGCCAGTGCGGCAGCGCTTCTGCCCAGGGGCCGAAGAGGAGGTCGTTCTCCTTCATGGCGGCGAAATTCTCACCATTGATCCAGATGAGATCGACAGCGCCCCCTGCGGTCGTGCCCGCCGCCTTCTCCGCGAGCACGCGGGATACGGCCTCTGCGGTGTCCGCGAGCTTCACGTGCACGACTTCGATGCCGAAGCGCGCCGAGACCTCGTCGCCCGCCCATTCGATATAGGCGTTGATGCGCTGGTCCCCGCCCCAGGCGTGCCAGTAGACGGTCTGCCCCTCAGCCTCCGCGAGCACGGCCGGCCAGTCCGCAGGGTCGGGCTCGGCGGTCGCGGGCTCGGCGGTCGCGGGGGCGGCACCGAGCAGCGGGGCGAAGAGGACGAGAGCGGAGAGGCAGGCAAGAAGTCGGTTCATGAGGTTCGACTCGGCATGCGGTGGAGCTGGCCACCAGGGGAAAGGGTGCGCGGGCGTCCGCGCCGGCGGCTCACTCAGCAGCAGCGCGTTGGCCGAGGCGGCGGGCGCGGATCTCGGCCAGCACCGGCGCCAGCACTTCCTCATGAAAGCGGTCGCAGCCGATGCAGAGGTTGCGATAGGGCGCGCCGTCCGGCCGGGTGGTGCGGGATTTCTCGAGGAAGGTCGCGACGTCCCAGCCCATGCTCAGCCCCATACGCTCGGGATGGCCCATGCTGATCGCCTCGAGCGCGGGATGCCCGGCGAGCGAGCGGATGATGTCCTCGAGCCGCTCCTCCGTGACGTTGCCAAGGGGAGCCTTGGTCTTGAGGCAACAGGGATAGACGTCCCCGTTGGGATCGATCGACACTTCCGAGCCGGAGTATCCCCAGTTGAGGAAGTTCAGCCCGCCGGACCAGGCGTTGCAGAAATTGTCGGTGATCCCGGCGCGGCTGAGCGAATTCTCCCAGGCGCGGCCACGGGGCCAGATCTTGCCGATCCAGGCATCGTCCGTCGCACCGAAGAAGCTGTAGACAGGTTGCTCCGCCGCGCCGGAGGCCGGGCCCTCCCAGTTCCGCTCGGCCACGGGCAGGGCGCTGTCGCGCATGCCCGCCGCCTCGAACATGGCGCGCAGCTTTTCCTGCAGCGGCACCCGCTTCTCGCCCTCCATGCCCACATGGAAGTCGTCCATGCCTGCACAGCTGATCATCCAGGCGCCGCGGGAGAGGAGATCGTCGATGATCCGAGGGGTGACGAGATCGCCGGTGGTCTGCACGATTACGCGGACGGGCAGGCCCTCCGCCGCCTGGGCCGCATACTTCGCCTGAATTGTCTCGAGAACGGGGTAGAGCACCTCCTTGCGCACCGGATCGACCAGGACCTCGCCGCCGGCGAGGATGATGCGCCCGGCCCGCTCCTCATAGCCTGCAGGCAGGGTCTCGGAAGGGGTGGCGAGATCGAGATAGGTGTGGCGCTCGGGCAGGTTGGCGACGATGCGCGGGAAGGCGGCCTTGGCGTCCTCCACCACGCCCCGCAGCGCGTCGCGCACATAGGGGCGGAAGCGCGTCTCATAGCAGTGCTTG
>JBCCDG010000009.1:0-58250 GCA_039030915.1 Pseudomonadota bacterium | reverse complement strand
CGCGCGAAGTCGATGATCGAGCTGTCGAGGTTGTACATCGCCATCGTCACGCCGGAGGAGGGTGCATCGAAGACCTCCTCCTCCTCGATCACCGTGCCGTCAGCCCCGGTGAACTTGATCGTGAGCTTGCCGGCGCCGGGGAACTTGAAGTCCGTCGCTCGGTACTGGTCGCCGAAGGCATGACGGCCGACGACGATGGGCTTGGTCCAGCCCGGCACAAGGCGCGGCACGTTCTTGCAGATGATGGGCTGGCGGAAGATCACGCCGCCCAGGATGTTGCGGATGGTGCCGTTCGGGCTGCGCCACATCTTCTTGAGGCCGAATTCCTCGACCCGCGCCTCGTCCGGCGTGATCGTCGCGCATTTGACGCCGACCCCGTATTCCTTGATCGCGTTGGCCGCGTCGATCGTGATCTGGTCGTCGGTCGCGTCGCGGCTTTCGATGCCGAGATCGTAATACTTCAGGTCGATGTCGAGATAGGGCAGGATCAGCTTCTGCTTGATGAAGTCCCAGATGATCCGGGTCATCTCATCCCCGTCGAGCTCGACGACGGGGTTCTCCACCTTGATCTTCGACATGCATGTCTCCCAGCCTTGCGGGCCAGCGGGCCCGTCCATTTGTCGGCGCGGACCATAGCGGCGGCCCTTCCGCACTGCAACGTGAGCTTCCACGCTGCGTGATGGGTGTCCATAAGGCGTGGCGTGGCGATTTTTGGCGCGCGTGGGAGAGGGGGGTGAGCATGTGGTTCGACGGCGTCTACATGCTGTTCGATCTCGACGAGATCGAGCGTTCGCTCGCGGCGGGCAACGAAGAGACGGTGCAGTTTTCCGGTCCGTTCACCCCGCCATACCATCTCGGTGTCCCAGATGATGAGCGCGGTCTTCGTGCAGGGGACCCCGTCGATTTCGAGGACTACATCGCCCGCATCAACGGCCTTTGCGCCACCTACGGGTCCGCCTGCACCGTCCGGTTCTATGGGCATCACCGCGCCGCCTTCGACGCTGAGGTGGTCCGACTGTTTCCGGCGGCGCGCTCGCTCGTGGCCAACTGTCTCTGGGAGACCAAGAACCTCGATGCGATCGCGGATCTCGGGCACCTGACGCATTTGGGCATCGGCATCGCGGACCTGAAGGATCGCGATCTCCTGGCCAAGCTGCCGATGGAGCGGCTAACCTATTTCTGTCTCGAGGAGGTGGGGACGAAGGCGCTCGACCTTGCGCCGCTTGCGCGTGCCGAAGCGCTCCGTGAGTTGCGCCTGATGGCGCCCTACAAGAAGAACATCGAGGCCTTGGGGCAGCTCGATGAGCTCGACATCCTCAGCATCGCGCCCGTCAAGGGCGTGCCGCTCGACTTCATCGAGGGGATGGCGGGCCTTCGTACGCTCAAGCTCGTGCTCGGCGGGGCCGATGCGCTGCCCATGGTAGGGCATCCGGGCCTCGAGAACATCGCGGTCACGCAGACCCGCGGGTTGGCCGACCTTGGCCCTCTGGAGCGCTTTCCGGCGCTTCGGCGGGTGATGGTCTCGGATCAGGCACATCTGGAGGCGGTCGACATGGGTCCTGAGAATACCGCCCTCGCGCATCTTTGGTTCTACAACTGCCCCAAGCTCGCGCGGCTCGACGGCTTTGAGCGGCTGCCGGCCTGTCTCAGCCTCAACGCGATCATGACCGGCCTCACGGTCGCGGGGCTCCGCTATCCGTCGAGCCTCACGCATCTCCATCTCCACACCACCAAGCGGCGGGACGAGGCGGCGGAGAAGACGGCCATCGCCGCACTTGGCTTCATAGACGACTGGCACCCGGACGCGGGTCTTTTCTACAAGTAGCTCCGTCCCACGCCGGCACCCGCGGATCCCGGTGTTGCGCTGGCACAAGATGCCGTTGCGGAATTGCGTGTCGGATGTCCCTTCGCGGCGACGGAAGGAACATCGGCGATGTGCTGGAGCGAGACCGCATCGGTTGCGATGGTCGGTATTGGCGGCGCGGCGACGGCGCTCGCGATCGTTCGCGATGAGCCTCGCGCGATATGGCTGACACTCGGCTACTTCACGGCGATGGAGGGGCTGCAAGCCGTCGGCTACGGAGTGGTCGACGCTTGCGGGACCCCAGCGAACCGGGCGGTCACGTTTCTTTCCTATCTCCACATCGCGGCTCAACCCTTCTTCATCAACGCCTTTGCGATGGCGCTGGTCGGCGGTGCGGTCTCGACGGCGATGCGGCGCGGCGTCTGGCTTGGCTGCGCCATCTCGATGCTGGTGATGCTCGCGCAGCTCCCGCCGATCGACGCGCTCGGACGCTGCCGGCCGGGCGATCCGCTCTGCGGCGCGGAGCTCTGCCTCGTCTCGGGCGAATGGCACATCGCCTGGAGCATTCCCTATAACGGGCTCCTTCACCCGCTGGAGGATGCCCTCGGCACCTCTGCGGGTTTCCCGAGCTACATGCTCGCAGCCTTCGGCCTGCCGCTTCTGTACGGCGCCTGGCGCTTCGTGCTCTTCCACGCGCTTGTCGGCCCGGTTCTAGCGATGATCCTCACCGACGATCCGCAGGAGTTTCCTGCCGTCTGGTGTCTCTTCTCCGTCGGGATCGTGCTGATCGCGCTCAGTCCTCAGATCCGCCGGCCGTTTGAGAACAGCGGGCTGCCGCATTGGCCCCGTCCGGGTTGAAGGTTCGGCGTTGTCCAGCCGTAGCGAGCTGCGGCGCGCTTGATCGTGCCTCCCCGCTGTGGCCGACTGGACGTCCCGATGCGGTACGGCATCGGCAACAAATCGATAACCAAACCGGGAGGACCGACATGCTTCGCACCACCACCGCGGCCGCCGCCGCGCTTTTTCTCTCCGCCGCTCCTGCCATGGCGCAAGACTGGACCGAGAGCCCCTGGGGGCCGGACGACGAGATCGGGGCGGCCAATCGCATCACGCCCGAGAGTGTGAAGGCCGCCGCCTCGCTCGTGACGACCGGGAAGACCTATCCGCTCGGCATCGTCGTCGACAGCTCCACCCCCGCCTTCGCACCCCGCTCCCTCTCCGTCACGATCCTGCAGCCCAACCAGATGGGTACGGAGGGCTTCGGCCCGACGCAGATGACCTACAACGACGATATCTTCATGGGCTGGCTCGGCATCGGTCCGCAGATCGACGCGCTCGGCCATCTCGGCATCGACCATGTCTACTACAATGGCTTCGAGGGCGCCGAGATCGCCAAGGCGGACGGGATGACGAAGCTGGGCATCGAGAAGATCCCGCCCCTCGTAGCCCGCGGCGTGCTGCTCGACATGGCAAAGCAGCTTGGCAAATCGCCGCTCGACGAAGGCACGCCGTACACGCGGGAGGACATCCAGGCGGCAGAGGCGGCGCAGGGCGTTGAGATCCGCGAGGGCGACGTCGTGCTCTTCCACTCCGGTTGGCTCGACGTGCTGGACAGCGATCCCGATCGATATGTGAAGGCCGAACCTGGCCTCGGCAAGACCGGCGCCGAATACCTCATCGAGAAGGGGGTCGTCGCGATCGGAGCCGATACCTGGGGGCTCGAGGCCGTGCCCTTCGAGGAGGGCGTCGGTGTCTTCGAGGTCCACCAGATGCTGCTGGCGCATAACGGCATCTACATCCTCGAGAACATGGAGACGCGGGAGTTGGTGGCCGACGGTGTGGGCGAGTTCATGTTCGTGCTCGGCCAGGCGCGGCTCAAGGGGGCGGTGCAGATGATCATCAATCCCATCGCCATCCGCTGAGCGCGTGGCCTGCAGGCGCGGGGGCTTGGTCGCTCATTGCCCCCGCGATGCAGCCATCCGCTCGTGGATCAGGCGGAAATAGCCCGGCAGAAGGGCATCGAGCCGCTCCCGCCCGGCCGCGCTCAAGCGCAGCGGCTTGCGTCGCCTGTCGGCCCCCTGAGGCTCCCAGGCGACAAGGCCGGTGCGCTCAAGCCGAGTGATGGCATTGGTGACGATAGGCCGCGAGATGTCGAGGCGATCCGCGATTTCGCTCGGCAGCAGGCTCTCGCGTTCAGGTTCCCGGTCGATCGCCATCAGGATCAGGAACTGCGTCTGGCTAAGCCCGTGCTCCGCGAAATACGCCTCCAGCGCCCGGATGGTGAGGCTGGCCCAGCGAAGCCGTGTGAGCGCCGCCGACACGGTCTCAGCCTCCATGTCCGGATAGCGTGCGGCATAGCCCTCCAGCATCGCCGCGGTCGGCAGTTCCTTGAGGAAGAACATCAGCCGAGCGGATGCAGGCGGGTGACGGTCACAGGCTCGGCCAGCCAATCCTCATAGGCTGCAAAGACACGCGTCACATAGGGCTGCTCGTAATGCGCCGTGAGCGCCGCCGCGCTCCGCCAGCGTTCCACGAGGTAGAGCGACGCGTCCTCCCCCTCGTGAAGATCGAACTGTTCGCAACCCGGCTCCGCTCGCGTGGGCGCCAGTATTGCGAGAAGCGCATCGCGCGCTGCGTCCCGATGTTCGGGCTTTGGGGCGATGCGCGCGACGATGGCGAGCTGAGCAGGGTCGGTCATGGCGGAAGATCCTCTACGGTGCGGGCAGTTCAAGTCTTAATGATTATCTTGATAACTATATGGGTCTTGCCCCGCAAGCGTAGCGCGGGCAGGGCAGGGCACCCACGTGGGGGGGAGAGCGATGACGGCAGGCTGGAAAAAGCGGTTGCGGCGGGTACGCATGGGCCTTTCGACCCTTGCCGGTCGGCCGCAAGGTTTCTTCAGCCCCTACCGCTATGCTGCCGATGTCACGCCGCCCGCGGGCTATCCTGCGCTCGAGCGGATCTTCGCAAAGGCCTTCGCAGCGCCGCCAAGTGGCGCGATGTTTGCGCCCGCCGATGTGATCGCCGCGATCAAGCTGGCAGCGCCCGTCTTCGCCACCTTCGACGGCCCGCCGCCCAAGCCGCGCTGGGATCAGAGCTGGTATCCCAGGCTCGACGGTGCGGCGGCCTACGCAGTTCTCCGCAGCGCGCCGCCCGCCCGGGTGATCGAGGTCGGGTCCGGGCACTCCACCCGGTTCCTGGGCCGTGCCGCGGCCGATGCCGGTGCCGATACGCGGATTACCTGTATCGATCCGATGCCCCGCGCCGCAGTGGAAGGGTTGGCCATCGACTGGCAGCGTCGGCTCCTGTCGCCTGGCGACCTGCCGATGTTCGACGCACTCGAAGCCGGCGATGTGGCGTTCTTCGACAGCTCGCACCTCCTCTGGCCCGGAAGCGATGTCGACCTGATCCTCAACCGGATCCTGCCCGCGCTCCGCCCCGGCGTGCTGATCCATCTCCACGATATCTTCCTACCCGATCCCTATCCCGGGAGCTGGAAGTGGCGAGGCTATACCGAGCAGCTTGGCCTATCCGGCTGGCTTGCCGGGGGCGGCGCCGACATCCTTTGGTCCAGCCGCTACGCGCTGACCCGGATGGGCGCGGACCGCTGGCCGGCCATTGCGCCCCTCCCGCTGCCCGATGGAGCGCTCGAAAGCGCGCTCTGGCTCATCCGCCGGTAGATCATTCCGCAGCTGCGGCACGCAGAGGTGGTGAAATTCGCAAAACCTTTGAACTGTCGCGATTATTTCGTTTTGCGTCGCAGCACATTTCGGTTAAGGAATGGTTGGGGAGGATGCGATGCGCATCTCGGGATTATTCGCTGCGATTGCCTTATGGGGCTCTGCTGGCACAGCCGGCGCGATCTCGCTTGAGATGGCGCCGCCGCGTGTGATCGATCCGGCGACGGCGACCGTACTGCCTGCCGAGACGCCCGACGCTCTGCTGGCGGAACTCGGCATTACTGGCCCGGCCGTCGCCGAGGCAGAGGCTGCGCGGCCGACGCTTGGCAACATCGCCGCCGCAGGCGCGCCGGAGTTGCCGGTGCCGGCCTCGCTCCTCTTCTTCGCTGCCGGTCTCGCTGGGATTATCGCGATCCATCGCCGCCCAGGCCGCTAGTCGGCGATCTGCGCCCCTTCCGGTACCGCTTCCAAATCCTGTCCCGCGCCGGCATTGCGCGGTGGCACGCTTCCGGCTAGCGGAGTGGCCCGCCGCGGGGGAGGGAGCACTTGGAACGCTCGGCCGACATACGAACACAACCTGACGGTGCGCCCGCAGAGACCCCGGTGCCTCCCGTCGCCGTGCTGGTCGAGCCCCAGATGGGCGAGAACATCGGCTCCGCGGCGCGCGCTCTCTGGAATTTCGGGCTCGACCGCCTCCGCCTCGTCTCTCCGCGCGACGGCTGGCCCAACCCGAATGCCGTTGCGACAGCCTCCGGCGCCGGCAGGCTGCTCGAAGAAGCGCGGCTCTTCGAGACGACCGCCGATGCGATCGCGGACTGCCACGCCGTCTACGCTACCACGGCCCGCCCGCGGGAGCTGACGAAGCGCCTTCTGACCCCGGTAAAGGCAATGGCGGAGGCGGTCCGACACGCGCGCGCGGGCAATCGGGTCGCCTTCCTCTTCGGCCGGGAGCGCACGGGGCTGGAGAACGAGGACATCATGCGCGCCTCCGCCATCGTGAGCGTGCCGGTGAACCCGGATTTCCCGTCCCTCAATCTCGCGCAATGCGTGCTGCTGCTGGCCTATGAATGGCGCCGGGCCGTCGGGCTCGGGGAGGGCCCGTCAGATCTGGGGCCGGGCGGCCTCTCGCTCGCCCGATCCGAGATCGCCGAGGGTGGGGATGTCGAGCGTATGCTGGAGCATCTCGTCACCGAGCTCGACGCCGCACATTTCTTCTTTCCCGAGCACAAGCGCCCGGCCATGGAGCTCTCGCTTCGCAATCTCTTCCATCGCCAGCCGCTCACCGCGCAGGACGTGCGCACGCTCCGTGGCGTTATCCGCGCGCTGGCCGAGGGGCCGAAACGCCGCCGCGACGGCTGAGGGCAGTTGCGCGGAAGGGCGACCGAAAGGCGCCTTGCACCCGCACCCTTCGGCCTTTACCTCGCCAGCGGTGCTGCGGAATGCACACGGGGAGTGAGAGCCATGGCGCGCGGCGCTGTCTTTGAGGAAGTCGATACCACCCGCACCGAGGCGGAGGCTGCAGCAGCCCGCGCGCGATCGAAGCAGCCGAAGATGTCGGGGCCGGGACAGGGGGCGCGCGCTGCCATCGCGGTCTGGCTCTGGTCGCTGGTGGCCCTCGTCTCCGTCATGATCCTCGTCGGTGGTCTCACGCGCCTTACCGACAGCGGGCTCTCGATCACGGTTTGGGATCCGGTAATGGGTGCCATCCCGCCGCTTTCGCCCGCCGATTGGGAGGCGGCGTTCGACGCCTACAAGACCACCACGGAGTACCAGCAGCAGAACAGCTGGATGACGCTCGACGACTTCAAGCCGATATTCTGGTGGGAATGGGGGCATCGCCAGCTCGGGCGCCTGATCGGACTTGTCTGGGCCGTCGGCTTCTTCGGGTTCCTTTTGACGCGGAAGATCCCGCGGGGCTGGACGCTGCGGCTCTTCGTACCCGGGCTTCTCGGCGGTGTTCAGGGTGCTGTGGGCTGGTGGATGGTGAGCTCAGGGCTGGTCGGCCGACTGGATGTCGCGAGCTACCGCCTGGCGCTCCATCTCGGTCTGGCCTTCGCGATCCTCGCGCTCCTCGTCTGGCTCGCCCGGCGCATCAGGCTGCCAGAGGCGGAGGCGATGCAGGCGCGCCGCCGTCGCCGCGGCGGTCTTGGGCTGATGCGCGGCCTCGCCTTGCTGCTCGGGCTCCAGATCCTCGTTGGCGCGCTCGTCGCCGGGATCGATGCCGGCCGGTCCTATGTGGACTGGCCACTGATGCAGGGCGCCTTCCTGCCGCCTGAGCCTCTGGCGCTGGAGCCGCTGTGGCGCAACTTCTTCGAGAATGCAGGCACGGTGCAGTTCGTTCACCGCATGCTCGGCTATCTCGTGCTTCTCGTCGGGCTCTGGGCGGGCTGGCGGCTCTGGCGCCGGCCCGAAGCGGCGGCGCGGCGGCATGGCGCGTTGCTTGCCCTCGGCATGGTGGCGCAGACGGTGCTCGGCGTCGTGACTGTCATGAATGCCGCCCCGCTCGAGATTGCGATCTGGCACCAAGCGGGTGCGATTCTGCTGACGCTGGTCCTCGCTTCCGCCTTCGTGACCCTGGCCTACCCGCCGGAGACCCGCATCGCGCGCGCTGCGCGTTGAGCGGCAGGATCCGGCGGCCTCAACGTTCCCAGGACGGGGGGCGCTTTTCGAGAAACGCCTGGACGCCCTCCGCCGTCTCGGGTTCCAGCATGTTCTCCGCGATCACGCGGGCGGTGTGCGCATAGGCCTGGTCGAGCGGCATCTCCGCCTGCTCGTAGAAGGCGCGCTTGCCATGCCGGATCGCCACCGGCAGCTTCTTCGCCAGCGTCCCCGCCATCTCGGCGACCGCATCTACCAGCGCGTCGCCTGGCACGGCGCGGTTGATGAGCCCCGCTTGCACCGCCTCGGGTGCTGAGAGGAAGCCGCCCATGCTCAGCATCTCGAACGCCTTCTTGCGCCCGATGTTCCGCGATAGCGCGACCATGGGTGTGGAACAGAAGAGTCCGATATTGACGCCGTTAACCCCGAAGCGCGTGTCCTCCGCCGCCACCGCGAGATCGCAGGAGGCGACGAGCTGGCACCCCGCCGCCGTCGCGATCCCGTGCACCTCCGCTATGACGGGTTGGGGCAGGCGGGGGATCGAGGTCATCAGGCGCGAGCACTGTGCGAAGAGCGCCTGATAGGCCTGCCGTCCGCCGTCGGGCGCGGCCCGCAGCCCCTCCATTTCCGAGAGGTCGTGGCCAGCGCAAAAGGCGCGCCCTGCGCCCTTCAGCACCACGACGCGCGTTTGGCGATCCACGGCGATCCGGTCGAGCGCGGCCTGAAGCTCGGCCATGAGCGCGCCTGAAAGTGCGTTCAGCGCCTTCGGCCGGTTGAGCGTGAGCGTCACCACCCCGTCCTTGTGCGCTACTTCAAGCGGCGTCTCCGCCGCGCCCGGTTCGTTGCCGCCATCCATGGCTCCGTCTCCCTGCCGCCGATCTGCCGCTCCCATCTAGCGCGTACCGCCACCTCGTGTAAAAGCGCCGTCGAAGATGCGGGAGGTGGAGATGGACGAAAGCCGCGGGGTGATGCTGGACGCGGCCAAGCTTGCCGCCTTTCTCGACGAGGTTTTCCCGCAGGTGCGTGGACAGATGGCGATCGAGCGCGTCGCGCCGATGACCGCTACGATGCGCCTCCTGACGGCCGAGCAGCATCTCCGCCCGGGCGGCACCGTCTCGGGTCCGTCGATGTTCATGCTGGCCGACTGTGCCTTCTACGTCGCCGTCCTCGCCATGATCGGGCGCGAGGCGCTAACGGTCACCACCTCGCTCAGCATCAACTTCATGCGCAAGCCAGAGGCGCGCGAGATGATCGGCGAGGCCCGCATCCTCAAGCTCGGCCGCAGCCTCGCCGTCGGCGACGTGACATTGACCCAAACGGGCATCGACGGCGCCGTCGCCCACGCCACCTGTACCTACGCCATCCCGCCAAAGCGATAAAAGTGGGGTGTCAGGACACCCCATCTCCAACCGGCTGGGATAATGGTGGAATTCTGGCGTTTACCGCCTTGACAAGCGCACGCCGCATCGTCAGAAGACCGCATCCCGAGACCGAGAGGACCGGACATGAAAACCTACTCTGCCAAGCCGGCGGATATCGAGAAGAAGTGGGTGGTGATCGATGCCGACGGTGTCGTGCTCGGCCGACTAGCCTCGATCATCGCCATGCGGCTTCGTGGCAAGCACAAGGCCACCTTCACGCCGCATATGGACATGGGCGACAACGTGATCGTCATCAACGCCGAGAAGGTGAAGCTGACGGGCAACAAACGCCGCGACAAGACCTACTACTGGCACACCGGCTACCCGGGCGGCATCAAGAGCCGTACGGCGGACCAGCTCCTCGAGGGCAAGTTCCCCGAGCGCGTGGTGACGCAGGCGGTGAAGCGCATGATGCCGGGTGGCCCGCTCACGCGCCGCCAGCTGACGCATCTGCGTGTCTACACCGGCACCGAGCATCCGCATGAGGCGCAGGCGCCCGAGATCGTGGACGTGGCCGCGATGAACCCGAAGAACACCCAGAGCGCGAGGGGGACGAGCGCATGAGCGAGGAAATCCGGTCGCTCGACCAGCTGAAGGATGCCGTCGCAGGCCAGCCGGGTGCGGGCGCGCCCGATGGCGCCGAGGGCATGACCGAGACCATGGCGGTGCCCCGTGAGCCGGTGCGTGACGAACTCGGCCGCTCCTATGCCACCGGCAAGCGCAAGGACGCGGTTGCCCGCGTCTGGGTGAAGCCCGGGTCGGGCCGCATCGAGGTGAACGGCCGCGAGGTCGACATCTACTTCGCGCGCCCGGTTCTGCAGATGGTGATCAACCAGCCCTTCCGCGTTGCCAATGTCGCAGGCCAGTTCGACGTAAAGTGCACGGTGAAGGGTGGTGGGCTCTCCGGGCAGGCCGGCGCGGTCAAGCACGGTATCTCCAAGGCGCTCAGCCTTTACGATCCGGAACTGCGCGGTGCGCTGAAGGCCGCCGGCTTCCTGACTCGCGACAGCCGCGTCGTCGAGCGCAAGAAGTACGGCAAGCGTAAGGCCCGCCGTAGCTTCCAGTTCTCGAAGCGCTGACGCAGAGGCGCGCTTGCCCTATGCGGGGCAGGCGGTATGGTTGGGGCGTGGGGGCGAGAGCTTCCGCGCCTTTTCCTTTTGGTGTCTTGGTGTACCTGCCCCTCGGCTGCGACCGTGTTATTGCTGCGCCGCAGCGTTGAAGATGACGCGCTCCTTAGCGAGCGTGGAGGAAGAAATTCGATGCGATTTTCCATACGCCACCTTTTCGCTCTTCTCAGCTTTGCTGCACTGGGCGCTGTCACGCTGCCCGCCGACCCGGCGCGGGCGAACGGGGAGGAGGCGAAGCCGCCCGTTCGCGTCATCGGCACCCTTGAGGCGGAACTCGATTACCGCTTGCGCACCTGGTATCTGACGGCGCGCGGCGACGAGAGCAGGAGCGGTTTCACGGGAATGGGCGAATCCAACAATGTTGTCCTCTTCGGCAACGCCGAGCCGGATCGCTACGCCAACGTGAAGGACAGCCTACGGGTCGAGTTCGAGGTGATGCGCATCGACGGCGAGCTCACGCCCAGCAATGTCGAGATCCGCTACACGCCGACCGACCTCTCGAGCCCCTATACCGCACAGCGCGAGAGCTCCACATGGCTGCGTGTCGATCATGTGGAGGCGATCGGCGATCAGCTTCGCATAACCGGAACCTTCAGCTCGGAGCTCGAGTTCGTGCCGGGCCTTACGGGCCTCATCGGCGGGGACATCTCGCCGACCGGCGGCGCGGGGTTGATCGCGGGTGCGCTGACGGAGGGCAAGCGCCGTACGCGCGACCTCAAGGACGGCAAGTTCATCGCGCTTGTTCCGCGCCGGTGAGGCGCGGAGCGCCGGTCGGGCTCAGACCTCGATCTCGTGTGCCTTGGGGTTCAGAACCATGATCTTCCAGTTCAGGAAGGCCGCGAAGCTGACCCACGCGAGATAGGGCACCAGCAGCCAGACCGCAAAGCTGGAATGGGCCGAGAAGGCCACCATGGTCGCCACGATGGAGAGCCAGAGTACGGCAACCTCGCCCAGCGCCCAGTCCGGCCGCTTCAGTCCGAAGAAGAAGAAGGACCAGCCGAAATTCACGACCAGGTGCAGGAAGTAGATCACGAAGGCGCCCGCGGCGCCGCTCCATCCCGCCACCTGCCAGACCGCGAAACCTGACCATGCGATGAGGGCGAAGAGCGGGGTCCACGCGACCGGAAAGATCCAGTTGGGCGGCCGCCAGGAGGGATGGTTGAGCCGCTCATACCACTCTCCGGGCTTGAAGAGACCGCCCGACATGGCGGCCAGGACCACCGCGACGACGAAGACCCCCAGCGCTAGTGCCGCATCACCGTCCATCGCATCCTCCCGATCCGTCGCCCGTCCGTCCTCGGCTTTCAGATGCCGGGGACCGGGCGGAAGTCAATGCCCGCGCCTCGCCGCCATATCACCGACCCGCGAGACGTTCGTAATTGCGGGTTGGCGTAGCGTCGCATATTTATCCCGGAAAGTCGGCGGTCCTGCGCCAGCCGGCAACGGGAAGGACCACGGCGGGAGCGGCAATGCAGCAGAGCGCTGGATTTGACACGCGGGAGAGATCGCGCGCGCAGGATCACACCGGCGCTGCAGGCGCCACACCGCGGGACATCAGCTATTCGTTCTCCGCCCGCAGCCGCGCGGCGCGCGCGGTCATCCGGTCGATCGAAAACCTGACCGGTCGTCCGCGCCTCCTGCGCATGGCCGACGGCTACGAGCGCGAGGTCGAGGCGGGGCGCGACTTCTGGGAGGTGATGCGCGCGCGCTACCGCATTACCATCGACATGCAGGGCCGCGGCCTTGACGGCATCCCCCGGGACTGTCCCCTAATCGTGGTCGCGAACCATCCCTATGGCATCCTTGACGGTCTGGCGATGGGCCGGATCCTCTCGGAGGCGCGGGGTGACTTCAAGATCGTGGCCAACACGGTGTTTCGACGCGCCAAGGATCTGGAAAAGTCGATCCTGCCCATCGATTTCGCGGAGACGAAGGACGCGCGGCGGATCAATGTCGAGACGCGCAAGGCCGCCCTCTCCTACCTCGCCGATGGCGGCGCGATCGGCATCTTTCCCGGCGGCACGGTCTCGACGGCGGCAAAGCCTTTCGGTCGCCCCGCGGATCCGGTCTGGAAGACATTCACGGCAAAGATGATCGCCAAGTCCGGCGCGGCGGTGGTGCCGATTTACTTCGAGGGATCGAACAGCCGGATCTTCCAGATCGCGAGCCATCTGAACACCACGCTGCGTATGGCGCTCCTCATCAACGAGTTCGAGAGCCGGGTGAACACGCCCATTCGCATTGTGGTCGGGGACCCGGTGCCTCAGGCCGACATCGAGGCGAGGGCAAAGGACAGTCGCGCGCTCATGGAGTATCTGCGGGCCATCACCTATGCGCTCGGCCCCGCAAAGGAGCGTGATCAGGCCCCCGGCCTCTTCCTCGGCTAGCCTTCCCCGACCCCTCCCTGTCCGCTGTGTCCTTCCACCAAGGCGCTTGCGCGCGAGATCCTCAGCGTCGCGTGTAGATTGCCTCGGCCCACGCCGCCTTGTATCAGGCGCGCGGCCGGGCGGTGGGCGTTCAGGCGTACGACGGAGACGGGACGATGCAGAAGGCGCGGGCGGCGATACTTGGTGGGAGCGGCTATACCGGGGCCGAACTCGTCCGCCTCATCGCCGGGCATCCCTATATCGAGGTGGCAGCGCTGACGGCGAACGCCAAGGCGGGGATGACCATGGCCCAGGTCTTCCCGCATCTGCGCCATCTCGCCCTGCCGACGCTCACGCGCATTGAGGATGTGGATTTCAGCAATATCGACATTGCCTTCTGCGCGCTTCCTCATGCGACGACGCAGGAGGTGGTGACCGCCCTGCCGCGCGATCTCAAGATCGTCGATCTCTCGGCGGACTTTCGGCTTAAGGATCCCGCGGCTTATGAGCGCTGGTACGGACGGCCGCATTCGGCGATGGACCTGCAGGCGGAGGCGGTCTACGGCCTGCCCGAGATCCACCGGGACGCCATCCGGTCGGCCCGGCTTGTCGCGGCGACCGGCTGTAATGCAGCGAGCGCCAATCTGCCCGTCATTCCGCTGCTCAAGGCCGGCGTCATCGATCCGGACGAGATCATCATCGACCTCAAGACCGGCGTATCGGGTGCGGGTCGCGCAGCCAAGGAGACGTTGCTCTTCGCCGAGGTGTCGGAGGGATTGCACGCCTACAACGTCGCCAAGCACCGGCACATCGCAGAGTACGAGCAGGAGATGGGAGCTGCCGCCGGCCGGAGGGTCAGCCCCACGCTCGTCGCGCACCTCCTGCCTCTGAACCGCGGTATCCTCTCGACCATCTACCTCCATGGTGAGCCGGAGGCGGTGCATGCCACGCTTGCCGATGCCTATGCAGGCGAGACCTTCATGGTGCTCCTGCCCTTCGGCGAGACGCCCGGGACGCGTCATGTGCGGGGCTCCAACTTCGTGCATGTCGGTGTCGCGCCGGCCGGCCGGCCCGGGCGGACGATCGTCATCAGCGCGCTCGACAACCTGGTGAAGGGCGCCTCGGGCATGGGGCTGCAATGCGCCAACCTTATGCTGGGCTTCGACGAGACCGAGGGGCTGATGCAGGCGCCGTTCTTCCCCTGAAGCGCCCGCTCACGCCTTGTGCGGCGGGCGCGGATGCCCGATCTAAGGAGTAAAGCGGGGAGGCAGCTACGATGGCGACAAGGAAGCAGCGGCGCATCCAGATGATGATCTTTGGTGCGGTGGCGCTGGCGGGTGCCGCCGCGCTTGTCGGCTTCGCGTTTCAGGACACGATCGCCTTCTTCAAGTCGCCTTCCGAGATCGTCGCCGAACAGCCTGGTCCGGAACGGCTTTTGCGCATTGGCGGGCTCGTTGAGGAGGGTTCGGTCGAGCGCGGGCAGGGCGAGGCAGTACGCTTCAGCGTCACGGATGGCGGCGCTGCCGTGACGGTGGCATTTGTCGGCGTTCTGCCGGATCTTTTTCGCGAGGGGCAGGGCATTGTCGCGGAGGGCTTCTGGCGCAACGGCACGTTCCAGGCGGAAGAAGTGCTGGCCAAGCATGACGAGAACTACATGCCCAAGGAAGTGGCCGACGCGCTGAAGGAGCAGGGCCACTGGAAGGACGAGTTCGGCGAGCCCAAGGCGGGCGGCTCGTGAAGGGTCGGCGCGTTGTCTGGGCCGACGCGTTTACCGATAAGGCCTTCGGTGGAAACCCCTGCGCCGTCGTCTTCGACGCGGCCGATGTGTCCGTCGAGACCCGGCTCGCCTTCACGCAGGAGACGCGGCTCAGCGAATGCGCCTTTCTGGTCGGCAGCGATGTCGCGGATTTCGGGGCGCGATACTACCTTGCCTCTCGCGAGATCTTGATGGCCGGTCACCCGACGGTCGCGACCTGCATGGCGCTGGAGCTTGCCGGATTGCTGGAGGGGCGCGACGAGATTACGCTCGAAGTCGGGGCGGGCGTCATGCCGGTCACGATCGATCGCAGCGGATCCGCGCCTGTCTTCACCATGACCCAGCCCGCCCCCCGCTTCGGCGACTATCACGCGCCGGAGGTTATCGCGCCCCTGGTCAACCTCGCGGCTGAGGACATCGTGGGCCGGCCGAGGAGCGCGGCGACGGGCAACATGTTCTGCGTGACGGAGCTCAAGGACCACGCGACGCTGGCGCGTGCCCGGCTCGACTTCGAGGCGATGCGAAGCGCGCAGGAGAGGCTGGATTTCTGGGAGCCCTTCCTCTTCGTCCGTGAGGGCTTCACGGCGGTGGGCGACACCGGCGCCCGGCTCCTCTTGCTGCCGCCGGAGCCGGCGGAGGACCCGTTCACGGGCTCGGCCACCGGCTCGCTCGCGGCCTATCTGTGGTCCGAGGGCCTGATCGAGAGCCCGCGCTTCACGGCAGAGCAGGGCCACGGTATGGGCCGACCCGGCAGTGCCACGGTCGAGGTGCTCGGCCAGCGCGACGCTATCGAAGGCGTTCGCGTTGGCGGCGCCGCGGCCGTTGTAATGGACGGGCAGGTGTTCCTCTAGGTCCGCGCTTTCTGTTGCATCTCATGACTTTATGAGCCCCTCTTCTGCGTTAGGCTCTTCGGTGCAAGCAGAGGAAGGGTGCGCGGCGCATGAGGATCAAGGACCGGCCCGAGTTCAGCAGCAAACCGCGCGTGCTCACGATGCCGCCCGAGACGCCGTTGCGCGAGGCGGTGCGCGAGATGTGCAAGCGGCGCTATGGCTCCGTGGTCGTGACCGATCCGGCCGGCCGTATGCTCGGCATCTTCACCGAGAGGGACGCGCTGACGCGGGTGATCGACGAGGGGCGCGATCCTGAAGAGACTCAGCTCCAGCACGTGATGACGACCGAGGTTCGGACGGCAAGTGCCGAGGACAACCTGATCGACTGGCTCCGGATCATGTCGAACGAGCGGTTCCGCAGGCTTCCCGTGGTGGATGAAGATGGTCGCGTCATCTCCATGATGACGCAGGGAGATTTCGTCTCCTACACTTGGCCGGAGCTTCTCGGCCAGCTGTCCCTCTCCGCGCGCGCGGCCGTGGGTAAGCATTTCTCGACGGGGCTCGTCGCCCTTTCGGTAGCCCTCTACACCGTCGTGCTGATCGCCATCGTCGCCGCGCTATTCTGATACCGAGGCGGGGGGCGGCGGCCTCACAGGGCGAGATCGTTCGTCCGCCAGCCAAGCTCCGCCATCAGCCCGCCGCTCCACGCCGAGCTTAGCCAGGAGGCAGGCACGCCCGCGCGGCGGAGCAGGCCTGCCACCCAGTGATTGCAGGTCTGGAGCGCGCTGTAGCTCGGCCGCGCCTCGTAGAAGAGCGCATCGCCGTAGAGGCCAGGGCCGATCTCGCGCGGGCGCCCCGCCGCGTCGGTCTCCAGCGTTTCGGCGATGCCGGCGGCGAGGGCAGCGAAACCGCTATCGGAGAGCGCGAGTTCCCGACGCTCCGCTCTGCGCAGGCTCTCTGCGGGTGCCGATGCGAGCGGCACGACATGCAGCACGGATGGCGTCGGCCAGAGCAGGGCGCGCGCCGCTACGTGAAGCTCCAGATCCTCGATCTGTCGCACCCCCTGATAGACCTCGGCCTCGCCCCATCCGATCTCGAGGAAGGGCGCCATCGGGTGCCGTGCGGCCAGCTGCCGGAGGGCGGCCGCGCCTGCGGGGTCCTCCCGCCCGAGCGCGACCGCTGCGGCTCTGAGATCCGCGGCGGCGACGACAAGGCCCGCGTGCCAGCCATGGTCGACCACCGCGACCCAGCGGGCCTCATCGGGTGCGGCCGGGTAGAGCGAAGGCTCCTCCCAGGCCACCCCGAACCAGACGCCGAGCGCCATCAGCGTCGCCGTCACCCCGAGCCGTCTCCGCCACCTCGCCGTCATCCGCGCGCCCTCCGCTTTGCGCCGAGCATAGCACGAAACGCGTTCTCAGGATTGTGGTGGCGGCAATGCGCCTCTTCCGCGAAAGGGCGCGGCGGCATAGTCTCCCGCACGGCAGCAGAGAGACCGGCATCATGATCGTTGAGCTCGGGCACTTCGCCCTCATCCTCGCCCTCGTCGTCTCGCTCTTTCAGATGAGCGTGCCGCTCTTCGGCGCGGAGAAGGGATGGCAGGACTGGATGCGCGTCGCCTCCCCGGCAGCGCTGGTGCAGTTCGCGCTGGTGGGGCTCTCCTTCGCGGCGCTTACGCATGCCTTCGTCACCTCGGACTTTTCGGTGAAGCTGGTGGCGGAGCACTCGCACTCCGCCAAGCCGCTCCTCTACAAGATCACCGGCGTCTGGGGGAACCATGAGGGTTCGCTCCTTCTCTGGGTGCTGATCCTCGTGCTCTTCGGTGCGATGGTCGCGGGCTTCGGCCGGCGGCTTCCGCTGCCGTTGAAGGCGCGGGCGCTGGCGGTGCAGGCCATGATCGGGACGGCATTCCTCGCCTTCCTCCTCTTCACCTCGAACCCCTTCGAGCGGCTCTTTCCGGTGCCCGGGGATGGCGGCGACCTCAATCCGCTGCTGCAGGACCCCGGCCTCGCCTTCCACCCGCCCTTTCTCTACATCGGCTATGTGGGCCTATCGATGGCCTTCTCCTTTGCGGTGGCAGCACTGATCGAGGGGCGGGTGGACCCGGCCTGGGCGCGCTGGGTGCGGCCCTGGACGCTGGCAGCGTGGATCGCGCTCACGCTCGGCATCGCGCTCGGGTCCTACTGGGCATATTATGAGCTTGGCTGGGGCGGGTGGTGGTTCTGGGACCCGGTCGAGAACGCGTCCTTCATGCCCTGGCTGGTGGCGGCCGCTCTTTTGCACTCGGCGGTGGTGGTGGAGAAGCGGGCCTCTCTCAAGGTCTGGACGATCCTGCTCGCGATCTTCGCCTTCTCCCTCAGCCTCGTCGGCACCTTCATCGTTCGCTCGGGCGTGATCACAAGCGTGCATGCCTTCGCGACCGACCCGACGCGGGGTGTCTTCATTCTAGGCATCCTCGCCATCGCGATCCTCGGCTCGCTCGCGCTCTTCGCCTGGCGGGCGCCGTCCATGCGGTCCGAGGGCGTCTTCCGACCGGTGAGCCGCGAGGGCGCGCTGGTTGCGAACAACCTCCTCCTCGCGGTGGCGACGGGCGTGGTTTTCGTCGGCACGCTCGCCCCGCTCTTCCGCGAGTATATCGACGGCGCGAAGATCTCCGTCGGCCCTCCCTTCTTCGATCTCGCCTTCACGCCTTTCATGGTGATGCTCTTCCTGATCCTGCCGCTCGGCGCGCTCATGAGCTGGAAGCGCGCGGATATGGGGCGCGTGCTCGCGAAGCTCTGGTGGGCCGCGGGCGCGGCCCTGGCTGTCGGCGGTATCGCCTGGGGGCTTCAAACCGGCGCCGCGCTGCTCGCCCCCGTTGGCCTCGCCCTCGCGGCCTGGATGGTACTGGGCGTGATCGTCGAACTCGGAGAGCGGGCGGGCCTGCCGAAGGCGGACTTCGCCACCGCGGCTCGCCGGCTCTGGCATCTTCCGCGCGCCGAGTGGGGCAAGTGGCTTGCGCATGCCGGCGTCGCCGTCACCGTTGCCGGGATTGCCGCCATCACCGCCTGGGAGGAGGAGCGCATCCTCCTCATGGAGCCCGGCGAGCAGATCGAGATCGGGGGTTACGGTCTGCGCTTCGATGGCGTCGACCAGCTCCCCATCGGCGCGCCCTTCGAAGTGCCCACCTGCGAGATCGGGCAGGATGCCTGGCTGAAGGGCGGGGAGGGGCGCAACTTCAGCACCGCCCTCGGCCGCTTCACGCTGCTCGACGGCGAGAGGCCGGTGGGTGCGCTTTGCGCGGAAAAGCGGTTCTATCCCGTCGCCCGCACGCCCACGACCGAAGCGGCGATCGACAGCAATCTTCTGAGGGACATCTACGTCGTGCTCGGCGACAAGCAGACGACGGGCGAAGCCTGGACCGTCCGCGCCTACTCCAAGCCGCTGGCCGTCTGGATCTGGCTCGGCGCGGTGATCATGAGCATCGGCGGCGTCGTGAGCCTCACCGACCGGCGCTATCGCGTGGGCGCGGTCAGCAAGCAGGCGAAGGTCGGGGCGGCACCGGCGGCGGGAGCGACGGCATGAGGGCGCTCTTTCTCGCGGTCTGCCTCGCGCTCGCCCTGCCGTTGCCGGGGGCGGCGGTGCAGCCCGATGAGATGCTGGAGGATCCAGCGCTCGAGGCGCGCGCGCGGGAGATCTCCAAGGACGTGCGCTGCCTCGTTTGCCGCAACGAATCCATCGACGACAGCAATGCTGAACTGGCCCGCGACTTGCGCCTCGTGGTGCGGGAGCGGGTGATGGCGGGCGATAGCAATGCGGAGGTGAAGGACTTCCTGGTCGCCCGCTTCGGCGAATTCGTGCTGCTCACCCCGCGCTTCACCGCCGCCAATGCCTTCCTGTGGCTCGCCGGGCCCGTGCTGTTGCTGCTCGGGGGCGGCGTCGCCTGGCTCTGGCTGCGACGGCAGGGGGGGCATCTGCGCCCGGCGGGGGAAGGCGGCGGCGCAGCACCCGATGCGCCGCTGACCGAAGAGGAGCAGGTGGAGCTCGCCCAAGCCCTCCAAAAATGAAACTAGTTTTCAATTCATTCATCGGGACGCTTGGTTAATTGACAATTGTCAAGCTGCGATGACGCTTTGATGTCTAGATGACATCGTTGCGTTGTTTGGAGTTGCGTCGATGTCTGTGTATCAGCGTCTGTGCCCGGCCGACCACAAGGGTGTCCTACCGCATTTCTTTCAGGCCCCCTTTACCGTGAAAGCTGCGCCCGTGGGCGCACCGTCCCGGTTCTTCTCCTCCCTCTTCTCCTCCGCGCTCGATACGGTGCCATTCCAAGTCGGTGCGCGTTCGCCGAGCGGGTTCATGGCACGCGACCGGCAGCCTATATCGGCCTGCCATTCGCCGCAGGAGACCCACGCTGCATTTGAAACCGTGTTCGAAGAAACGATGCAGCGTTACCTCGAGGAGAGTGCTTAACTGCGTGAGGGCCGACGCCCCTCGAACGCAGAATATCCCCTAAGCCGGTATCCCTGCCGGTCACTCCTTGAGGGCGGGCGCCTCTTCTATCGTGCCCGCCTTCAACATTTTTATCTTAAAATCACGATATGACGTATGTCGGGTGCAGCCCGGAAGGGTCGTGGTGCGCCCGCGCGCATGCGAGGCCGTCTCAGCTCCCACATCGACAAGCGCACGAAGCTGTGTGACGGCGCAGGCAAAGACGATGCGGCGTCCTGCCGTTTCGTTTCTGCGAATAAGACCGATCTGATTCCGTCCGAGTGCGCGTTTGGCCTGCGAAAAAGGTAAACAGAAATTAACTATTCTGTGCAATTAGTGTGGTATCGTGGTGGATTTCAATTTGTATACAAATTACCAGCTCGATTTCCCCCGTCTCGATCAATAAAGGGGCGCGATTTTTGCTTCTTTGCTAGGGATCACCCTGATTAATCATGATAGGTTTCTGTGTACCATCGTTTCATTGACGTGGAGTGGTGTGGGAGAGTGGTCATGCCGGATAAAGGCACAGCATCGTGCCAAGAGACATTTGTCGAGCCTATCCGTTCGCTGTTCGAAAACAGCGGCGCGAGCATTTCTCTCGAGGAAGAGCGGGTGCTCTTCGTCGACGGGGAAGAGGCGGACTCCATCTTCTTTATCACTTCCGGCATGCTCCGATGCTGTCTGATCTCGGAGGACGGACATCGTCACATATTCACGTTCGCGAGCGCCGGGAGGCTGCTGGGCCTGCCCTTTGCCGCGCAGCGGCACTTCACGGCCGAGGCGGTCTGCCATACGCGGGTTCGCGCCCTGCCGCTGCCCCTGCTTGAGACGGCGGCCAAGCGGTCGCCAGATCTCGTCCTCGCACAGCGCCACTTCGTGCGTGAGGAGCTGAAGCTGAGGGAGATGCATCTGCTGCGCCTCGCGTCCCTCCCCGCCGAGGCGCGGCTCCTGTCCTTCTTGACGGAGCATGCCGCGCTTGCGGGGCCGGATCTTCGCCGCGGCATGGGCGTGATCGCGCTGCCGATGTCCCGCCGCGATATCGCCGATCATCTGGGGCTGACGCTCGAGACCGTGAGCCGCGCTTTCGGCGCGCTGCGCCGGCAGGGCCGCCTCGAGTTGATGGGCAAGGGGGCATTCCGCCTGCCTGAATATCTGCCGAGACAGGATGGCTCCGCGGCGGATGTCCGCGCCGTGCCTGCCAACGGCGACGGACCGCCCGCAGGGGCGATGCTGCGCGGATAAGGCCGCCGCAGCGATAGGATAGTGGGCGGCGCGCGAGCGCTGCTCCAGAGCTCTCCGGTGCAGCCCCGCCTTCCCCCATCCCAACGGGGCGGCGCCGGAGGGACCCGGGCGGACAGGACGGCTCCCCACGGGTCGCCTGTCCGCCGGGGATGGCGCGGCCCTATGCGGCCCGATACCTCCCGACTGCCTCACAGCGTAGGGGTGCGCGGCAGTGGATGCCGGGCGAGCATTCGCTTGTGGCCGATCGCGCGCCGCCTTACCCAACGACCTCCCCAGATCGACCGATGGAGGCTGTCATGGCAAAACGGTTCCAACCCGGAGACGCGCCGTCCTTTCGAGGTGATCGCTAAGCGGCGCCGATCCTTCCCGTCCGAGACCCGGGTGAAGACCGAAGACCGAACGGTGCATGGGCGATGTGGAGCTTACCGAGAAGCTGGGCCGGAACGACCTCTGTCCCTGCGGGTCGGGCAAGCGTTTCAAGCGCTGCTGCCTCGGCGGTGGGCGCTATGACGGCAGCCGTCGGGACCACTACTTTCAGGGAGCGCCGGTGATCCGGCGCTTCGCCGCCCCTTCCAACCGACAGCGAACACGGCCATGACGCCCCTGCGCAGGATGCGGCGGCGCGGGACGCGTCACGGGTGCGCCCTACCCGCGCCTCCAGGCCAGGCGCCACGAAACGCGGGGTCGCGCCCGGCGATGGCTGGACGACGGCGACCCCATGCGGTCGGACATGGCGCTAGCCGGTGTCACGCCCTCGATAGGGGTATTTCGGATCGGCGTAGAAGGGAGCGGGGGCGCGGCCGGCCGGGCACACCTCCTCGGCGAAGGCTTCGTCCTCCGCATCGAAGGGCTCGCGGATCGCGGCGAGGTATCCTTGGAGCTGTTCGAGACTCTTCGGGCCGATAAGCGCGCTGGTGATGTTGCGGTTGGCGAGCGCCCAGTTCAGCGCGTAGCCGACTGCGGTGTTGCCCTTCGCGCGGGCATGCTCGGCAAGACGCCTCGCGGCGGCCATCGTCTCGGGCCGGAACTCGTTCTCGAGAAGGCGGGCATCGCCCCTGGCCGCGCGGGATCCAGGGGGCGGCGCATCCGCGCCGTATTTGCCCGTTAGCATGCCGCGGCCGAGGACCGAATAGGGCACGACCCCCATGCCGAGATGCGCGGCGGCGGGAATGATCTCCTGCTCCGCGCCGCGGTTGAGCATGTGGTAGTAGGGTTGGACCACGATGGGCCGGTCCACGCCCGCAGCGTCGGCCAGATGCACCATGTCCACCATCTTCCACGCGCGGAAGTTCGATATGCCCCAATGGGCGATACGATCCTCCGCTATGAGCCGGCCGAGACAGGCTATCACTTCCGTGCGCGGCGTCTTCTCGTCGTCGATGTGGAGATAGAGGAGGTCGAGCCGGTCGCGCTTCAGCCGCGCGCAGCTATCCGCGACCGCCCGTTCCAGCCAGGCGGGCGAGAGGCCGCCCGAACCCTCGACACCCGTTACCGGATTGCCTGCCTTGGTGGCCAGGACGAGATCGTCCGGCGCATCGGCGAGGAGGTTGGCCAGCATCCGTTCAGACGCGCCGCCCGTATAAGTGTCGGCGGTGTCGATGAAGGTGCCGCCAGCAGCGAAGAAGGCCTGGAGAATGCGGCCGGCCTCCACCTCCCCGGTCTGATCGCCGAACATCATGGTGCCGAGGCAGAGGCGGGAGACGACCGGGCCGGAACGGCCAAGGGTCTGTCGAGGCAGCGCTGTCATGGGGCTCTCCGGCAAGGGTCGCGTGCCGGAGCATAGCGCCGACAGAGCCCGTGACGAAAGGCAATGGCGACGACGAGCCCGCACCCGGATGATTCGTCACTGGGCGTACCGGGACGGGACCGGGATGCGGTAGTTTCCCGTTACGCTACAACTATGAGTAAATTGTTAAGAATTGAGATTCCACCGGACGTCGATGCGATACCGAAAATTTTACGTGTCCGCATGGCCTTGGAAGAATCCTGTCAATTTCGCGCGCCGCGCTCGTCAACCTGTGACGCGCGGCAGCTTGCGGCATCGGCCCCGAGGGGGAATATCGATGCATTAGGAACTGCGAAATCAAAACGAGAAGTAACGTTCGCGTTCTTTGCACGGCAGTTGGTCAGCTGCCGCGGTTGGGCCGCAAGGCCGCGAGAGTTCTAGCATGAGGGACAGTGGGTTGGACTCGGTTCAGCGTCAGAAGTCGCAGGCGAAGAGAGCGCTCAGCGTGCTGCGTGAGATGGTCGTCACCAACCAGCTGCCGCCGGGCTCCACGCATCTGGAAGTGGAGCTTGCGGAGATGCTGGGGATGTCGCGCACGCCGGTGCGCGAGGCGGCGATCATTCTGGAGAGTCACGGCCTGGTGGAGATGCGGCCACGCCGCGGGATGAGGGTGCTTCCGATCAATCTCAGCGACATGCGGGAAATCTATGAGATCCTCACGGCGCTCGAGCCTCTGGCCGCGGCGCGGCTGGCGGAGCGTGGGCTGACGGAGGAGGAGGATGCCGGGTTCGAGGGCGACATCTCGCGGATGGAGGCGGCGCTCGACGGCGAGGAGGACCGCATGGCGTGGGCCGCGGCGGACGAGGACTTTCATCGCAGGCTGGTCACGGCCGCGGGCAACACTCGGATCATCGCCTTCACCCAGCAGATCGGGGACCAGGTGCAGCGTGCGCGTCTGCTGACGCTTCGTCTGCGCCCCTCGCTCAAGGGATCGAACAACGATCACCGCGCATTGCTCGAGGCCATTCGGTCGCGGGACGAGGCGCTTGCCGAGGCGCTTCATCGCGACCATCGCCGCCTCGCCGGAGAGCAGCTCGTCAGGCTGATGGAAGAGCACGGCCTCGGCTCCGTCTGAGGCGACACCACCGGCTTTCGCCGCACGCCTCACCCACCGCCGTGAACGGCTCTGCCCTCGAGCCGCCGTCAGCTGGCGGCGCGGGCCGCTCGCTTGCGTTCGTGCGGATCGAGGAAGCGCTTGCGCAGGCGGATGGAGCCCGGCGTGACCTCCACCAGCTCGTCATCGTCGATGTAGGAGATGGCCTGCTCGAGGGTCAGGCGCGTCGCGGGCGTCAGCTTGACGGCATCGTCCTTGCCGGCGGCGCGAATGTTGGTCAGCTGCTTGCCCTTGAGCGGGTTCACCTCGAGGTCGTTATCGCGGCTGTGCTCGCCGATGATCATACCCTCATAGACCTTCTCGCCCGAGCCGATGAACATCCGTCCCCGGTCCTCGAGGTTGAAGAGGGCATAGGCCACGCTGTCGCCCGTCTCCATCGAGATGAGCACGCCGGCGCGGCGGCCGGGGATCGGACCCTTCCAGTCCGACCATTCGTGGAAGACGCGGTTGAGGACGCCCGTGCCGCGCGTGTCGGTCAGGAACTCGCCATGATAGCCGATGAGGCCGCGGCTCGGCACATGCGCCACGATCCGGGTTTTGCCCGTGCCGGCGGCGCGCATCTCCGCAAGCTCCCCCCGCCGGCCGGCAAGCTTCTCGACGACCGTGCCGGCATATTCCTCGTCGACATCGATGGTCACTTCCTCGATGGGCTCGAGACGGCGGCCCTCCTCCTCGCGAAAGATGACCCGAGGCCGCGAGATCGAGAGCTCGAAGCCCTCGCGGCGCATGTTCTCGATGAGCACGCCCATCTGGAGCTCGCCCCGGCCTGCAACGTCGAAGGCCTCCCCGCCCGGCGTGTCTGTCACGCGGATGGCGACGTTCTGCTCGGCTTCGCGCATCAGCCGCTCGCGGATGACGCGGGACTGTACCTTCTGGCCCTCCCGGCCTGCGAGCGGGCTGTCGTTGATGCCGAAGGTGACGCTGATCGTGGGCGGGTCGATGGGCTGGGCCGGGATCGCCTCCGCCATGGCAAGGTCCGCGATGGTGTCGGCCACTGTGGTCTTCGCCATGCCTGCCAGCGCCACGATGTCGCCCGCGCCCGCTTCCTCGACCGGCTGGCGTGCGAGACCGCGGAAGGCGAGCACCTTGGAGACGCGAAAGCGCTCGATCTCCGTGCCGTCGCGGCGGAGGCCCTTGACGGTCATGCCTGGCTTGACCGTTCCCTTCTCGATCCGGCCTGTCAGCAGCCGGCCGAGGAAGGGATCGGCCTCGAGCGTTGTCGCAAGCATGGTGAAGGGTGCGGCACGCTCGGCAACCTGTTTCGGCGCCGGAACATGGGCGACGATCAGCTCGAAGAGCGGCGCGAGGCTGTCGCGCGGGGCCTCAAGGCTCTCCGCTGCCCAGCCCGAGCGGCCGGAGGCGTAGAGCATCGGAAAGTCAAGCTGTTCGTCCGTGGCGTCCAGGTTGGCGAAGAGGTCGAACACCTCGTCATGCGCGCGGTCGGGCTCTGCATCGGGCTTGTCGACCTTGTTGAGCACGACGATCGGGCGCAGCCCGAGGGCCAGCGCCTTGGAGGTCACGAACTTCGTCTGCGGCATCGGCCCCTCGGCCGCATCGACCAGCAGCACAACGCCATCGACCATACTGAGGATACGCTCGACCTCGCCGCCGAAATCGGCGTGACCGGGCGTGTCGACGATATTGATCCGCGTGCCCTGCCACTCGACCGAGGTGCACTTGGCGAGGATCGTGATCCCGCGCTCACGCTCCAGGTCGTTCGAGTCCATCGCGCGCTCGGCTACCTGCTGGTTCTCGCGGAAGGCACCGGACTGCTTCATGAGCTCGTCGACGAGCGTGGTCTTGCCATGATCAACATGAGCGATGATGGCGATGTTGCGAAGCTCCATGGGGCCAAGCCTTTTGCGAATGCGAATACCGCGCGTCACATGGCGCAAGAGGACGCCCGCGGCAAGCGCGTCGTCGAATCGTCATGGCCGGTTCCCGCTCAGCGCAGCATGCGCGCCGCAATCCAGCCGCTCAGCGCGGCGACGGCGACGAGGAGGAGGCCGAAGGCTGGGAAGCTCCATTCCCGGCCGGCAAAGGGGATGCCGTCGAGGTTCACGCCCAGAAGCCCGGTCAAGAAGGTGAGCGGGAGGAAGACGACGGAAATCGCCGTCAGCAGGAGGAAGGAGCGGTTCTGCCGGTCGGCTTGGGCTGCGCGCAGTTCCTCCGACACTATGGCGCCGCGGGCCCGCACGCTCTCGAGATCGGCCGCGATACGGCGGAAGCCCTCGGCCTCCTCCCTCAGTGTCGCGGTATCTTCGAGCCAGGACGGCGCAAGCGTGACCAGTTGTTCCAGCGCGCTCGACTGAGGGGCCACGAAACGGTGGATGATGATCGCGTCCTGGCGCATATCGGCGAGCTTCGCGCGCTCGTCCTTGCCGAGATCGCCCGACCTTCCGGCCGAGTGCAGTTCGAGGAGATGAACGTCGGCCTCCAGGGCATCGAGTTCGCGCTCGACGGCGGCGCGCAGCGTCTCGACGATGTGGATGACGAAGGCCTCGATCGTTGCGGGAGCCTTCCCCTCGCGAAAATCGGAGATGAGCCCGTCGATCACTGGCAGGCGGCGGAGTTCGAGCGAGATGATGCGATCGGGCAGGACGCAGAGGCGGAGCGAGATCATGTCTTCCGGCTCCGCACCCCGCGCCTCGTTGATCCCGCGCAGGAAGACCGCAACCGCGTCGCCCGAGCGGATCGCACGCGGGAGCGTATCGCGTTCGAGAAGCGCCCAGGCAAGGTCGTCCGGGATCTCCCGATCCTCGAGCAGCAGGCGCTCCGCGGAGGCGGACCGCTGCAAGTGGCACCAGCGAAAGCCGGGGCCTTCGGCAACCTCCTCGCTATCGTAGATGGTGCTCGTCTCAGCAGCGCCCGCCATCATGCATTACCGCCTGACATCGCCAAAAATTCAGGGGTGGAAGATGGATCGGGCCGGTTTTCGCCACAAGGGACCTTTCGGGGTGCGATGGCGGAATGTAATCGTGGCGCAAGAATGTTTCAGGGGAGGTCAGCGCGATGAAGGCGATGCGACTGCACGAGATCGGCGGTCGGCTGACACTCGACGACGTGCCGCTGCCCGAGCCGGGGCCGGGCGAGGTCCGCGTTCACGTCGCTACCGTCGGGGTCAATTTTGCCGACACGCTGATGGTGCAGGGCCGCTATCAGGAAAAGCCGACGCTGCCCTTCGCGCCCGGCATGGAGATCGCCGGCACCGTGGACGCGCTCGGCCCGGGCGTGCGCGGCCTCAAGCCCGGGGCACGGGTGGCGGGGCTGCCGGGGGCGGGCGGTTTTGCGGAGTATGCCATCGTGCCGGAGGGCACCTGCGTCTCCATACCCTCCGGCATGACGGATGAGGACGCGGCCGCCCTGCAGGTCGCCTATGGGACGAGCGAGGTCGCGCTCTCCCATCGCGCCCGCCTGCGCGTAGGCGAGCGGCTGCTGGTTCTCGGGGCTGCTGGCGGCGTGGGGCTGACGGCCGTGGAGATCGGCGCGCTGCTCGGTGCGGAGGTGATCGCCGCAGCGCGCGGAGCCGCCCGGCTGGAGAAGGCCAGGGAGAAGGGCGCGCACCACCTCATCGATACCGAGACGGAGGATCTGCGCGAGCGGGTGCTGGCTCTCGGCGGCGCGGATGTCGTCTACGATCCCGTCGGCGGCGATCAGTGGCAGGCGGCTCTGCGCGCAACGAAGCCCGAGGGTCGGCTCTTGCCCATCGGCTTCGCGAGCGGCGAGGTGCCGCAGATCCCGGCCAACATCCTTCTCGTCAAGAACCTCGACGTCATCGGCTTCTACTGGGGCGCCTACTACAAATTCCGTTCCGACGTGCTGGCGGAGAGCTTCCGGCGCCTGACGGAGTGGTACATCAACGGCCGCATCCGCCCGCATGTGAGCCATGTGCTGCCGCTCGAGAAGGCGAACGAGGCGCTCGACCTGCTGCGCAACCGCGAAGCGACAGGGAAGGTCGTGCTCCGCTGCGGGTGAGGGCGGCCATGCTTCGGGTCCGCACCACCGCACGCCGCGCCCGGCTGGCTCAGGCGGGCTCGGTCGTCTTTTCCTTACCGGCAGCAGCGGGCACGCCATAAGCCTCCCGCACGATGGCGGCCAGCGCGTCGAGCGGCGGCAGGCCGTTCCCGCGGCGCTGGTACATGTTGATCCACGTCTTCGGCAGCGCCGGCAGACCGCAGGCAGGATCGACCGGTGCGAGGTAAGGGGCCGTGGCGCTCTCCACCAGCGCGTGAACGGTCAGATCGGCGGAGACCGACGCCTCGACGGTGCGCGTCGAGCGGGTGTCTACCGCCATCTCCCAGGGGATCCCGGCCTCGTCGAGCGCGCGCTGGGCCCAGGTGCGGAAGATGCAGGTTCGCTCGAAGGCGAGCCGCAGCGGCCGATGCCGCCCGGCATTGCCCCCAGGCGCGCCGACCCAGACCAGACGCTGGGTGCTGAGCGTCTCGCCGCCCGATCCCGGCCCGTCCTCGGTGGTCAGGATGAGATCCGCCTCGCCGTTCGCCAACTGCTCCTTCAGCCGCGCGGTGTTCGACGACAGGAGCGTCAGCCGCATGCGCGGAAACGCCTTGTCGAAGCGCTTCAGGATGCCCGGGATGTGCGGATAGACGATATCCGTCGGCACGCCGAAGGTGATTTCGCCCGCATAGTCCTTCGAGGTGACGCGGGCCAGCGCCTCGTCATTGAGCGCGAGGAGCCGGCGTGCGTAGCTAACCATCTGCTCGCCCTGCGGCGTGAGGCCGAGGCTGCGCCCGGTTCGGTCGATCAGCGGCTGGTCCATCGCCTCCTCCAGCCGCTTGAGCTGCATCGATACGGCGGACTGCGTGAGGTTGAGCTGCTGTGCCGCGCGGGTCACGCCGCCCGTGTCGACGACGGTCACGAGCGAGCGCAGGGCGGTGAGGTCCAGATTTCGGATCACCATCGCCTCCTGTGATGGATAACGGCAAAAACATTCATTTCACTTATGACGGCGCCGATCCCAGATTATCAGCATCGCTGAAGGCCGCAAGCCTCAGCATCACATCCTGAGATGGAGATGGCCATGAAGGGCATGACCCACACCACCGCGACCCGGCGACCCCAGGAGGGTCTATCGAGCCTTGCCGAGATCATCGGCGCGCTGCCGCTCACGCGCTGGCTCGCGGTGATGCGCGAGCGGCGTCACCTAGCGTCGCTCGATCCGCGTCTGCTTAAGGATATCGGCATCGATGCCGAGGCTCAGAAGCGCGAGGCAGCCCGCCCCTTCTGGGACGTCACCAGCCGGCGCTGAGCGCCGCTGCCCTCATCCCTCCCGTCTCGAGCGGATAGTTCGCGAGCGCCTCGTAGCTCGCGAATTTCCCGAGGCGGGAGCGGAAGAGGGTGAACTCCTCCACCTCGAAGGGCCCGGCGGAGAGGGCGAGACGGGTGGCAACGAAGGCGTGCATCTTCTCCGCATCCTCCCCCCGCAGTCCGCTGCCGAAGCGGGCCAGCGTGACATGGGGCACGAAACGCTCGGCCTTGAGCCGCAGCCCCGCGGATCGTGCCGCCTGCACCACCTTGTCGCGCAGATGCACGAGCCCCGGCTCCGGCGCCACGCGGGCATAGAGCGATGTGGGCTTGCCCCCGCCAAAGAGCCCGACGCCCGAGATCTCGACGCTGAAGCCGGGCGCGCGGATGCTGCCGAGCACATAGTGCACGTCCTCGACCGTCGGCCCGGGATGCTCGCCCAGAAAGGCGAGCGTCAGATGAAAGTTCTCTGGCGGGACCGGGCGGCCGCAGGGCAGACCGGCCTGCGCGCCCTCGAGACGCCAGGCCGCCTCCGCTGGGAGGGCGAGGGCGACGAAGCTCCGGATCACGAACCGCCCCGCGCGCGCTCCACGAGCTCGAGCATCTTCGGACCGATGGCCTCGACCATCAGCGCGACACCGTCTTCGTTGGGATGGAGGCCGTCGGACTGGAAGAGCGCTGCCTCGCCCGACAGCCCGGCGAGGAAAGAGGGATGCAGGATCGCACCGTATTCCTCGGCAAGTTCCGGGTAGATCCTGTCGAACTCCGCCTTGTACTCGGGCCCGTAGTTGTTGGGCGCCCCGATGCCTGCCAGCAGCACGGGCAGCCCGCGCGCCTCGAGCGCCGAGAGCATCGCGGTGAGATTTGCCCGGCTTTCGGCGGGCTGCACGCCGCGGAGAAGGTCGTTCGCGCCGAGTGCGATCATCACCGCGTCGGCCCCGTCCGCCAGCGCCCAGTCGAGCCTCGCCTTGCCGCCGGCCGTCGTGTCGCCGGAGACGCCCATATTGACCACCTCGGCCTCGGGCGCGCCGTTCGCATCGAGCCAGGCATCGAGCTGAGGCACGAAGCCGGTGCCCTGCTCGAGCCCATAGCCCGCGGTCAGGCTGTCCCCGATGGCGACGATGCGGACAGGCTCGCTGGCCGCGGCGGGCGGCGCGCCGACCAGGGGCGCGAGCATCGGGGCGGCCAGGGGAGCGGCAATAAGCCCCAGGGCCATGACGCAGAGGCAGCGCCGGTTGAGCCCCCGCTCCCCAGGCCCATATCGCGCTGGGGCGCGGCGGAATCGCGCAAGCGGATTGGCGGCAGGCATGACGAACACCCTTATTTCGCTCGCCGGAGTGGACCTGACATTGGCAAGCCCGGCGGGCGATGTCGAGATCCTGCGCGGCATTGCCCTCGATGTAGAGCCGGGCGAGCGCGTTGGCATCGTCGGGCCTTCCGGCTCGGGCAAGTCCTCGCTTCTCATGGTGCTGGGCGGGCTCGAGCGGGCTACGGCTGGCGAGGTTCGCGTGCTTGGCGAGGAGCTTACGGCACTCGATGAGGATGCTCTGGCGCGGCTGAGACGGGACAGGATGGGCGTCGTCTTCCAGTCCTTCCACCTCATCCCCACCATGACGGCCATCGAGAACGTGGCGACGCCGCTCGAGCTTGCCGGCCGTGCCGACGCCTTCGACCGGGCGTCCGCGCTTCTCGGCCAGGTGGGGCTTGGGCATCGCGAGGGACATTATCCCGCGCAGCTCTCCGGGGGCGAGCAGCAGCGCGTGGCACTGGCTCGTGCGCTCGCGCCCTCGCCGGAGCTGCTGCTGGCGGACGAGCCGACGGGCAATCTCGACGGCAAGACGGGCGAGGCGGTCATCGATCTCCTCTTCGGGCTTTCGGCAGAGGAGGGGGCGACGATGGTCATGGTCACCCACGCCCCCGCGCTCGCCCAACGCTGCGGCCGCGTGCTGAGCATGGAAGACGGGCGGGTCGTCGGGGATGAGCGGAGCCGCGTCGAGGCCGCCGAATGAGCGCTGCGCAGACCACGACATCGGATCGCGCGATGCTGGGCTTTGCCTGGCGCGTGGCGCTGCGGGAGCTTAGGGGCGGTCTCGCGGGCTTTCGGATCTTTCTACTGTGTCTCGCCCTCGGCGTGGCCGGCATTGCGGCGGTGGGCTCGATTACTGCGGCGATCCAGGCGGGGCTGGCGGCGGAGGGCCGCTCGATCCTCGGTGGGGACGTCTCGATCACGCTCACCTACCGCCGGGCGACCGACGAGGAACGCGCCTGGATGGCGGCCGCGGGCGACCTCTCCGAGGTCGTCGACCTGCGGTCGATGGTCGGCACGACTGGCGACGACGCGGAGCGCGCGCTCGCGCAGGTCAAGGGCATCGACGGCGCCTATCCGCTCTACGGAGAGGCGCGCGTGGCGGGCGAACCCGACCTCGACGCGGCGATCGCGGAGCGTGACGGGCGCTGGGGGCTCGTCGCCGAAAGCGTGCTCGTGGACCGACTTGGTCTCGAGCCCGGGGACGAAGTGCGTCTCGGCACTGGTATTTTCGAATACCGTGCGCGGCTGACCGAGGAGCCTGATGGCGCCGCCGGCGGCATGGCGCTCGGCCCCCGCGTAATCGTCGCGACGGAGGGGCTGGAGGGTGCCGGGCTGCTCGGTCCCGGCACGCTCTACGAGAGCCTCTACCGCCTCCGCGTGGGGCCCGAGGCGGATCTCGACCGTCTGGAGGCGGATTTCTCGGAAGGGTTCCCCGAGGCGGGCGGGCGCTGGCGCGATCGGGCGAACGCGGCCCCGGGCGTGCAGCGTTTTGTCGACCGGTTGGGTGCGTTTCTCGTCCTGGTCGGGCTCGCGGCGCTGATCGTGGGCGGCGTGGGCGTGGGCGCGGCGGTGCGGGGCTACCTAAACCGCAAGGTGCCGACGATCGCCGCGCTTCGCACCCTCGGTGCGCCCGCCGGAACGGTTTTCGCAGCTTATCTCTTCCAGGTGGGCCTCATCGCGGCTCTTGGGGTGGCTATCGGCGTGGCGCTCGGCGGGGGTGGCGTGGCGCTGGCGGGTCCGTGGATCGCGGAGCGGCTGCCCGTACCAGCGCGTTTCGGCATCTATCCGGGGGCGCTCACAGTCGCCGCCCTCTACGGCATTCTCACCGCCGGGCTCTTCGCGCTCTGGCCGCTCTCCTGGCTGCGCGAGGTGCGACCGGCCGCACTGTTCCGCGGCGAAGGAGGGGCGCGCACCCTACCACGGCCGAGCATGCTCGCGATCCTGGCGGGGGCCACCATCGGCTTCGGCGCGCTGGTCGCCGCCCTCTCCGGCGCGCCCAGGATCGCGCTCTGGGTCATTCTCGGCATCGGCGCCGCGCTGGCGCTTCTCCGCCTTGTCGGCGTCGTGGTCGAGCGCGGATCGGCACGGCTTGCTCGCGGCCCGCTCGGCCGCCGCCGGCCGGTCCTGCGTCTCGCCCTCGGTGCCATCGGGGCCCCCGGTGGCGGCACGGTCGATGTGGTGATGGCGCTTGGCCTCGGTCTCGGCGTGCTTGCGGCCATCGGGCAGATCGACGCCAATATGCAGCGCCTCATCAAGACGCAGCTGCCCGCAGGCGCGCCGGCCTTCTTCCTTGTCGATATCCAGCCCGACCAGCTCGAGCCGGTGAAGGAGAGCCTCGCAGGCATCGGCGGCGTGGAGCGGACCGATACGGCGCCGATGCTGAGGGGCGTGCTCACGCATCTGAAGGGTGTGCCCGCGAAGGACGCAGAGATCGACCCCGAAGCGGCCTGGGTCCTGCGCGGGGATCGCGGCGTGACCTATGCCGCCGAGCCGCCGGAGGGCGCGGAGATCACTGCCGGTGAGTGGTGGCCCGAGGACTACAGCGGTCCTCCGCTCGTCAGCTTCATCGACGAGGAGGGTCGCCAGCTCGGCCTTTCGCCCGGCGACGAGATCACCGTCTCGATCCTCGGCCGGCCGATCACGGCTGAGGTCGCGAACTTGCGGGTCGTCGACTGGCAGGGGCTCGGCATCAACTTCATCATGATCCTCTCTCCCGGCGCGCTTGCCGGGGCGCCGCACACCCATATCGCCACCGTCTATGCGGAGCCGGAGGCGGAGGCGCCGATCCTGCGCACGCTGGGGCGGGAGTACCTCAATGTCACCGCCGTGCGCGTACGCGAGCAGATCGACCGTGTGTCGGGGGCCCTGGGCAAGCTCGGCGCCGCCACGCGATGGGGCGCGCTCGCGGTGCTGTTGACGGGTCTCGCCGTCCTGGTGGGAGCGGCGGGCGCGTCTGCGGAGCGGCAGGTGCGCGAGGCTGCGGTTCTGAAGGTGCTCGGTGCCGAGCGGCGGGCGATCCTTGCCAGCTTCGCGCTTCGCGCTGGCCTTCTCGGCGCGGCGGCCGGGATCGTTGCGCTCGCCTGGGGCAGCGTCGCCGCCTGGGGAGTGACGCGCTTCGTGCTCGAGGGCGATGCCTTCGTCCTGGCGCCCGGTGCGGCGCTGGCCATCGTCGCGGGCGGGGCGTTCCTCAACCTCCTCGCTGGCATCGGCTTTGCGGCCCGACCTCTGCGCCTGCGGCCCGCGGGTGTGCTTCGGATGCAGGAGGGGTAAAGCCGCTTGAAATGAAGCGGGTTTCCGCCCTGCGGGTCCACAGGCCTTGAACGCCTAAGATAGTGTGAGAAAACCGTTCCGTGGCGTCGCAGCGCGCTTGAATGAAGAGCGCGCGAGGACGATATTGCTGCAAACCCGACCGTTCCGGTCATAAATCAACCGTGCTCTATGAGAGGGATCACTCAGCATGGCTAATCCGAATTACGCGCCGGGTCAGGTCGCTGGCCAGCGCGCAGCCGAAATCGATGCGGGCCTTCGCGCCCACATGAACAAGGTCTACGCCCTGATGGGCGGCGCGATGGTCATCACCGGCTTCGTCGCGTATTTCTTCGGCATGGACCTCAAGGCGCTGAGCGAGGCGGCCCGCGCGAACGGCGGCAACGTCGCCGGTGCCGAGACGCTGCTGCCGGTCGGCCTTCTCATCACGCTCTACACCCCGCCCGTGGTCTACGCGATCATGTTCGCGCCGTTGCTCTTCGTCTTTGGCCTTGGCGCGATCATCAACCGCGCCTCCGTCGGCACGGCGCAGACGATGTTCTGGGTCTTCGCGGCGGTGATGGGTCTATCGCTGGCCTCGATCTTCGTGCGCTTCACCGGCGTCTCGATCGCGCAGGCGTTCTTCGCGACCGCCGCGGCCTTCGGTGCGCTCTCGATCTACGGCTACACCACGAACAAGAGCCTGCAGGGCCTCGGCACCTTCGCGATCATGGGTCTGATCGGCGCCATCGTGCTGATAATCCTGAACATGTTCTTCTTCCAGAGCTCGGCTCTCGGCATGGCGCTCCAGGTGGTCATCCTGCTCGCGTCCTGTGCGCTCACCGCGTACCACACGCAGCAGATCAAGTCCGAGTACCTCTACTTCCGCGGTCAGGCAGGCGGCGGTGAGATGATCGAGCGCGGTGCAATCCACGGCGCGCTCGGCCTCTACATCAACTTCATCAACATCTTCATCTCGCTGCTCTCGCTCTTCGGTCAGTCCAACGAGTGAGACAGCGCCGGTCCGGAAACGGGCCGCGCGATCTGGAGGGAGGGTTTCGGCCCTCCCTTTTTCGTTGGGATTGCGTGCGCAGACCGGCCCATCCGTTGCATGACTGACGAGAAATCTTAGCGTCCCTGTCGCAATCCCTCGCCAGAGTGCCGCCGCGCGGCCCGGGCGCCTGCACGGTCCCGCGGACCGGTATCTAAGCCGGAACTCTCGACGGACCGGGTCGTCCGGCAGCGTAACGAGGGATCCATCACCATGAACGCAGACGATCCGGGCGGTACGCCCACGGCGACCGGAGAGCTCGTTGTCACGCGGCTTGTTTCCTTAGGCTTTGCTTCGAGATGTTGAAGATGAAGACGCCGCCGTCGACTATATCGATGGCCTTGCCGACGGCGATATCGGCCCCGGGACCATCGCTTTCATCCCGGCAGGCGAGAGCAGCACGGGCGACGCGCGGCTCGCGGTGGCATACGAGGTCTCGGGCGAGACGGTGCTCTTCGATCTTGCCGAAGCGGATCGGGACGGAAACCCGCCGCCACCGGCGAACCTGCCCCAGGCGGTGATCGACACAGGCGCCTTCTATCTGGCGCTTCTCGACCGGGCGGCGGACGATGCTAGGGGCATTTTCTGGGCGGATGAGGGCCTCTCGCATCCCGAACCCGCCAGCGTATTCCTCACTTCCGGCAAGCTTGATGCGGCAGATCCAGGCCCAGGCATCGGTTGGATCGTGGATCTTCGCTACGATCATGTGCTCGGGCGCGACGCCGATGCGGCGGCCCCCGCGCATTCAGTGATGGCGATCCAGTACGGATTTCCCCTTAGTAAGAAAGCGTTCATCATTCTCGCTGCAGAATGAACGCGATCTGGCCCGGACCGAAAGATGGGGTCGCTGTCGGATCGGCCGAAAGCCTGGCGCAAGGCTGCGCGTCGGGCAGGCCATCACGATAACAACGAAAGAGCAGGGCTCCGGGCGGCGATGGCCGCGCAAGGCTGCCGCATGCGCGGGGCCGGAGGGAGCAATAATGACAGCCGACGACAAGAAGCGGAGTGCCTGGTTCGAGGCGGTGGCGGTTCTTCGCGGGGTGAAGGGAGCCTGGCTCCTCCTCACCTTCTTCGCCGGAGCGCTCATCTGGGCGCGCGACACAGTGGAGTTCTACCACCGCCTCCCGGATGTCGTGGCAGAGATCGCCATGCGGCTCGAAAGGCTCGAGACGCTGGCCTGCCGGCCGGGCGATGGACTGATGGCCGCCGACGCCGGGCATCTGTCGGTCTCCGACCGGAACTGAGCCTTCGCGATACGACTGGGGCGGGCGGCAGCGCCGCACCGCCCCCTTTTCGTCGTCCCGCGCCGTACTGCGCCAAAAAGAGGCACGCAGCGGCAACCGCCTATTTCGCTGAACGGGACCGGCTCTCGCAGGCTTGAAGGCGCCCGGGAATCGAGCACTGTGGACTTGTGCGGCCACCCACGCTCTGTTTAGCTCCGCTGAATTCGTGGGCACACGCGGCTTAACAGGGGTATCGCGCATGGCAGATGGCGCTTCGGCCGACGCATTCGTTGCATTCGAGCGCGTGCAGAAGAGCTATGACGGCGAAACGCTCGTCGTGAAGGACCTCAACCTCGGGATCGGCAAGGGCGAGTTTCTGACCATGCTGGGCCCGTCCGGGTCGGGGAAGACGACCTGCCTGATGATGCTTGCCGGCTTCGAGACCGCCACTCATGGCGAGATCAAGCTCGACGGTCGGGCCATCAACTCGGTGCCTCCGCACAAGCGCGGCATCGGCATGGTCTTCCAGAACTACGCGCTCTTCCCGCACATGACCGTCGCTGAAAACCTCGCCTTCCCGCTTAGCGTGCGCAAGGTGAGCAAGGCGGACCAGAAGAAGTCGGTCGAGCGGGCGCTCGACATGGTGCAGATGGGGGCCTTCGGCGGTCGCCGGCCTGCGCAGCTCTCGGGTGGGCAGCAACAGCGCATCGCGCTCGCCCGCGCGCTCGTCTTCGAGCCGGAACTCGTCCTGATGGACGAACCGCTCGGTGCGCTCGACAAGCAGCTTCGCGAGCACATGCAGCTCGAGATCAAGCACATCCACGAACGCCTTGGCGTGACGGTGGTTTACGTGACCCACGACCAGTCCGAGGCGCTGACGATGTCGGACCGGATCGCCGTCTTCAACGACGGGGTGATCCAGCAGCTGGCCCCGCCCGAGGATCTGTACGAGCGACCGGACAACGCCTTCGTCGCGCAGTTCATCGGTGAGAACAACAAGCTCGACGGCCATGTGACCAGCATCGAGGGCGAGACGGCGCATGTCCGCCTCGAGGAAGGGTCGATGGTCAAGGCGCTTGCGGTCGCATGCGGTGGGGAAGGCTCGAAGACCCAGCTCTCGATCCGGCCGGAGCGTGTTACCGTAGGCTCGGACGTGCTTGACAACGAGCTCAAGGGCCGTGTCGAGGAGCTCATCTATCTTGGCGACCATATCCGCTGCCGCCTCAGCGTGGCGGGCAGCGATTTCGTGGTGAAGGTGCCGAACAGCGCCGCGCACGCCGTCCTGCGTCCCGGCGAGGAAACGCAGCTTGGCTGGGCCACGGAGGATTGCCGCGCGCTGGACGCGGCTTGACGGGACACCGCGGCGGCACGCCCGAAGCCGCCCCGGCTCATAAGCCTTTTCGGGAAAGATACCAGGGAGACCACCTATGAAACTGAAGCATCTTCTGGGCGCGACGGCGCTCGCGGCGGTGCCGCTCTACGCATTGGCCGCAGAGCTTGCCCCGTGCGAGAACTGCGCCGACGAAATGACGATCGTGTCCTGGGGCGGGGCCTACTCGTCCAGCCAGCAGAACGCCTATCACGACCCCTACAGCGAGGCGACGGGCGTCAACATCATCAACGACGAGAGCTCGGCCGAGGCCGTGGCCAAGCTTCGTGCCATGAACGAAGCGGGCAACGTGACCTGGGATGTCGTGGACGTGGTGGCGTCGGACGCCATCCGCCTCTGCGACGAGGGTCTCGCCATGGAGATCGATCCGGACGAGATGCTGGCGCCGGCGCCGGACGGTACCTCGGCCGAGGACGATTTCGGCGACCTTCTCGTCTCCGACTGCTTCATCCCGCAGATCGTCTACTCCACCACCTTCGGTTACCGGACGGACGTGGCGGAATGGAACGGGGCGACGCCGAACGACATCTGCGACGTCTTCGATCTCGAGAACTTCCCCGGCAAGCGCAGCCTAGAGAAGCGCCCGATCAACAACATGGAGTGGGCGCTCCTCTGCGACGGCGTGCCGAAGGCGGAAGTCTACGACATGCTCGAGACGGATGAGGGCGTCGACAGGGCCTTCGCCAAGCTCGACACCATCAAGGACGACACGATCTGGTGGTCCGCCGGTGCCGAGACGCCGCAGCGCCTCGCCGATGGCGAGGTCGTGATCGGCTCGACCTACAACGGCCGCCTCTTCGCGCTGATCGAGGAGCAGGACCAGCCGGTGGCGATGCTCTGGGACGCTCAGGTCTTCGACCTCGACGGCTGGATCATCCCGACGGGTCTGTCGGAGGAGCGCCGCAACCGCGCGCTGCACTACGTCTACTTCGCGACCGACACGCAGCGTCTTGCGGATCAGGCGAAGTACATCTCCTACGGCCCGGCGCGCGCTTCCTCGGCCCCGCTGGTCGGTCAGCATGCCGAGCTCGGCATCGACATGGCGCCGCACATGCCGACCGATCCGGAGAACGCCAAGAACACCTTCCTCTACAACTACGAGTGGTGGGCGGATAACCGCGACGATCTGGACGCCAAGTTCCAGGCCTGGCTGGCGCAGTAATCGCCGGAGAACGGTGGGGTAGAACCCCACCCTACCGCGCGCGGCGGGTCCCGCGCGCGGACCATGCGTAAGGTGGGGTTTGGCCTCACCATCCGAGGAGGAGGTGCCCCATGAGCCCCACCGACGCGACAGCCGACGGCAGCCTCGCCCCGGACACCCCCGCGGAACAGGCCGCGAAAGCCGAGAACACCGACAGCCGCGGCCGTTTGCTCGCTGCCGACGGCACGCCGCTCAAGGCATCGCTCGCCCGCGCGCTCCGGCGCGAGAAGATCCGCGCTTTCATGCTGGTCTCGCCTCTCCTCTTCTTCATCCTCATTACCTTCGTCGCGCCGATCGTCGACATGCTGCTGCGCTCGGTCGACAACGAGATCGTGCCCGACACCATTCCGCGCGTGGTCGATACGCTCGCCGACTGGGAGCCGGCGGACGGCGCGCCGGGGGAGGACGCCTTCCGCGCGCTCTACTTCGATCTCTTCCTCGCAGCGGAAGCGAAGGAGCACACGCGCCTCGGCAGCCGGCTCAACTACGAAGAATCCGGCATGTCCTCGCTCTTCCGCTCCTCCGGGCGGGATGTCGACGATATCGGCGAGGTCTATCAGGAGCCGCTGGAGGAGATATCCGCGGATTGGGACGAGGCCTCCTACTGGTACCGCCTGATGGCAGCGGGCGAGGGGCGCGAAGCGGCCGATGCCGTGGCCGAAACCGCGCGCAAGCGTCTGCGCACCATGACGGACGAGCCCTTCGTGGGTGAGACGGACTTCGCGCCCGCTGCCGAGATCGCGGAGATCCTGCCTCAGACCGCCGTCGCCTATTCCGACTTCGCGATGTACGCCTCTCTCATCGACGCCGACGACATCCGTGAGGAGGAGCCGTGGGAGGCAGTGCACGCCGCGCTGGCCATCGACCTGCAGCGTTCGGGCGCGGCCGAGGCGATCGGGCGCTATGACGGGCCGGGCGCGCCGCTCCTCAAGGAGACCGTGGCCGCGCTCGACACCATTCCGCCCGTGGATCTCAAGGGCCAGCTCATCAAGTCCGACGAGGACTGGGGTGCGACGGCAACTTGGGAGACGATCAAGGCCTATTCCGGTGCCTATACCGCGGGCTATTTCCTCGCCGCCGTCGACATGCAGAGGACGGCGGAGGGGATCGAGCTGAAGCCGGCGGACGAGCAGATCTATCTGCTCCTCTTCTGGCGCACGCTCGTCCTGTCGGTCACGATCACCGTGTCGACGCTGCTGCTCGGCTATCCGATCGCGTTCCTGCTTGCCAACCTGCCGATGCGGGTCTCAAACCTCCTCCTGATCCTCGTGCTGCTGCCCTTCTGGACATCGCTCCTTGTGCGCACCTCGTCCTGGATCGTGCTCCTGCAACAGCAGGGCGTGATCAATGACACGCTGGTGGCCATAGGATTGGTGGCGGACGACGCGCGGCTGGAGATGATGTTCAACGAGGTCGGCACGGTGGTGGCGATGACGCACATCCTCCTGCCGTTCATGATCCTGCCGCTGTACTCGGTGATGAAGACGATCAACCCGTCCTATCTGCGCGCGGCCAAGAGCCTCGGCGCAACGGATTTCACTGCATTCTGGCGGGTCTACTTCCCGCTCTCGGTGCCGGGCATCGGGGCAGGCGCGATCCTCGTCTTCATTCTGGCAATCGGCTACTACATCACGCCCGAACTCGTCGGTGGAACCAGCGGCATCTTCATCTCGAACCGCATCGCCTATCACATCTCGTCGAGCCTCAACTGGGGCCTCGCGGCCGCGCTCGGCGTGATCCTCTTGGGCGCGGTGCTGATCCTCTACTACGCCTATGACCGGATCGTGGGCATCGACAACGTGAAGCTCGGCTAGGGCGGTGCGCGGCGTGTTCTGGGCCCCGACCCGGGACTTCCTCGAGGCGCCGCGATGAAGCAGAAGGTCCCGGCTCAAGCCCGGGACGCGGGACGGCGGGCCTCGGCCCCGGGAGGACGATATGGCGGCACTGCCCCCCTATGCGACGACTGGCCAGAAGGTCTGGTGGTACAGCTACCGGGTGATCTGCGGGCTGATCTTCTTCTTCCTGATCGCACCGATCCTCGTGATCATTCCGCTCAGCTTCAATGCCGAGGATTTCTTCACCTTCACCCCGGGCATGCTGGCCTTCGAGGCGGAGGCCTACAGCCTCAAGCACTACGAGGACTTCCTCACGAATTCGGACTGGCAGGGCGCGCTCGCCAACTCCTTCTCCATCGCCCCCATGGCGACCTTCCTGTCGGTGAGCCTCGGCACGCTGGCTGCCATCGGGCTCAGCCAGTCACACGTGCCCTTTCGCGGCGCGATCATGGCCGTGCTGATCAGCCCGATGATCGTGCCGCTCATCATCTCGGCGGCGGGCATGTACTTCTTCTACAGCCGCATCGGGCTGCAGGGCACCTACTGGGGCGTCGTGCTCGCCCATGCCGCCCTCGGCACGCCCTTCGTGATCATCACCGTCACGGCCACGCTGGTCGGCTTCGACAAATCTCTCACCCGGGCGGCCGCGAATCTGGGTGCCGACCCGGTCACGACCTTCTTCCGCGTGCAGATGCCGCTCATCGTGCCGGGGGTGATCTCCGGCGGGCTCTTTGCCTTCATCACCTCCTTCGACGAGGTCGTGGTCGTGCTCTTCCTCGGCTCGGCCGGGCAGAAGACGCTGCCATGGCAGATGTTCACAGGACTTCGCGAGCAGATTTCGCCCACCATCCTAGCCGTGGCCACCATCCTCGTGGCAATCTCCATCGCGCTCCTGACCACGGTCGAGATCCTGCGCCGGCGGTCGGAGCGGCTGCGCGGCATGTCGCCGGGCTGACGCCGCCGTCCCCGATCGGGCGGCGCGCGCCGCCCGGAGGAGGATTGGGACGGAATGAGACGGCTCGGTCGTGCCCCGAGGGGGCTCGCAGGGGCGCTGAAGGCAGCGTCGAGGGTGACGTCCGCCGGCGCGTTCAGGGTGGCGTTCGAGCGCGCGGCCGTGGCGGCGTTCTTCGGCGGGCCGGTGCTCTGGGGGATGCTCACGGGCGGCGTCGCGGATGCGGGCGCCTCTGCAAAGGCATGTGAGACGCCGCCGCAGGTCCTCCTCCATGTCTGCGAAGGCGAGGGGGCGGCGAGCCTCCTCCTCCTGCCCGAGGACTGGCCGCCGGCGGATCCTGAGCGGCCCGATCTCCTGGTCACCGGCGCCTACACCGGCAAGGATACGCGTGCGGACGGTGCGGCGGCACCCGTCGGGCTCCTCATCCGCGACGGCATCCTGGTCGGGCGCAACATCGCGCGCATGGACGGCATTCTGGTTATCGACCCTGCCGACGGCCAGCCGCGCCTCCACCGCCGCGGTGCCGTGACGCTGCGCGGCAAGGCCTTCGACCTGTCACCGCTAGAGGAACGCCGGGCCTTCTTCGAGGCGGCCGGCGCCGCCGGCGCTTCCGTGCTGCAGAGCCATCTCCTGGTGATCGACGGCGCGGTCGACACCAGCGAGGTCGACGGCGCGCCGGAGGCGGCGCGGCGGATCCTCTACACCAAGGGCGGGGCCTTCGGCATCTGGCAGTCCGCCGGGCCGCTCACCCTCGACGCCGCCGCCCGCATGATTGCCGCGCAGGTAGCGCCCGACATGGCGCTCAATCTCGATATGGGCAGTTTCGACTTCTGCCTCGCCCGCCGTCCGGACGCCGCATCCGAGCCCTGCGGTGTGATCGACGCGGAGCAGATGCCGGGCCGGCTCTCCAACCTCCTCCGCCTGACCCGACGCGCGCCCTGAGGTGCCGCCACTGCCGGCCCGTCGCCGCGACGCAGCGACATGACGCGCCGACGGTTCCTGCCGGCGCCTCCACGCGCTATATCGACGAGAGGTTCCGGGAGGCTTCGATGTTCGTGCGCGCCGTCATTCTCAGCAGCGTCCTCTTCCTCGTGATTGGCGCGGTCTATCTCGCGCTCGACTGGTATCTGAGGCGCGACACCGTGCGCCGGCTCGAGGCGCGCCATGCCTCGGGCGAGGGCGGGGGGCTCAGCCGCGAGGACTTCATCGACAAGGGGCTTGCCGAGTACCGCCGCTCGCCCGAGAAGAAGGTGCTTGCCGGGCTCTTCGCCATCCCGGTCATCGTCATCCTGCTCCTCTCGCTTGTCGCGAAGTGAGGCGTGCGGGAGCGCACCAAGAAGTGCCGGAGGCATCATGGTCTATGTACGAATTGCGATCTGGGTCGTCGGCATCACGCTCTTCGCCGCCCTCATCAGCTACTACCTGCCGCAACGCGATGTGGTCCGCATCACGCACACGGACATGCAGCTCGAGGACTACGAGACGACCGATAGCGCGGGGAACCCGGTCACGCGCACGCGCGATGTGCACCAGATCTACACGACCGACCAGGACGGCGACCCTCGCGTCTACCGCAACGCCGATGCGCCCTTCTACTTCAAGTTCGACAGCGCCAACCTGACGGCGCGCGCCTCCGATCTCGTCTCCTCGGGCGAGAACGGGCGCTGGGTGGTCATCACGCATTACGGCTGGCGGGTGACCTTTCTGTCCTGGTTCCCGAATGCCATCGCGATCCGCGAAGCCTCGGGGCCTAACGAGAGTGTGCCGTGGTGGCCGAACGCCCTGATCGTGACGGTGATCGTGCTGGTGCTGCTCTTCATCCGACGGCTCGTGCTTATCCTGATCAGCCGCTTCGTCGATCCGGTGGTCGTCGGCGTGGAGGCGGAGATCGACGCCCAGTCGACCGCGCTTCGCCGTTTCGGCCGCCGCATCCGCCGGTTTTTCGGGGGCGCCTGAGGGTCGCGATTGCGGAGGTGGGGAGGCGGTCTGTCCGAGGGACGCATGCGGGGGCGACGGCAGCCCCCGTGCGATCAGCAGAGCGACATCTGCTGTTCGTAGCGCTTGGCCTGGGCGGCGACGGCGCCCGCTGCCTTCTGAAGCCAGCCCTTGGAGCGCCAGCTGCCGCGCTTATAACCCGTATGCCCTTCGTGATAGGCTAGGTACTGGCTGTAGGCATCGGTCATCGCGAGGCCGTTGGCGCTACGGGTTCTGGCCATGTACCAGCCGACGAAATCCGCTGCGTCCTCGAAATCGTCCCGGTCGGCGCCGCTGTTGCCGGTGTCGTCGCGATACCAGTCCCAGGTGCTGTCGATGGCCTGCGCATAGCCGTAAGCGGAGGAGACACGGCCCGTGGGGATGACGCCGAGGGCATAGGTGCGGGGGGTGCGGGCTTCGGCCCGGAAGCTCGACTCGCGCCAGATGATCGCCATCTGCACATGCGCGGGCGCGCCCCAGCGACGGGCCGAGTCCATCACCGCCTCGCGCCAGCCGGGGCGCTCCGCGAAGATGAGGCAGGCATTGTCCTGTGCGCGTGGCGGGCCTTCCGGCGTGGAGGAGCAAGAGCCGACGATGAGTGCGAGCGCCAGGACGGGAGCGGCCAGCGCCCATTTGCGACTGCGTGACGCAACGCGCCGCCCGGTGCCTGATGCCACCGCGCTCCGTCCTGCTGCTCGTGCCTGCGTCGTCTTTTTCATTGATCTGGAGAATAACCCGAGACGGCGCGTGGGCGAAGACCTCTCTTCGCGGAAGGAGCGGCGCGGTCTCGGAGATGTCGCGGCTTTCCTATGCAGACCGCGCCCGAGACGCAGAATTATCCGCACCGCGGCTCATCTTTCCACTTGTTGCCATTTTCGTCCGCTAATCTCGACAGTGTGGGTTGGTGGCGTTATGTGGCGTGATTGAATCATGGGCTTGCAAGGAATGCGGCGATGACGAACGCCGTCGCGAAATTCAGCATCGGGCAGGTCGTGAAGCACCGTTTCCATCCCTTTCGGGGGGTGATCTTCGACGTCGATCCGATCTTCAACAACACCGAGGAATGGTGGCAGTCGATACCGGAGGATGTGCGCCCGAAGAAGGAGCAGCCCTTCTACCATCTCTTCGCCGAGAACGAGACGAGCTACTACGTCGCCTACGTCTCCGAGCAGAACCTGCTGCCCGACGACAGCGGTCTGCCGATCGAGCATCCGCAGATCCCCGAGGTCTTCGCCGCGCATGACGGCGACGCCTATGTGATCGATCCCGAGCGCTGCAACTGAGCGACGTTCGCGCCACTCCTCGTGCCGTCTGCCCTGCAAAAAACGGGTCTGCGAGGGCCGCTTAGACTCCCCGGGACGGTGCGGAGCCGGATGTCGGGCTATGCGGGGGAGTGAGCGAACAGAGCGGAGACCGCTCAAGTCTGGCTGGTGGCCTAAGGGGCTTTTGCAGTAGGTCCGTCCCGACTGCTTCCGCTATGTCGGTCGCGGGCGTGCCATGGCGCCTGGTCGACGCAACTGTCCGGGCCTCGTGGCCGGAGAGGGCGGTGCGTCGGGCAGGGGGCCACAATTCGCGGACGTCTTCGGTCCGCCGCCTGAACGGGATGCGCCCTCTCACTCAGTAACCGAGGGCGAGGCCGTCCTTTCGCGGATCGCTGCCCCCGATGAGCACGCCGCGCGCATGGTCGATCCAGATCGCCTGGCTGCCGCCGAGCGGCACGTCGCGGGGGGCGAGGGCATGTCCGCGCGCGTCGAGCCCCTGCCAGACCGCCTGGCCATAGCCGCGCTCGAGAAAGGTCGTCCCGCCGTCGTGGAAGACGCGGGGCATGTCCTGCGCCGCTTGCGGGTCGAGCCCGTAGTCCAGCATGTTGGAGACGAGCCGGACATGGCCGTGCGGCTGGTAGCCCCCGCCCATGACGCCGAAGGGCATGACCACGCGGCCCTCCTGGCGGAGCATGGCCGGGATGATCGTGTGCATCGGGCGCTTGGATCCGGCCGCCTCGTTCGGATGCCCTTCCTTTAGCGTGAAGCCCGCGGCCCGGTTGTTGAAGTTGATGCCGTAACGCTCGGAGGCGAGGCAGCCGCCGAAGTCGTGAAAGACCGAGTAGATCAGGCTGACGGCCATGCGGTCGGCGTCCACGACGGTGATGTAGATCGTGTCCTTGTGCTGCTTGCCGAGGGGTGCGGCCGGCGGCGGGCCCGCCCGCTCGGGATCGATCAGGCTCGCAAGCTCGGCCGCCAGGGGGGCGGCGATAAAATCCTCGATCGGGTACGTCATCGCCGCGGGGTCCGCGATCGCCGCATTGCGCGCGGCATAGGCGAGCTTGGCGGCCTCGGTCTCGAGATGCGCCCGTTCGGCCCCCGTCGGATCGAGGCTTGCGATGTCGAAATGCTCGAGGATGCGGGCCATGAGGATCGCGGTCGCGCCGTGGGTGTTGGGCGGCAGCTCCACGAGTTCCGCACCGCGATAGGGTCCGGCGATGGGCTCGACCCAGTCGGCCTTCGCCGCCGCGAAATCCTCCAGCGTGTGGGGTGCGCCGAGAGCCTGGAGGCTCGTGACCATGTCCTCGGCGACCGGGCCTTCGTAAAAGCCCGCCGCGCCCCTGGCCTGCACGGCGCGCAGCACCTCGGCCATGCCGGGATGGCGGAAGAGATCGCCGGCCGTGTAGGGCGCGTCGGCCTTGAGGAAGTGGCGACGCATGGCGCCTTTCATGCGCGGCTCGGCACGGGCCCAGTCATAGGCTGCGCGGGGCACGACGGGGCAGCCCGCCTCGGCGAGCGCGATGGCTGGCGCGCAGGCCGCATCGAGCCCCTTCCGACCGCAGCGCTCGGCGAGCGCTGCGAAGCCCGCGATGGCGCCCGGCACGACCGTGCTCATGGCGTCGTTCTCGTCCATCTCGCTCCAGCCCCGGGCGCGGAGCGCCTCGGCCGAGAGGGCGGCTGGCGCGCGGCCCGAGCCGTTCAGGCCGAGGATCTCCTCGCTGCCGGCGGGTTTCACGAGCGCGAACATGTCCCCGCCGATGCCGGTCATCGCCGGCTCCCCGAGCCCGAGCACCAGCGCGCCCGCGATGGCCGCGTCGGCCGCGTTGCCGCCCGCACGCAGCATGTCGAGCGCCGCGGTCACGGCGGCCGGATGCGAGGTCGCACACATGGCACTGGCGGCGAAGGCGGGGGAGCGGCCGGGCAGATGGAAGTCGCGCATATCGGTCTCCGGGCATTGCGTGCGGGTTGCGGCATAGCGCCCCGGGGCGGAGGGCGCCAGCCTCGCCGGTTCCGCCTTGCGGGAGCGGGGCCGCATCCGGCGCGGGCCGCCGGAGCGGTGGCAGTCCTCGTGCACGATCCGTCGCGGGAAGGGTAGGCGAGGGATGCGGCGGCACGGTGTGCGCCGGGCGGCGCGAGCGCCGCTTGCTCCCGTCCCGGAGCGATGTCACAGTCCGTTCATGACCGTGCACAGCCTTATGCCGCCAGGCGGCGCGCAAGCCCTGGTGGCCTTCGACCGGCGGGAACTCCACGCCATCCACAACGTCTATGGCCGCATGGTCGCCGCGGGCGAATGGCGCGACTATGCCATCGACATGCTGCGCGAGAAGGCGGTCTTCTCGATCTTCCGCCGCGCCGCGGAGCAGCCGATCTACCGGGTCGAGAAGCGGCCGAAGGATGCGGCGCGGCAAGGGGCCTATGCGGTGCTGGGCATGGATGGACGGGTCATGAAGCGGGGCCACGATCTGCGCGTCGTCCTGCGCGTGCTCGAGCGCAAGCTGATCCGAGCCGTTGATCCAAACTGAGCCCTCGTAGTCTGCGGAATCGCGCCTGGTCGGCGCGATGCTTGTCGGTGGTCGCCGCGGCATCGGGATCGGGAGAAATGCCTGCGGGCGTAGCGCCTGGCCCGGGCGAGGTCCCGGCGGGCTGGAGCGGAGCTGCGGGGGCCCTCGGCCGAGTGTGGCTCCGAATATCGGGCCCTGGCGTGAGGGGAAGTCTCGCGAGCGGGCGCCGGTTGGCAAGGCAGTCCGGTCAGCGCTGGCGGCGTGCCTTTCTGACGGCTTTGGCCTTGTCGATGCGGCCCTTGGCGAGCTTGCGGCGCGGCGACGGTCCGGCGCCGCGGCCTCGCGGTGCCTTGAACCGGCCCGCGGCGGGCGGGGCCTCGGCGGAGACCAGATCGAGCAGGAGCCCGCCGGTCACCGGCACGGCCTCGACGAGGCGCACGGTCAGGCGCTGACCGAGAGTGAAGACGCGACCCGTCCGGTCACCCATCAGGCTCTGCAGCTCCGGGTCGTGATGGAAGAATTCCTCGCCGAGGCTGCGCACCGGCAGGAGCCCGTCCGCCCCCGTTTCGTCAAGTGCCACGAAGAGGCCGAAGCGCTGCACGCCCGTGACGCGGCCCGCGAACTCCGCCCCTTCCCGCCCCGCCATGAAGAGCGCGAGATAGCGGTCGTTCGTGTCCCGCTCCGCCTCCATCGAGCGCCGCTCGGTGCGGCTGATATGCTCGGCCGTCTCGCGGAGGGCCATGCGTCCTTCGTGGCCCTTCAGAGCAGCACCCGGCCCGCCTTCGCCGAGGCCGAGCGCGCCGATCAGCGCGCGATGCACGATGAGATCGGCATAGCGGCGGATAGGCGAGGTGAAATGTGCATAGCGCCTGAGATTGAGGCCGAAATGGCCGTAGTTCTCGGGCGCGTAGTAGGCCTGTGTCTGCGCGCGCAGCACCGACATGTTCACGAGATCCGTATGCGCGCCCTCGGCCGCGCCGCGCAGGAGCTGGTTGAGATGGCGGGTCTTCAGCACCTGGCCCTTGGCGAGCGTCATGCCGAGGCTCTCCACCGTCTCGCGGAGCGCGTCGAGCTTCTCCTCCGCCGGCTCCTCATGCACGCGGTAGACGAAGTCCGCCCGCCGGGCCTCCAGCGTCTCCGCCGCGCAAACATTGGCGAGGATCATGAACTCCTCGATCAGCCGGTGCGCGTCGAGCCGCTGGCGGGTCGCAACGCCGGTGACCGTGCCCTCGGGCGAGAGTTCGACACGCCGCTCGGGCAGGTCGAGGTCGAGCGGCTGACGGCGTTCCCGAGCCGCGGCCGCGGCGCGGTAGGCGGCAAAGAGGGGGGCGATGGCAGTCTCGGCGAGCGGGGCCGCCTTCTCGCCCGGCTTCCCGTCCGCGGCCTCCTGCGCCTCCTCGTAGGTGAGGCTCGCGGTCGAGCGCATCATTGCGCGGACGAAGCGGTGGCCGATCTTCTCGCCCTCGGCATCCAGCACCATGCGAAGCGCGAGGCAGGGCCGGTCCTCTCCCTCAACGAGGCTGCAAAGATCGGCGGAGAGCCGCTCGGGCAGCATCGGCGCGACCCGGTCCGGGAAATAGGTCGAGTTGCCGCGCTTTCGTGCCTCCGCATCGAGCGCCGAGCCCGGGCGCACATACCAGGCGACATCCGCGATCGCGACCCAGACGACGTGACCCCCGGGGTTCGCCGGATCGTCGTCCGCCATCGCGGCGACCGCGTCGTCATGGTCGCGCGCATCCGCCGGGTCGATCGTGACGAGCGAGAGCGCGCGCAGATCCTCGCGCGCCTGCATGGGGGCGGGTCCGCAGGCCGCCGCCGCGGCGCTCACGGCCTCGGGGAACTCGTAGGGAATGCCGAACTGGCGCATGGCGATGAGCGAGAGCATGCGCGGCGCGCCGGGATCGCCGTGCCGGGCGACGACGCGGGCACGGGGCAGGCCGAAACGGTCGCGGCTGACGCGCTCCGCCTCCACCAGCTCGCCATCCTCCGCGCCCTCCGCGGCGCCGCGCGGGATCTCCCATTCCCGGTCGGACTTCTTGTCGACGGGCACCAGGCGCCCGCCATCCGGCCCCTGCCGGTAGATGCCCAGCATCCGCGGTGCGCCAGCCGTCAGGCGCCGGATGAGCTTGGCCTCGTAGGTGAGGGGGTGCGGGCCCGTCTCATGATGCACGGGGCGGAGCTTTGCCAGCACCGTGTCGCCGGCGGCCAGCGCCGGATCCGCCTCGCGGGGCAGGTAGAGGACGGGCGGATGCGCCGCCTCCTCGTGCCAGTCCTTGGCGCTGAGGAAGATGTCCCCATCCGCATCCGGCGTCTCGACCCGGAAGAGCGTGACGGGGGGCAGGTGACCGGGCGGGCGCATGCGGCGGCCCTTCCGCGCCAGGGCGCCCTCCTCCTCCAGCGCGCGCAGCATCTCCTTCAGCGCCGTGCGCTCGGCGCCCTTTATGCCGAAGGCCCTGGCGATATCGCGCTTGGCGGCGTGATGGGGGTTCTCGCGGACCCAGTCGAGGATCTGCTCTTTCGTCGGAAGTCCTGCCATGCGCCCGCCTACCATGCGCCTTGCCGCCCGCCTAGGGGCCCGCTGTCGTGCGGCTTCGCCGGCGGCGGTTCGGGCCTTTCGGGGGGTCGTGTCGGCCCCACCGTCGCGGCCCCGTCAGAGGAAACGGCTGAGCGCTGCGCCGGCGGCGATCATCTGGAGGAGGTTGATCCCCACCGACGCACCGTGGAGCCGATCGAAGCTGCGTCCTGCATCCGCATCGCCCCGGAGCTGCCGATCCCGAAGCACGTTGATCCGCGGCATCAGCGCCTCGCGATTGAGAACGCCGAGACCGGCCATGGCAAGGAGTGTCACCCCCCCAGAACGCCGAGCCTGAGAGGAGCGCGAGCCCCGCGACGGCCAGAACACCCGCCACCGCCGCGAAATACCACGGGAAGACCTGGCGGATGAAGGGCCCCGCCGTCTCCGCCGGCAGCTTGGTGAAGACCAGCGGCGAGAAAACGGCGGAGAAGAAGACCATGCCGCCGAACGCAAGCGTCAGCGTGTAAAGCGCGATGGCATCGAGCATCGGAGCCTCCCTTTCCGCCGAAGCTATACCCGCTGAGATATGCCGCCGGGGCGCATGGCCGCTGCGGCGCGCTGACGCTGCCCTGCCGGGGGGCGGCATGGCTCCTGGCGCGTCGATCCGGAAAACCCCACGGGGGCGACGCCCAGCGGTCAGCGATCCGCCAGGATTCCAACCATTCGCCAGAGCCTTGATGCTATCGCGCGGAATCGAGCCAGTTCGGCTCCTGGCCGCAGATCCCGGAGTGGCTGGCGCGCTCTGCCGGCGCGAAGGGACCGACGATGCGGCCGACGGCTGCCCACCACACTCCGCCGCAGGCTGGGCGCTTTGGCCTGCGGCAGGCGGCGCGAGCGGATCGGGATGGCTTTGGCCTCAGCCGCCGTCGGTGCCGGTCTTCGCGGCGGCCTTCGCGGAGCCGCTCTTGGTCGCCTTCTTCTTCGCAGCGGGCCTTTTCGCGGTTGCCTTCTTGGCCGTGCCCTTCCTCGCGCCGGCCTTCTTGCCCTTCGTGCCTGCCTTCTCGGCAATCAGCGCGAGCGCGTCGTCGAAGGTCAGCTCCTGCGGATCGGTCTCCTTGGGGATGGTCGCGTTCACCTTCTCCCATTTCACATACGGGCCGTAGCGGCCGTCATAGATGCCGATGGGCCCGCCGTCCGGATGCTCGCCAAGCTCACGGATCGGCTTTGCCGCCGCGCCACGGCCCGCGCCGCGCGCCGCCTTGCGGGCGATCAGCTCCATGGCGCGGTTCATGCCGACCGTCAGAACGTCATCGCCCTTCTCGAGGTTCGCATAGGTTCGATTGTGCTTCACATACGGGCCGTACCGTCCGATCCCCGCCTCGATGGGCGCACCGTCCTCGGGGTGCTTGCCGACCTCGCGGGGCAGCTTCAGCCAGTCGAGCGCGTCCTCCAGCGTCACGCTCTCCAGTGGCTTGCCCTTCGGCACGCTCGCGCGCTTGGGCTTCTCGTCGCCGTTCTGCTCGCCCCGCTGCACGTAGGGTCCGAACCGGCCGGAGCGCAGCGTGACATCCTCGCCGGTCTCCGGGTCCTGGCCCAGCACCTTGCCGTCCGGATTGGCGATCTCGTTCGCCTGGTCCGGGCTGCCGAAGGGGCGGGTGTAGCGGCAGTCGGGATAGTTCTCGCAGCCGATGAAGGCAGACTGGGTCTTCGATGACGTCTTGATAGAGAGCCGGCCCTTGCCGCAGAGCGGGCATTGCCGCGGGTCCGAGCCGTCGCCCTTGTCAGGAAAGAGATGCGGGCTCAGCACCTCGTTGATCGTCTCCAGCACCTCGGAGATGCGCAGCTCCGCCGTACCCTCTACCGCCTGGGAAAACTCCTTCCAGAACCGCTCGAGCAAGGCCTTCCAGTCGACCCGCCCGCCGGAGACGTCGTCGAGCTCCTCCTCCAGAGCGGCGGTGAAGTCGTACTCCACATAGCGCTGGAAGTAGTTCATGAGGAACGCGGTCACGAGCCGGCCCTTGTCCTCGGCGAAAAGGCGGTTCTTGTCCTTGCGGACATAGGCCCGCTCCTGCAGCGTCGTCAGGACCGAGGCGTAGGTGGAGGGCCGGCCGATGCCCAGCTCCTCCATCCGCTTGACCAGCGTCGCTTCGGTGTAGCGCGCCGGCGGCTGGGTGAAGGACTGCAGCCCGACGACCGCGCCATCCGCGCTCATCACGCCGGCCTTGTGGATCGCGAGGCCGTCCTTCGTCTCCTTCTCGAGCGCCGCTTCCCCCTGCTCGGCCGCCTTGTCGAACTCGGGCGCGGCATAGCCCTCGGCGAAGGAGAGCGCCTGTCCCTCCTGCAGCGGCGGCAGGCGGCGGGCGTCGTCATCGTCCGACTTCTCGTCGCGCCCCTCCTCGTAGACCGCGAGAAAGCCGTCGAACTCGACCACCTGGCCGGTGGCGCGCAGGCCGAGACTGGCTCTTGCATCCTCGATCTCGACCGTTGTGCGCAGGAGCCGGGCGGAGGCCATCTGGCTCGCGATCGCGCGCTTCCAGATCAGGTCGTAGAGCCGTCGCTCGTCACTTTCGGCGCGCACCTTGTCGGGGCTTATGCCCATATCGGTCGGGCGGATGCATTCATGCGCTTCCTGCGCGTTCTTGGCCTTGGTCTTGTAGACGCGCGGCTTCTCGGGGACATAGGCGTCGCCGTAGCGCCGGCCGATATTGGCGCGGGCATCGCGCACGGCCTCGGGCGCCATGTCGAGCCCGTCCGTCCGCATATACGTGATGTGCCCCGCTTCGTAGAGCCGCTGGGCCGCGCGCATCGTCGCCTGCGCGCCGAAGCCCAGCTTGCGGCTGGCCTCCTGCTGGAGCGTCGAGGTCATGAAGGGGGGCGAAGGGTTGCGGGTTACGGGCTTGGCCTCGACCGATGCGACCTTGAGCTCCGCGCCCGCCACGGCGCGAACGGCGCGGGCGGCATCGTCGAGCGTCGGCAGGTCGAAACGGTCGAGCTTCTTGCCCTCGATCGCGGTCAGCCGCGCCTCGAAGGCGCTGCCCTTCGCGGCTTCGAGCCCGGCCTTCACGGACCAGTACTCCTGCGGGACGAAGGCCTCGATCTCCTGCTCGCGCTCGACAACGAGGCGCAGCGCGACGGATTGCACGCGCCCAGCACTCCGCGCTCCCGGAAGCTTGCGCCAGAGAACGGGGGAAAGGTTGAAGCCGACGAGATAGTCGAGCGCGCGGCGGGCGAGATAGGCCTCCACGAGCTCCATGTCGATCTCGCGCGGCTTGGCCATCGCCTCGGTGACCGCATTCTTGGTGATGGCGTTAAAGACCACGCGTTGGACGGGTGTGTCCTTCTTCAGCGCGCGCCGCTTCGTCAGCGCCTCGAGGAGATGCCAGCTGATGGCCTCGCCCTCGCGATCCGGGTCTGTCGCGAGAATGAGCCGGTCCTCGCCCTTCAGCGCATCGGCAATGGCGCGGACATGCTTGGCCGATTTCGAATCGACCTCCCACGCCATCTCGAAGTCCTTCTCCGGCAGGACCGAACCGTCCTTGGGCGGCAGGTCCCGAACATGGCCATAGGAGGCGAGCACCGTGTAGTCGGCGCCGAGATACTTGTTGATCGTCTTGGCTTTCGCCGGGCTCTCGACCACGACCACCGCCATCTCTGCATCCCCACATGAGCCCCGGAATGAACAGCGCGGGAACATGGGGCCGGGGCGCGGGCCTGTCAACGCGCGCCGATGGGCACGCGCCCTCCACGGTCTCGCCGCGGCTTCCCGCGTCTTCCGCGCCGCAGTGGCCTGCCGCAGCGTCCTGCCGCCAGATCCGGCCACTCTGCCTCGGCGCGGTGCCCTGCCGGGCTTAGTCCGCCCGCGCGGCCACCAGGCTGCCGGGCAGGAGCGCGATGCGCCCCGCAAGGTCGAGCTCGAGAAGCACGAGCGAAAGCTGCGCCGGTGCCGCGCCCGAAAGGCGCGCGAGCTCGTCGATCTCCACCGGCGATGCGGAGATCAGCCCCATGATCTGCTCGGCCAGCGCGCTGTCGTCCTCCGCCCCTTCCGGATCGAGATCGGCGAAGTCCTCGTATCCGCTCGGCTCCTCGAAGGCGCCGATATCGAAGCGGAACTCGTCCGCCCCTTCCGAAAAGCCCCGGCGGCGGAGCGGCGCGATGGCCTCGAGCACATCGTCCACATGGCGCACGAGCGCTGCGCCGTCACGGATGAGCTCGTTGCAGCCTGCGGCGCGCGGGTCCTCGGGCGCGCCGGGGCAGGCCAGCACCTCCCGCCCCTGTTCGAGCGCGCAGCGTGCGGTGATAAGGCTGCCTGAGCGGGCCGCCGCCTCCACGATCACCACGCCGTCCGAGAGGCCGGAGACGAGGCGGTTGCGCCGCGGAAAGTGCCGCGCCGTGGGCTCGACGCCCGGTGGGCACTCGGTCAGCACCGCCCCGCCCTCGGCCGCGATCCGGCGGGTGAGGGGCCCGTGCTCCTCCGGATAGACGCAGTCGATCCCGCCGGGCAGCGCCGCCGCGGTGGGCCCCCAGCTTTCGAGCGCGGCCTCATGCGCCGCGCGGTCGATCCCGCGTGCGAGGCCCGAAACGACGAGCTCCCCTGCCGCCGCCAGTCCTGCGGCCAAGCGCCGCGCCTGCCGCAACCCCAGCGCCGACGCGTTGCGCGCCCCGACGATCGCGATTGCCGGCCGCGCCAGCGCCGCCGCATCGCCGAGGACCCAGAGCGCGGGCGGCGGGTTCGGGATGGCCGCCAGCCGCTCCGGATAGCTCACGTCGCCGAGGAGGACGAGGTGCGCGCCTGCGGCCATGCCGCGAGCAATCTCGCTCTCCGCCCGGTCGCGCGCGCACAGGCCGTAGTTCTGCCGCCCGCCGCGCGCGGCCAGCGCCGGCAGCGCCTCCACCGCACGCTCGGCACTGCCGAAGCGGGTCAGCAGGTTCAGGAAGGTCCGGGGTCCCACATTCTCGCTCCGTGCGAGGCGGAGGCGCGCGAGGCGCTCCTCCGCCGCTTCCGCAGGGGGGACGCTCCGGGTAGGGGCGGGCAGGCACTCAACGCTCGCGACGGTCGCCATTGCACTTCTCCCAAAGGCGGGCAGGGCGCCCGCGTTGAGAGAGAGTTGACGTCTGCCGTGGTTAAGGACGGCTTAAGTGGCGTGCGGATCTGGAACAAAAGTAAAACATACGTGCCGCACACGGCGTGTCAGAAGCGGTTCTCCCGCCCGCCGAGGAGCCGTGCGATGTTGCCGCGATGGGTTAGCCAGATGAGCGCGCCGAGAGTGGCGACCGCCAGCACCGCCTCGAGCCGGCCCCAGGCCCAGAAGACAACGGGCGCGGCGGTCGCGGCTGCCAGCGCCCCGACCGCGGAGGTGCGCGTAAGCTTGAAGGCCGCGAACCACGTCGCGGCGAGGCAGAGACCTGCGGGCCAATGAAGCGCCAGCACGACGCCGAAGAAGGTCGCCACCCCCTTGCCGCCTCGAAAGCGGAGCCAGACCGGCAGGCAATGCCCCGCAAAGGCCCCGATCCCCGCCGCCTGCGCCGCCAGGTCCCCCCAGCCGAGAAAGAGCAGCACCGGCAGCGCGCCCTTCAGCCCGTCGAGCAGCAGCGTGAGTGCCGCCGCCAGTTTGTTTCCGGTCCGCATCACGTTCGTTGCGCCGATATTGCCAGAGCCGATGGCGCGGAGATCACCCAGCCGGAAGCCCTTCGCGAGGATCAGGCCGAAGGGGATGGAGCCGGCGAGATAACCCGCCGCGAACGCTAGACCGAGCCAGGGCAGCGCGCGCTCCGGCGCCATGATCTCGTGCAGCATGCCCGTTCCTCCCGGTCTTGTGTGCGGACGCCACCGTCATGATCGGGGAGCTCGCCCGCCAATCATGACGGTGGCGTATGCGCCCGGTCCACCCGCCGCTCGACCGGGCCGTCCGCCCTCAGCTCACGGCCTTGAGCGCCGGCGCGGCGGGAAAGACGCGCCGTCCCGCCACCCAGGTGCCGATGACCCGCCCCTCCATCCGCGTCCGGTCGAAGGGCGTGTTCTTCGATTTCGAGGCCAGCGTCGCACGGTCGAGCAGGAAGGGCGCACCGGGATCGAAGAGCACGAGGTCCGCCGGCGCCCCGGGCGCGAGCCGCCCTCCGGCAAGCCCCAGGAGCCGCGATGGCGCCAGCGAGGCCGCCTCGAGAAAGCGCAGCATCTCGATCTCGCCCGACTGCACCAGCCGCATCATCGCGGGCAGGAAGGTCTCGAGCCCGATGGCCCCCGCCGCCGCCTCCTCGAAGGGGAGCCGCTTCGCCTCCGCATCCCAGGGCGCATGGCCCGAGACGACGATGTCGATGAGCCCCGACGCCAGCGCCTCGACCGTGGCCCGCCGATCCTCCTCCGCCCTGAGCGGCGGAGCGAGCTTGAAGAAGCTCCGATAGGCGCCGATGTCGAACTCGTTGAGCGTGAGGTGATGGATCGACGTCCCGGCACTGACGTTGAGCCCCGCCTCCTTGGCGCGGGCAAGGGCTGGCAGAGCGCCCGCAGTCGACAGCACGTCCGCGTGGTAGCGCGCTCCCGTCGCCTCCGCGAGCGCGAGGTCGCGCTCGAGCCCGATCCGCTCCGCGATGGCAGGGACCGCCGGCAGGCCGAGCCGCGTTGCGAACTCACCCGAGGTCGCGCAGCCCTTGGCCGAGAGCGCGGGCTCCTGCGGATGGTGCACGATCAGCGCGCCGGTCCCCGTCGCATAGGTCATGAGGCTGCGCAGGACCCCTGCATCGCCCACCGCCCGGTCCGCATCCGACAGCGCGACCGCGCCGGCATCGAGGAGTAGCGCCTGCTCCGTCATCTCCCGCCCGCCGAGCCCCTTTGTGAGCGCGCCCATTGCCGCGACCCGGACAGGCGCCGCCGCCCGCCCCCGCTCGAGCGCGAACTGCAGAAGCGCGGGGTCGTCGAGCGGCGGCGTGGTGTCCGCCTGCGCCACAATCGTCGTGACCCCGCCCGCCGCGGCGGCCGCCCCTGCGGAGCGGAAGGTTTCGCGATGCCGCGCCCCGGGCTCGCCCGCAAAGACCCGCGCATCGACGAGCCCCGGTCCCAGCACCTTCCCTCCGCAATCGACCGCCTCGGGCGTTGCCGGCACCGGCTCGCACCAGACTTCCGCGATCGCCCCTCCCGCGATGCGCAGCCCGCCGGGGCCGTCATAGCCCGAGGCGGGATCCACAAGGCGGGCATTGGCGAGAAGGGTCATAAGGCGCACTCCGAAGGCTCGCTCCGCCATACGCCCCCGAGGCGCCCGGGATCAATCGCGATAGGCGGGCAGGGTGCGCAGGGCGTCATAGAGCCGTCGGTGCCCCGGCACGTCGTGCAGCACGAAGAGGCGCCGCAACGTGATTTGCTGAAAGCCGCTGAAGGCGAGCCGCTTGCGCATCACGGCGGATTGCAGGCTATCCGGCATGATATGGCCGCCGAGATCGACGGCCACCCATCCGGCATCGTCCGAGAGCCTGTCGAGCTCGAGCCGTCCCTTGTCCGAATGCCGATGGCTCCGCATCGGCCGTGAGTGCCTGACCATGTCGGCGGCGAGCATCCGCCGGTCGGTCACCGCGTAGCGCAGCCCCCGCCTGATCGCGAGATCGCGCCGCGGCCAGAACCAGCCGCTCCACGCGAGGAGGAAGGCGGAGAGCACGATGAGCGCGACGAGCGCCCCCGGATCTCCCCTTGCGTCATGGAACACGGCGCTGAGGGCCGCCGCGAGGGGCAGGATGGCGAAGACCATGATCGCCAGGCGCATCCGACCGAGATAGCCGCCGAAGCCCATGGCCCGCGCATCCGGACGCCCGGCCCAGAGCAGGCTCTCGCCTTCGTCCAGCCGCGGCGCCCAGAAGGCCCGGTCCTCTGGGGCGGTCTCGGGCCAGGGTGTCGACGTATCGGTCGTCATCGCATCGCCCCGTCCGCCCCGCGCGACGAGCATCGTCCCGCACTGCCGCTCTTGCGGTCAAGCGACGCGGCAGCCCCGGCGGAAGCACGAAGCCGCAACGCCAGCGCGCGCCGTCAGCATCCTCCGCAAGCACATCCGGCCCGAAAGTTCACCGCGGGACCCGCCCCCCGCCGCGGTGATCGGGCCAAGTCTACTTCCTCGGCCTAGACAAGATCATGCGGCCCGTACTGGCCTTCGACATAACGGGCCAGGTGGTCTGGCAGGCGAGCTACGCCCCCTTCGGCGCCCTCGAGGAGATCACCACCGACACCTTCAGCCTCGAGAGCCAACACCTCCTCTTCCCAGTCCAGTGGTTCCAGTCCGAGACAGGCCTCCACCAAAACTGGCACCGGGACTACGACCCCAGAACAGGACGATACCTACAAGCAGACCCCCTTGGGCTG
>JBCCDG010000008.1:0-63716 GCA_039030915.1 Pseudomonadota bacterium | reverse complement strand
TTGATCATGCCACCCCAGCTCGGCATCCACAGGATGATCGAGAACACCATGCCCAGGGTCGAGGCCCAGTCGGGCAGCGCGGTGTAGTGCAGGTGGTGCGGCCCCGCCCAGATGTAGAGGAAGATCAGCGCCCAGAAGTGGATGATGCTGAGCTTGTAGCTGTAGACTGGCCGCTCCGCCTGCTTCGGCACGAAGTAGTACATCATGCCCAGGAACCCGGCCGTCAGGAAGAAGCCGACAGCGTTGTGCCCGTACCACCACTGGGTCATCGCGTCCTGCACGCCCGAGAAGAGCGAGTAGGAGGCCGAGCCCCAGATCGAGACCGGCACCGCGAGGCCATTGACCACGTGCAGCATCGCGACGGTGACGATGAAGGAGAGCAGGAACCAGTTCGCCACGTAGATGTGCGGCTCCTTGCGCTTCACCAGCGTGCCGAGGAAGACGATCAGGAACGCGACCCAGACGATCGTGAGCCAGAGGTCGATATGCCAGGTCGGCTCGGCGTACTCCTTCGAGGTCGAGCCGCCGAAGACGTAGGAGGTCGCCGCCAGCACGATGAAGAGCTGGTAGCCCCAGACCACGAAATAGCTGAGCGCCGACCCGCCGAACGCCCGCGCCCCGCAGGTCCGCTGCACGATGTAGAGCGAGGAGGCCAGCAGCGCCGAGCCGCCGAAGGCGAAGATCACGGCCGAGGTATGGAGCGGGCGCAGCCGCCCGAAGCTCGTATAGCTGAGGCTCCAGTTGAGCTCCGGAAAGGCCAGCTGGAACGCGATATACGTGCCCGCCAGAAATCCGACCACGCCCCACAGGATCGTCGCCAGCACCGCCACGCGGATCGGCCCGTCGATATAGCCCGTCTCCTCCGCCCAGAGCGGTTTGTCGAAGGTCTTGATGCGGTAGAGAAAGAGCCCCCCCGCGGTGAGCATCACGACGAGGGCGTTGACGAGATACGCATCGTCACGCGCCATGTTTGCGGCGAGCGCGGCGAAGAGGGCGACGGTGGCAAGGATCACGAGAAACGCGACCCTCCCCGTCGTCCCGTCCCGCACCATGCCGGCGAGCTGGGCCATCAGAACCTCCAAAGTCCGGTCGGCGACGGCAGACAGGCCGCCGCGATCATGGACCCGCTATGGAGGAGGGACACCTCGACCCACCTTGATATGCGTCAACACATGACCCCGCGCGCCCCAACGGCGACAACCCGCCGCATCCCGCCCGCGGTTCAGACGATTGCGCCGCGAACGCACCGGCAAAGGCGGAAGGTCATCGCATTCGCCATAACCACGGGCGTCTTCCAAATCGGAAAGCCGGTGGCCGCGGCGTGGACGCGGCGGCCTTCGGGTGGTCCGGGCGCCTTCGGCCGGCCGCAGAAACGCAGCCCTGCCTCTCGGCAGAGCCGCTCTGCATCGCTTCTGCGATCGTCCTGCGCCCGGATCAGCCCCAGGGTGCGGCTGTGGAGCGCCCGGGTTCGCGAGGCTCTCTCGCCTTGACCGGCGCGGCCGGTGCCGGCGCAGCGGCCTGTCTGTTGAGCTTCTCGTAGAGCTCGCTCCGCAGCTTGGGGATATCGACCTCGATCAGTCGGTTGAGGCGCTCTCGGTCCTGCCGCTTGAGCCTGTCGAACGAGTGCAGCCCGCGTTTGCCGGCCACCTCGCGCGTACGGGGGTGCACCCTTTCCCACAGCGTGCGCAGGTCCTCCGACCGGTCGCGCACCAGCAGCTCCAGATCGTAGATCTTCTCGAAGGTCTCGCCGAGCCTCGTGACCTTCTTCCTGCGCACCCGTGGGAGAACGAACAGCTCGAAGAGGCCGCCGATCACGCCGGTAGCGGCGGCCAGGAGCGGCAGGGCAAGGACCGCGCCGATAAGGAATGCGAGCCCGCTCAGGACAAGGAGAAAAAGCGCCAGCCCGATCCAAACCTTCCGGCGGAAGTTCCGCAGCTCCCGCGCGGCCTCGTCGATGACGAAGGCGTGCAGGCGCAGCCGCTCGGCAAAGGTCTGCACCTGCGTGATCATGTTGTCCAGGCGGCGGGCGGGCACGCGCCGGAGCTCGGCGATGAGATCTTCGCGCGCCTTCTCGAAGTCGCCCATCGGCAGTCCGGACTTGGGCTGGCCCTCGATCGGCACGAAGGTGTTGTAGATCAGCGGCAGGTCCTTGCGCGGGATCACCTTGCCCAGGTTCCAGCACAGCGCGCCGCAGGCGCGGGCAAAGTCGTGCATGTTTCGGAACTGATCCATCTTGTTCATGACGATCATGAGCTTGTGGTCGATCCCGGTCAGCGACTTGTTGAAGACCTGCAGCGTCTCACCGGTCGTGCCCGGCTTGTCGGGGTCGAAGAAGACCAGCACCAGATCGGCGCGCTCCGCGAACCATCGCACCGCGCCGGGGAAATCGAAGCCGCGCCCGCTTTCCGCCTTCGCCTCGTCGATCATGCCGGGGCTGTCGATCAGGGTAACGTTGCGGAGGAGGTCGACCGACCGCAGCTTGAGGCGCACATGGGTGACCAGCTGATCGCCGAAATGGCGCAACCCCTCATAGGGCAGGTCCGGATTGCTGACGACCGCGAGACCGTCCCGGTCGTCCTCGACGTTGCCATAGGTGATGATCGTGAAGTCGTCGTCGGTCGGCGCAACGCCCGTCTTCTGGACCTCGGCCCCGAGCAGGTGGTTGACGAAGGTCGACTTGCCCGACGAGTGGTTGCCGAGGAACAGGACCAGGGGCGGGCGCTTGAGCTCCCCCACCGTCGGCGGCCGCTGAAAAATGAACTGCTCCGCGAGCGGATCGAGCGCATCGCTGTGGAACCCTCGGATCTTGTCGGCGAACTCTTCCATGAAGTGCTTCAAAGGCACCTCCCCTTTCGAAGCAGGACAGGAGTGATTGTCGATTCCCAGACAGGCTGTATGGGACATGGCGTTCCCTCATCAAATGTCTAAGGCCCGCACCCGCAATGGGCAGATCTCGATGCGAGGGTCGATCCCGGCCCAGCGTGGGTGAAGCGCGCGCGCGGACGATCCGATGCCGTCGGGCGGCGCGGTCCTGCGGTGCACGGGACGGATCGGGTGCGGATCCGATGCGTGGGATAGGGGGCGCCGTCGGTCGGTTCGGGTCTCGAATGCGGGGGCGTGGCGTGCCACGATGGGGCATGTTGCAACACACAATGCGATTCCTCGGTGTTCTGGTGCTCGCGCCCGCCCTGGTGCTGGGCGCGCCGCAGGCGCTGGCGCAGTGCCGGCTGGCGCTCGTGCTGGCGCTCGACGTCTCGGCCTCGGTGGATCAGCGGGAATACGGGTTGCTGACCTCGGGCACGGCCAACGCGCTCAGGAGCGACGAGGTACGCGCCGCGCTCAAATCCCTGGGCGGCGTCGAGGTTGCGGTCTTCGAGTGGTCGGGCCGCTTCCAGCAGCACCGCATCGCGCCCTGGGCTCGGCTCGACGACGATACGGCCATCGATGACATGGCCGGTCGGATCGAGCGCCATCCCCGCACCACCTCTGAATACCCCACTGCGCTCGGCGCCGCGCTCGGCCACGCCGCGACGCTCCTGCGCGCCGCCACGCCGGGTTGCGCGCGCCGGGTGGTGGATGTGGCGGGCGACGGGGAGAACAATCACGGCTTCGAGCCCCGCCACGCCTACAACGCATTCGATTTCCGGGGCGTGACCGTCAACGGCCTCGTCGTCGCCTCGGACGAGGCCGGCAAGGGCATCGCCGCCATCGACTACTACGCCAACGAGGTTATCCGCGGCCCCGAGGCCTTCCTCGAGGTGGCGGCCAGCTACGACGATTTCGAGAGGGCGATGAAGCGCAAGCTCCTGCGCGAAATCGGCGTCATGTCACTCGTGGAGCGGAACTGATCCCGCCCTCTGGCGATTGCGACAATACGCCACCACATGGGCGGGGCAGCAACCAAGAAGGCGCACGCCCATGAACACAACCCTGCCGGCATCCACGCTTGCCGCCCTCGCCCTCCTCCTGCCCTTCACTGCGGAGTCGCAGGAGCCCAACTACCTCTGCTCCGGCATCGGATTGGAGCGTGAGGAGGAGGAGGCGAACTTCCGGCACAGCCTCAAGCTCGTCTTCGCGCAGACCGACGGGCACTACATCGCCGACGTCGCGGCGACCGTCGCGACCGGCGGGGGCACGGTGCTGTCGGAGACCTGCCCCAGCCCCTGGCTTCTGGTCGATCTGCCGGCCGGCAGCTACACGGTGACCGCGAGCTATGGCGGGGAGACGAAGAGCGCCACGCTGCAAGTGGGTACAAGCCGCGTCCGCGAATACACCTTCGCCTTCAAGCCCTGAGCCCAGGGCGCCCCCGGATACGCGATCCGCTTCGCCTGCTCCAGCCATCGGGCCGGTCGCATCCGTACGCGCGCATGACGAAGGGGCGCGGAGGCAGCCGCCGACAACCGGCCGGCCACCGCACCCACCCCGCGGTCGCCCTGACGCCAGATCGCGAACGTCCCTGCATGCGCGCTGCCCTTGCGACCGCTGCCAAGAGATGCGTGCAGCGTTCCGGAATCGCCAATCACGCCCGCGCGCGCCGACGTGACGCCGTGTGGGGGGCTCGACTGGAATCCCCGTCGCGAAGCGGATGTCAGCTCAGGAAGGTGCCGTCCGCATCCTCGCCCGCCGCGTCGAGCAGGGCCATGAAGTCGGGCACCCGCACCGTCCGCGTGCCCTCAAGCGCGATGATGCCGTCCTTGCGCAGGCTCGTGAACTGCCGGCTCACGGTCTCGATCGTCAGGCCAAGGTAATCCGCCATCGCCTCGCGCGTGATCGGCAGGCTGATCTCCACCCCGTCCTGCGCGCCCTGACCGCCCGAGAGCGTGGCCCGGCGCGCCAGGATCAGGAGGAACGTCGCTATCTTCTCACGCGCCGTCTTGCGACCGAGCAGCAGCATCCAGTCCCGTGCCGCATCGAGCTCGTCGAGCATCATTTCCAGCAGCCGACGCTCGATGGCGGGGGACTCGCGCAGCAGCGCCTCGAACCGGCCCCGCTTGAAGAGACAGAGCCTGACCGGCGTCACCGCGGTCACGTCATACGGCACGCTCTCGCGCATCGGCCGGCCGATGAAGTCCGACGGGAACATGAGCCCCACCATCTGCCGGCGCCCATCCGCCATGGTCTTGGAAAGTGAGACGACACCCTCAACAACCGAGCCGAGAAAATCCGTTCTCTCTCCGGCGGCCAAGATCTCCTGCCCCGGATCAAACGATCTATAGTATTTAATACTCTCAAGCGTCTGAAGTTCTTGATCGCTCGAGTATGTGCATACAGCCCGGTCGCGAATCGGACAGGATGCGCAGCGATGCGCTTCTTGACCTGATAGTGCCGGATTCTGCATGACCGCCTTTTTAATTGCGTTTCGTTACGGAGCACGATGCAGCAACGCTTGATCCGGGTCAATGCGGCAAGGGCGCGGGCCGGGGGAAAAGCGGGCATGCAACACCCGACCCCATTCTGCCGCGAAGCTCTCCAGCGCCCCGTCCCGCGCTACACGAGCTATCCGACGGCCCCGCATTTCAACACGGATGTCGGCCCCGCCATCTATCGCCGCTGGCTCGCGGAGCTGGAGGAGGGGACACCCGCTTCCGTCTATCTCCATCTGCCCTTCTGCCAGAGCCTCTGCTGGTTCTGCGCCTGCCGCACGCAGGGGACCCGCCTCTACGCCCCGGTCGAGCGCTATCTCGGCTATCTCGAGCGGGAGATCGAGACGGTCGCGGGCCTTCTTTCCGGCCGCCTCGCGATGACGCAGATGCACTGGGGCGGCGGCTCGCCCAGCATCCTGCGGAGCGAGGACATCCGCCGCCTCGCCCAGATCCTGCGCCGGGCCTTCCCCGCGCTCGACGGTGCCGCCTTCGATGTGGAGCTCGACCCGCGGGACATGAACGCGGACAAGCTCGACGCCTTCGTCGAGGCGGGGGTGACGCGCATCTCCATCGGCGTGCAGGACTTTGCCGAGCCGGTGCAGGCCGCCATCGGCCGGCTGCAGGATCGTCAGCTCACCGAGAACGTGGTGGTCGAGGCGCGTCGTCGCGGCATCGGCAGCGTCAACCTCGATCTCGTCTACGGCCTGCCCCAGCAGACCATAGAGAGCCTGGCCTCGACCGTGGAGGCGACCCTCGCACTCGAGCCCGACCGCGTTGCGCTCTTCGGCTATGCGCATGTACCGGCGCTTTCGCGTCGCCAGGCGATGATCGACGCGGCCACCCTGCCAAGCTCGGCGGAGCGTCGCGAGATGGTGGAGCTTGCGCGAGAGCTGATGCACGCCGCCGGCTATGTCCCGATCGGCATCGACCATTTCTCACGGCCCGGCGACACGTTGGCGGACGCGGCCGAGAACGGCGTTCTCCGCCGCAACTTCCAAGGCTACACCTCGGACGGTGCGGACACGCTGATCGGCCTCGGCGCCTCCGCCATCGGCCATTTCCCCCGCGGCTATGTGCAGAACAGCGAGAGCACCGCCGCCTATCAGCGCGCCGTGGCCGATGGCGGCATCGCCACGGTCAGGGGTCGGGCGCTGACGCTCGAAGACCAGATCCGTGCGGCGGCCATCGCGGAGATCCTCTGCCACTTCTCGCTCGACCTCGGTGCGCTCCGCGCCCGGTTCGGCGATCTCACCGCGCCGATCGAGCGGGACGAGAAGACGCTTCGCGCCGAGGCGCCGAAGGGCGCGCTCCTGCCGCTGCCGGGCGGGCGCGGCTTCCGCATCGCGCCGCGCTGGCAGACCCACACCCGGCTCATCGCCGCACATTTCGACGCCTATCTCGCCACCTCGAACGCGCGCCACAGCCTCGCAGTCTGAGAGCGGCGGGCGAAGCGGCGCTCAGGCCGCCATCGCCTCCCCGATCACCGCGTCCAGCGCCTCGGAAAGCGGCCCGGTGATCTCCCCGATCTGGCCGCTCTCGAGAATGAAGGGCGGCGCGATCAGCACGTGGTCCCCGTGCCGGCCATCCACCGTGCCGCCCATCGGATAGACCATGAGGCCCCTCGCGAATGCTGCCTTCTTGAGCTTCGCGGCCACGCCGAGGCTCGGATCGAAGCACGCCTTGGTCCCCCGGTCCGCCACCAGTTCGACCCCGCGAAAGAGACCCCGCCCGCGGATATCGCCCACATGGGGGTGCTGCCCGAAGCTCGCCTCCAGCGCCGATTGCAGCTCCGCCCCACGCTCGCGCACATTGGCCAGCAGATCCCGCCCCTCGATCTCGTCGAGCACGGCAAGGCCGGCGGCACAGGCCGTGGGATGCCCGATATAGGTATGCCCGTGCTGGAAGAAGCCCGAGCCTGCCTCCACCGTTCGGTAGATCTCGCCCGAGCAGAGCATCGCGCCGATGGGCTGGATGCCGGCGCCGAGGCCCTTGGCGATGCAGATCATGTCGGGCCGGACGCTCTCCGGCATGCCATCCTGTCCGTCAGCCACGCTTTCGGCGGCGAAGAGGCTGCCTGTCCGCCCCATGCCGCACATCACCTCGTCGAGGATCAGCAGGACGCCGTGCCGGTCGCAGATCTCGCGGATGCGCGTCCAGTATCCATGCACGGCCGGCACCGCCCCCATGGTCGCGCCCACCACCGGCTCGGCAATGAAGGCTGCCACGGTATCAGGCCCCAGCTCCCGGATCTTCTCGTCCAGGCTGTCGGCCGCGCGCCGCCCAAAGGCCTCCGGCGTCTCCCCCTCCTCGGCAAAGCGCCAGTAATGGCAGGGATCCACATGATGCATCGCGCCCGAGAGCATCGGCTCGAACTGCCCCCGCCGCCAGCGATTGCCCGAGGCCGAAAGCGCGCCGATGGTGTTGCCGTGATAGCTTTGCCATCGCGCGATCACATGCCGCCGCGCGCCCTCGCCCTTCTCCAGCCAGTACTGCCGCGCCAGCTTCATCGCGGCCTCGGTCGCCTCCGACCCGCCGCTCACGAAATAGACCCGTTCGATGCCTTCGGGCGCCTTGGCGATCAGCCGGTCCGCCAGCGCCTCCGCCGGCTTCGAGGTGAAGAAGCTCGTATGCGCGTAGGCGATCTGGTCGAGCTGCGCCTTCGCCGCCTCGAGGACCGGCCGCGCCGAGTGCCCGAGGCAGGAGACGGCGGCGCCCCCGCAGGCATCGAGATAGCGCTTGCCCGTCTCGTCGATCAGATAGCAGCCGTCGCCGCCTGCGATGGTCGGCAACGCGGCCTTGGTGTGGCGCGGAAAGACGTGTGACATCGGAGGTCTCCTTACTTTCGGGTAAGCCTATGCACGCCGCGGGCGAGTCTCAATGAGCAACGCCTCCGGCATGCGGCAGCGCGTCCGCTCGGCGGTTTTCGCGGGTTTGAGCAGGGGCGTGGCACGGCAAGGTGGCCAAACGGCCCTCCCCGACCCGTTAACTCTCGCGGTCGGTGGCTTCCTGGGATGGCCGCCGTGGGCTTCTCGCCCTAGCGGATCGGCCCCCGTCGCTTCGTGCCGGGCTGGCGCAGCCCCTCCCGCACCGCCGTCACGATCCCCGCCGCGGCGATCAGCGCAAGCCCGATCATGCTCAATCCGTCCGGCAATTCGCCGAACAGAACGAAGCTCCAGAGCACCACATAGGCGAGATAGGTGTAGTCGAAGGGCGCCAGCCAGGCCGGCTCGGCGATCTGGTAGGACCGGCTGAGCGCGATGTTGCCGAAGAGGTTGCAGACGCTCGCAAAGGCCGCGAAGCCGAGCGCGATCCCCGTCAGCGCAGGCCAGCCGACGGCGATGAACTCCAGCCGCTCGGGCGGGCTCTCGATCGGAAAAACGCTGAGAACTGAGGCGCCTAGGACGCCCGAGGCGAGGAACGCGACCGCGACTGCGGCGGCCAGCGCCATCGGGTGCTCGTCCCGGCAGGCACGACGAAGTGTCAGGACGTTGCAGGCGTAGAGCAGTCCCGCCAGCACGGGCAGGAGCTGCCAGGCCGTGAACCCGTCCGCCCAGGGCCGCAGGATCAGCGCCGCCCCGGCCGCGCCCGCCGCCGCCGCCCCCATCCGCCAGGGCCCCACCTTCTCACCCAGAACCGCGCCCGAGAGGAGCGTGACAAAGATCGGATAGGTAAAGAGCCCCGCCCCCATCTGCGCGAAGGTCAGCACCGGTGCGCCCGAGAAATAGCATACAATGCAAAGGGTTAGGAAAGAGGTGCGGAGCGCGACCGGCCCCGCCCGCTTGGGCAGAAGCCGCTCGAGCCCCTCAGCCGCCACCCCCTGCCGCCGCGCCCAGACCGCGCCGATCCGGACCATCGCAAAGAGGATCAGCAGGTTGAAGCCCGAGCGCAGCGCCTGGAACTGCCAGAGCGAGGTCTCGCCCGACATGAACTTCACCATGCTGTCCTGAAAGCTCAGCAGCAGGATGCCGCCCGACAGGAACAGCGCCGCCCGCATGCGCGGCGCCCGCGCCGGCAGGGCGGCCTCGGCGGTCACGAAGCGGTCTGGAACATGTCGGCATAGGCCTCCCGCAGATCCTTCTTCTGCACCTTGCCCATGGCGTTCCGCGGCAAAGCGTCAACGAAAACAATGCGTTTGGGCTGCTTGAACTTCGCAACCCGCTCCTTCAGCGGCGCCATCACGGCCTCCGCCTCGCGCTCGGCACCTTCCTCCGCCACGACCACGGCGACGACGCCCTCGCCGAAATCCGGATGCGGCACGCCGATGACCGCGCTCTCGACGACGCCCGGCAGCCTGTCGATCTCTCCCTCCACCTCCTTGGGATAGACGTTGAACCCGCCCGAGATGATAAGGTCCTTGCCGCGACCCACGATGACCACATAGCCCTCGTCGTCGATCATCCCGAGATCGCCCGTCAGGAACCAGCCATCCTCCGACAGCTCCTCCCGCGTCTTTTCCGGCATGCCCCAGTAACCCTTGAAGATATTGGGACCTTTCGCCTGGATGACCCCGATCTCGCCTTGCGCGAGCGCCGTGCCCGTGTCCGGATCCGTCACCTTCAGCGCCACCCCCGGCAGCGGATGGCCGACCGTGCCGGCCCGCCGCTGGCCGTCATAGGGGTTGGACGTGATCATCGAGGCCTCGGTCATGCCATAGCGCTCGAGGATCGCATGCCCCGTCCGCGCCTCCCACTGCTTGTGGGTCTCGGCCAGCAGGGGCGCCGAGCCCGCCACGAAGAGGCGCATGTTCGCCGCCGTCTCTTTGTTCAGCCGCTCATCCGCGAGGAGCCGGGTATAGAAGGTCGGCACCCCCATCAGCGCCGTCGCCCCGGGCATCGCATCCAGCACCTTGCCAGCATCGAACTTGGCCATGAAGATCAACGAGGAGCCTGCCACCAGCGTGGTGTTGGTCGCGACGAAGAGCCCGTGCGTATGGTAGATCGGCAGCGCATGGATCAGCACATCGTCGCTCGTGAAGTGCCAGTAATCCTTTAGCGTCAATGCGTTGGAGGCGAGGTTGTCGTGGGAGAGCATGGCCCCCTTGGAGCGCCCTGTGGTCCCCGAGGTGTAGAGGATTGCGGCCAGATCGTCAGGGCTTCGCGCGACGTCCTCGAACGCCGCCGCATCCGGCAGATGCGCGAAGAGGCTGCCATGATCCGCGCCGTCACCCGCCCAGACCCCCATCGTCTCGAGCCGCGCGCCCGCCTTCTCTGCATAAGGCGCCAGCGTCTCGGCCTTGCCGGGATCGGCCACCACCAGCCGCGGCGTCGCGTCCTCGAGGAAGTACCCTACCTCCGAGGCGGTGTAGGCCGTGTTGAGCGGCAGGAAGACACCGCCCGCCCGCACACAGCCGAGATAGAGCATCAGCGCCTCGATGCTCTTCTCCACCTGCACCGCCACCCGGTCCCCGGGCTCGACCCCGAGTGCGACCAGCGCCGCTGCGAAGCGCGCCGACACGCCGTCCACATCGGCATAGCTGTAGTGCCGCCCGTCCTCGATCTGCGCGAAGGGGCGCGCATGCCGGGCCGTGTCGCCGATGCCAAGGGTGCTTGCCAGGTGGTTGATCATGCTTGTCTTCGTCCTTTCTAGCGGGGCGGCTGCGCCTGCCCGGGCCGCCGCTTCGGGGCGCGGGGGCGGGTGCTCGGTTCACCCGATGGTCACGGCGATCCCGCAGCCTCGCCCACGGGGTGGCGGGGCTACAGGACCGTCTCAAATCGTTATCCGCTCGGCGCCGGGGCAGCCTGGCGGGCGAGGCGGCGCACGGCGGCGGACTGGGCGATCTCGCCGCGTGTCGCGAAGGCCTCGTGGTTCTTCTCGATGTCGCGCCGGTCGTAGAGGTAATTGACCATGATGCCACGGCTCTCACGCTGCCCGCGCGCCGAGGTGTCGGCGCCCGCGTTCACCCGCTCGAGCCTGGCGCCGTTGCCGAGATGGAAGCGCGCCACGGGATCGAGGGGCATGCCGTCGGACCGCTTCGCTTCGGTGAGATAGGCGGCGCAGAGGCCCGGCAGCGCGTCCGCCTCCACACTGCGGCCGTCGTCCCGCTCCGTATCGAGCCAGCGGGTAAAGCCCGGCACCGGGCTCAGCGTCACGAAGGTGCCGAGGCTCGGGAAATCGGTGCTCAGTTCCTCGACGACCTGCTTGATCAGGAAGTTGCCGAAGCTGACGCCCCGCAATCCCTTCTGGCAGGCCGAGATGGAGTAGAAGACCGCAGTCGTCGCCTTCGCGGGCGGGACCGTGTCGCGGTCCTTGGCCAGCACCGGTCCGATCGCCTCCGGAATGTCACGGCAGAGGGCGACCTCGACGAAGACCAGCGGTTCGTCGCCGAGGGCGGGGTGGAAGAAGCCGTAGAGCTGGCGGTCCTCCGCCGCCACGCGCCGGCGCAGATCGTCCCAGTCCTGGATGGCATGCACCGCCTCGTACACGATGATCTTCTCCAGGATTGCGGCGGCCGTCTGCCAGTCGATCCGGCGGAGCTGTAGGAACCCGCGGTTGAACCAGCTTGCGAAGAGGTGCCGGAAATCGTCGTCGAGGCCCTTGAGCACAGGCTGGTCGCGAAGTGCGCCCAGCAGATCCTCGCGCATCCGCACGAGCGCGAGTGTACCGCCAGGCGCCCGATTCAGACGGCGCAACAGCTCCTGGCTCCGCGGCTCGGCCCGCTCATGGAGGGTCCGCGCACTCTCGGCACCCGGATCGGCGAGGAACGCCTCGCAAGCCGTGCGTACCGCCTCGATATCCGGGCCGAAGCGCGTCGCCACCTCGCGGAGAAAGCCGAGACGCTCCGCGTGCTCGAGGCCGGCATAGTCATCCAGCAGCGCCCGCGCCCGCGCCGTGCCCGTCACCTCGCCATGCGAGGACAGGAGCGCCTCAGCCCGGTCGGCCAGCGGCGCCTGCACCTCCGAGCCGATAAGCGCGCGGCCGGTCTCGGTGATGCGGGCCAGCATGTCGCCGAGAAGACTGGTGTTCTCGCTCATCCTCTGCCCTCCGCGCCCGACGCCTCAGCTCACCGCCTCGCCCATCACCGCATCCGGCAGCCATGTGGCGAGCTCCGGGAAGATGCAGAGGATGATGATCGCTATCACCATGCATCCCACATAGGGCAGACTGCCGCGCAGGATCGTCTTCAGTGGAATATCGGGTGCGATGCCGTTGATGACATAGAGGTTGAGCCCGACGGGAGGTGATATCAGCCCGATCTCCATGTTGATCGTCAGCACGACTGCAAACCAGTACGGGTCGAAATCCGCCGCGATCACGATGGGCAGTAGGATGGGCGCCGCCATGAGGATCACGGCCACCGGGGGCAGGAAAAAGCCCGCGATCAGGAGGAAGACGTTGATGGCTCCCATCAGCACCCAGCGGTTGACGTCCAGCGTGCCGATCCACTCCGCGATCGCCTGCGTCACCGCCAGCGAGGAGAGCATGTAGGAGAAGACACCGGCGGCCCCGATGATGAAGAGGATCATCACGCTCTCGCGCGTCGAGTCGCGCAACACCACCCAGATCGAGGAGAAGTTCCAGAGCTTGTAGATGATGACGGCGATCCCCATGCAGAGGAGCGCACCGACGGCCGCCGTCTCGGACGGCGTCGCGATCCCGCCATACATCGCGTAGAGCACGCCGAGGATGATGACGAGGAACGGCAGGACGCGCGGCATGAGCTCGAGCTTCTCCGCCAACGTCCAGCTCTGCGGGCGCAGCGTCCCGGCTGAACCCTCGCGCCAGGTGCTGTAGAGCGACCAGGCCATGAAGAGGCCGACGAGCAGAAGTCCGGGAAGCACGCCTGCGAGGAAGAGGCGCCCGATCGAGGTCTCCGTCGCGATGCCGTAGACGATCATCGTCACCGAGGGCGGGATGAGGATCCCGAGCGTACCGCCTGCGGCGATTGAGCCTGCGGCAACGCCGTCCGGAAAGCCGCGCTTGCGCATCTCCGGTATGCCCATCTTGCCGATGGCGGCGCATGTGGCGGGGCTCGATCCGCTCATGGCGGCGAAAAGCGCGCAGGCCCCGAGATTGGAGATCACGAGCCCCCCCGGCACGCGCGTCAGCCATCTGTCGAGCGCTTCGTAGAGATCCGCCCCTGCCCGGGTCGAAGCGATGGCGGCGCCCATGATGATGAACATCGGGATCGAGAGGAGCGCGAAGTTGTCGAGCTTGCCGAAGAAGATCTCGGGCAAGAGCGTCAGCGAGCTCATGCCGTCGAAGATGATCAGGAAGCCCGCCGAGACGATCAGCAGCCCCGCGGCGACGGAAACGCCGGAAAAGAGCACAACGACGGTGACGACGGCGACGATGGCGCCGAGGACGAGCGGGTCCATGCCTCAGCCCTCCCCGCGCGCGGCGGCCTTGGCTTCTTCCGGCACGGCCGTCGACAGGGTCGCCTCCGGATCCAGCCCGAACGGCTCCTCGATACCGATCAGCATCGCATAGGTGTCCCCCGCAAGTTGCAGGGCATAGAGTCCGAACCCGACGGGAAGCGCGAGATAGGGCACCCAGAGCGGCGGGTCCCAGGGTGTGTTGGAGGTCTCTCCCCAGTCCCATGCCTCATGCCAGAAGCCGTAGCCGTGCCAGATCATCGCGCCGACAACGAGGATCGTGAGGCCCAGCACCAGCGTGGCCAGTCCCTTGCGCATCCAGATGGGCAAGGCCAGCGGCAGTAGATCCACGTTCACGTGGCCGCGGAGATACTGCACGTAAGGCAGCCCGAGCATCGTGGCGGCGATCATCATGTAGGTGACCGCCTCGGTCTGCCAGATCGTGCTCTCGTTCAGAACGAAGCGCAGGAAGATCATCTGGCAGGTGATCGCGACCGCGGCGACGATCATCAGCGCCGCGACGATGCCGCAGATCCGACTGATGATTCCGATGGTCCAGAGAACTGGGTTGCCGCCATGGCGCGCTGCGGGGATGGCATGGGCCGAGCCTGACAAGGCGGCGCTCCCTTTTTCGATGGCGGGCCGTGAGCACGCTCCGGCTCGCTCGTTTTCGTGCGGTGCGTAGGGGCAGGGCGCGCGGCCCTGCACCTACATGATGGTCGTGGTCACTCGACGCTCAGCGCCATGTCGAGAAGGCGCATGCCGTTCGGATAGGCGGCAAGATACGCCTCGTAGGAGGTCTCCTTCGCGATGCCGTACCACTCCTGGAACTCGCCTTCCGTCATATCGGCGATCTGCACGCCCTTTTCCTCGAAGACGCGGCGGGACATGGCGTCCTGCTTCTTCGCCTCATCGCGATAATAGTTCTCCGCGACCAGCGCTGCGGCGCGCAAGGCTTCCTGCTGCTCCGGCGTGAGCGCTTCGAAGTTCGACTTGCTCATGAGGATCGGGATGTAGACGAACCACAGCGAGTAGGCCCCGGCCGGCGTGTAGCAGGCGAGCTTTTCGTAGAGCTTGAAGCTGACAAAGCTTGCCGAGGACGTGTTGGCCGCCTGCAACCGGCCTTCCTCGATGGCGCCGTAAATGGCGGGGGAGGACATCGATTCGATCGTCGCGCCCGCACCTTCCAGCATCACCTCGAAGGCGCTGCCTGCCGCGCGCGCCTGCAGGCCGTCTACGTCGCGCGGATGGCGGATGCAGCGATCCACGCCACCGAAGCCGCCCGCGAGGTAGCCGTGGACGAGAACCATGATGTCGTCCTTCGCGAGGATCTCCTCGATCTCCTGCATGAAGGGCGAGCGCGTCAGCCGATAGGCATGTTCGTGATTCTTGACGAGCGCCGGCATCAGCGTGAGCGCATACTCGCGGTGCCTGTTGCCCGAATAGGCGAGCGTATAGATGCTCATGTCGAGCTCGCCGGACATCAGCGGCTCGTACTGCTCCCGCGGCTTGAAGAGCTCGCGCTTGGGATAGATCTTGATCTCGAGACCGACATCGGCCTTCGCGACCTCCGCCGCCAAAACCTCAGCCATTTCATGGCGTACGTCGTTGGTATTCCACTGGTGGCTGATGCGCAGTTCCTTCGCGCCGGCCACCGCACCCCAACCGAGCAGCAGCGCTGCTGCGGTCAAACTAAGTCGCTTCATCTCGTTTCCCTCGATTATGAAGTCGTCGCTCCAGGCAGGGCGCCGGGGAGCAGCTGAAACCGCGTTACGAAAGCTGGTTGCGGCCATCCCCTCACAGCCGCGAACCTCTTTGCCGATCGGAACACAATCCCACCCACCGGAACGTTAGCATTTTGTATTCAATAGTGGGAGAGGCATGTGCACGCCGTTTCGCACACATGCCATAGCCGTTGTCTCACTCGACCGAAAGCGCGAGATCGAGCAGGCGCTGCCCCTCTTCATTTCCCTCGAGGAAGGCCTTGTAGGACGTTTCCTGCGCGATCGCCTGCCAGGCCTTGAAGTTCTCTTCGGTCATCTCGGCAATCTCGACGCCGTTGTCCGCAAACACCTTCGCAGCATTCGCGTCCTGGCTCTTGGCTTCTTCGAGGTAATAGGCCTCGGCCTTCGCCGCGCCATCCATCAGCGCCTTCTGCTGCTCTGCCGTCAGGCCGTCGAACTTGGACTTGTTCATCAGGAGCGGCTGATACATGAACCAGAGCGCATAGTCCCCGGCTGGGGTGAAGCACTGCACCTGCTCATAGATTCGGTAGCTCACGAAGGAAGAGGAGGACGTATTCGCCGCGTCGAGAACGCCCGTCTGCATCGCGTTGTAGATCTCGGAGCTGGCCATGGAGGCGATGGAGGCACCGGCACCCGCCAGCATCTGCTCGAACGCCTTGCCGGCCGCGCGGCTCTGCAGGCCTTCCACGTCCTCCGGCGCCGTGATGCAGCGATCCTTGCCCGCGAAGCCACCGGCTAGGTAGCCGTGCACCAGGACTATCACGTCGTCCTCGGCCATGATATTCTCGATCTCGGCCATGAACTCGGAGTCGTTCAGCCGTGCGGCATGATCGTGGTTCTTCACGAGGCCGGGCATCAGCGTGAGATTGTAGGCCGAGCGCAGGCCGCCGGCATAGGCGAGCGGGAAGACGGTCATGTCGAGCTGGCCGCGGGCCAGAGGCTTGTACTGCTCACGCGGCTTGAAGAGCGATTTCGACGGGAAGATCGTGATGTCGAGGCCGACATCCGCCTCCTTCACATGATTGGCCACGATCTCCGCAACCTTGTGGCGCACATCCGATGTCGACCACTGATGGCTGAGGCGCAGCTCCTCGGCGGCTGCGGGAAAAGCGGCGAGACCGAGGGCCAGGGCCGCCGCGGTGAAGGTCGCGGTCGTCTTCATGATATCCTCCCTTGCCCGCGTCGGCGGGCGACTGTTCTTCGTCCGGCGGTTACCGACGTATTAACTGAGGTTGTGGGGCGGCGCCGCGGCTTGTCAACGGATTGTATGCAATCCGGAGCGATGCAGGACTGACGGGTTGAGTTTTTGGGGCCGACCCGGGCAATGATTTGCCTCCGCGACCCCCACGGCCATCTAGGTTTAGCATGACGACGGAACGCGCGAACCTGCTGCATGACGGGATCGAGGATTTGATCCTCGACGGCAGCTTTCCGCCTGGAAGCCGGCTCGACGAGATGTCGCTGGCCGCACGGTTCGCGGTGTCGCGCACGCCGGTTCGCGAGGCGCTGCGCAGTCTCGCCACGGCGGGGCTGGTCGAGCTCAGGCCCTATCGCGGCGCGGTGGTCGCCGAGATCGGGCCGGAGCGGTTGCGCGAGATGTTCGAGACGATGGCCGAGCTCGAAGCGCTTTGTGCGCGTTTCGCGGCCGAGCGTGCCGGACCGGCCGATCGCGAGGCCATCAGCGCGAGCCACGAGGCCTGTACTGAGGCCGCGGCGATGGAGGACGAGGACGCCTACTACTACGTCAACGCGACGTTTCACGAGGCGATCTTCGCTGCCTCCGGCAATGGCTTTCTTGCGGACCAGACACTCTGGCTCCGACGCCGGTTGAAGCCCTTCAGACGCCATCAGTTGAGGGCGAGCGGGCGGATCAGCCGGTCGCTTCACGAGCACACGGAGCTCGCCGAGGCCATCCTCTCGGGCGATGCGGCGGTGGCGGCGGAGCGCATGCGCGCGCATGTCATGGTGCAGGTGGTCGAGTTCGACGATCTGGCGGCGGCAGCCCGGCAGCGGGCGGGCGACGGGACGGGCGGCAAGCGCGGGGATGGTCCGGAGAAGGGCGCCCGCGCGCTCTGACGCCGGCTGCCTGGCCTTATCGACGCGCCCGCGCAACATCATACTTGGATGCTGGCTCCGTATCGGCCCGATACGGCGGCGCGGACCCTGCCCGGCGGGTGGCCTCTGCCGCGGCGGCGGCGCTCAGCCCATTGCCACTGTGGCCCTGCCGGGGCGTTCCAGCACTGCCTCGAAGGCATCCGCGAGGGCGCTGACCAGATGCGCCTTCGGGTGCCCCTCGCGCTCGATAAGGCAGAGGGCGCGGTGCGCACCGGGCCCCGGCAGCGGCAGGGTTAGAAGACCGGCCCTGCCCTCCGGCGGCGTCCCTGCGGGCCGGGGCACGACGGAGACGCCGAGGCCGTGACGCACCAGCGCCTCGATCGCCTCAAGGGCATCGACCTCCATCGCCTCCGCCGGCGCCAGGCCGCGGGCGGCGAGCACCTGCTCGATCTGCCGGCCCGCCCACGCCCGCCGGCTGAACCAGATGAAGGGTCGGGTCCGGACCAGATGCGCGATGCGCGCCTCGGGGTCGAGCTCGATGCCTTCCGCCGTCAGAGTCTCGGCGGCGATGAGATCGAGCGGCTCTTCGACCAGGGGGCGGACTTCCAGGCCCGCGGGCGCCGCGCTGCCTGCGGGGCGGGTGAGGAGCGCGGCGTCGAGCGCCCCGCTCCGAACCCCCTCCGCCAGGTCGCCCGAGAGACCGGCGCGCAGGCGCACGGCGATGCTGGGTGCCGCTTCGCGCAGATGGGCGAGCGCCGGTGCGGCAAGATGCACGAAGGCGGACGGGACGACGCCGAGCGTGATCACACCCCGCCGCGCCCCGGCACCCTCGGCCGACACCGCGGCCGCCATCTCCTCCACAAGCTCCGTCACCTGGCGCGCTTGAGCGACGACGCCTCGCCCTGCCGCCGTGAGCCTCGGCGGGCGGGAGGAGCGGTCGATGAGGGCGGCGCCGAGCGTGTCCTCCAGAGCCTTCAGCTGCAGGCTCACCGCGCTGTGGCTCAGGCCGATCGCACGGCCCGCCGCCGTCATCCCCCCCCTTTCGGCAAAAGCGAGCAGGATCTGGAGCTGGCGGAGTGAGAGATTAGGCATCATCGTTTGGATTTCCAACGCTGAGCTTCAGAATTACTCGCTTTTGTGCGCGATCTGAACGCCGTATGGTCTTCACGGATTTGTGAGGGGGGTTCCGCCATGCTCGACGTCGCCGACGATCTCGCCACCAGCGTCTCCACGGTTCGCGACGAAGCGCGCCGCTTCGCGCGTGAGGTTGCGGCGCCCCAGGCGGCGGAGACGGACCGGACCGAGCGCTATCCGTGGGAGATGGTGGCGGCGATGCGGGATGCGGGGCTGATGGGCCTTACCGTTCCGCGCCGACTTGGCGGTAGGGGATTGCCGCTCGCCGCCGCAGTCACGGCCGTTTCGGAGCTTGCGCAGGCCTGTGGTGTGGCGGGGCGTATCGCGGTCGAGAGCAATATGGGTGCGCTCGGCGCGATCATGGCGAACGGCAGTGAGGCGCAGCAGCGTCTCGCCGCCGATCTCGTGCTGGGTGGCGACAAGCCGGCGATCTGCATCAGCGAGCCGGGGGCGGGCTCGGCCGCGACGGAAATGACGACGACCGCGCAAAGGGTCGCGGGCGGCTGGGTTCTGAACGGGCTCAAGCACTGGATCACAGGGGGCGGCGTCTCCCGCCTCCACCTCGTCTTCGCGCGCCTCGTCGAGAACGGGGAGGACCGAGGCATCGGCGGCTTTCTGGCCGTGCGGGGGGAGACGGAGGGGCTGCGCACGGGCCGGCGCATCCCGACCATGGGGCTCCGCGGCATTCCGGAATGCGAGGTGCATCTCGAGGACATGTTCGTCGCCGATGCCATGGCGCTGATCCCCGGGGGCGACGGCAAGCGCGGCTTCGCGAAGCTGATGACGGCCTACAACGCGCAACGCTGCGGGGCGGCGGCGGTGGCGCTCGGGCTGGGGCAGGGGGCCTTCGCGCTGGCGCGAGACTTTCTCTTGGAACGCGAACAGTTCGGCCGGCCGATCGCCGAGTTCCAGGGCCTGCAATGGATGCTTGCGGACATGTCCATCGGGCTGGCGGCGGCAGAGGCGCTGATCGGCAAGGCGACGGCGAATGCGATGGCGCGGCCCGGCGGATTTCCGGATATGGCAGAGGCGGCGCAAGCCAAGATCCTCGCGGCCGAGACGGCGGTGAAGGTCACGAACGACGCGCTGCAGCTGCACGGCGCTGCCGGCTACAGCCGCGACAATCCGATCGAGCGCATGGTGCGCGATGCGCGCATGTTCACCATCGGCGGCGGCACCGCGCAGGTGCTGCGCACCCAGGTCGCCTCCTCCCTTCTTGGTCGCAAGCTGCCCCAGACGCGAGAGGGTCAGGCAAGGGTGGACAGCGTCCGGGCGGAGTGACGCGTCGCGACCGCCGGCCGCGTTCGTGTCGCCAGGTTTCGGGCAGGCTTGGCAGCGGCGGGGCTGGATCGTCTTCGTTCGCAAGCTCGTCGGGTAGCGCCACTGGCCTCGGGCGCCGTGGCCCGTGGCAGGCGCCGGCCGGGCCGCCACCCGCTCACCCGCGGGTCGCGGCCCGTCCGGTGGGGCACCGATCGGTCGGGAGGGAGGACAGGTCCGGGCACGCCATTCGCCCTTGCATCGCCCGGCACCCTCCGCTTCCCTCCCAGCGCAAGCCGGGAGAGCGCCATGACACCCTTCGATTTCCGCACCACGCCCGCGATCGCCGCCGGGCCGGGCAAGACGGCCGGCCTGGGCGAGACCTTCCGGGCCCTGGGCGCGAGCCGTGTGGCGCTCATCTCCGATCCAGGGGTCTTGGCGGCAGGTCTCGCGGATGGAGCGACCGCCTCGCTGGGCGCGGCGGGACTCGGCGTCTTTACCTGGCAGGACGTGAAGGCGGATCCGCCCGAGGCGGATATCCTGGCGGCGGTCGATGCCGCGCGGGCGGAAGGATGCAATGGGGTGCTGGGTCTCGGCGGTGGCTCGCCTATGGATACGGCAAAGCTCGTCGCGCTCCTCCTCGGGACCGACCAGCCGCTCGCCGAAGCTTACGGTGTCGGCAATGCGAAGGGTGCCCGCGTCCCGCTCGTCCTCGTGCCCACGACGGCAGGGACGGGCTCTGAGGTGACGCCCATCGCCATCGTCACGACGGGGGCGAGCGAGAAGAAGGGGGTCGTGGCCCCCCAGCTCCTTCCAGATGCCGCAGTGCTCGACGCGACATTGACCACCGGGTTGCCCGCCCCCGTCACGGCTGCCACGGGGATCGACGCGATGGTGCATGCCATCGAGGCCTACACTTCGCGCCACCGCAAGAACCCGCTGTCGGATGTCTTGGCGCGCGAGGCGCTGGCGCTGCTAGGTGCCAATATCCGCAAGGCGGTTACGACGCCCGAGGATGTGGACGCCCGCGGTGCCATGCTGCTCGGCTCCTGCCTCGCGGGCATGGCCTTCGCCAACGCGCCCGTGGCGGCGGTGCATGCGCTCGCCTATCCGCTGGGCGGGCATTTCAAGGTGCCTCACGGGCTCTCGAACGCCATGGTCCTGCCGCACGTGCTGGCCTTCAACCGTGCCGAGCCTGCGGCGGAGGCGGCCTATGCGGAGCTCGCGCCAATCCTCTTTCCCGCGCTCGGCGGGCATGACAAGGGCCTGCGGGTGGACGGCTTCATCGAGGAGCTGGGCGCGCTCGGGCCGGGACTGGGGCTCGATGTGACGCTTTCCTCCGTTGGCGTCAGCCACAATCACCTGCCGATGCTTGCCGAGGACGCGATGAAGCAGGAGCGGCTTTTGGTGAACAATCCGCGCGAGATGACGCCAGAGGCGGCGCTCGAGATCTATGCGAGGGCGCTTTGAGGCCACAGGCCGACCTGTAGGCGCAGGCCCGGCGTTCAAGCGCCTTGCAAGCGGGCCGCTGCCCGCTAACCTGCCGCTCGGCCCCGGGGACCTGTCCCGGGATCGGTCGTCAGGACAACAGCTTACGGGGAGATCTGCCTTGCGCCTCGCCACCGCCTTCGCCCTTGTCGCGGGCAGCTTCGCCCTCCTCCAGCATCCCGCCATGGCTGCGCACAACTCCTGCGCGGGCGGCGTGCTGCCGGCGGCCAGCCTCTGCGCCGGCAAGGAGGGGGCGCTGGAACGCATCGGCGCGAACGGCGGCACCGCAGTCTGCTCGGCGGCCGAGGGCGCGCCCTTCAGCCTGCAATACGATCGTGTCTCCGCCACAGGCTACCAGTGCACGCACTATCACAGCTGCGGCTGGGCCCTCGATTACGACCCGGAGGCGTGGAAGGCGTTCTGCGAGATCGACGAGGACGCGCTCCAGGAGGAGGCTGAGCGCGCGCTTGAGGCGGAAACCGAAGAGAAGGCGCTCGAGTAAGCGGTCGAGCACACGCGGCCCAGGATGCTGCGGTCACTCCGCCGCGCTGCGCCCCGCGACGAGCGGTGAGGCGCCGGCCTCCGCCAGCCGCATCGTCGTCCGGAAGAAGCTCGACCCGTCATCGCGGAAGACGACGGTCAGATCGCCGCCCATGCGCTGGGCGATTGCGCGGCTAATCGGCAGGCCCAGCCCCGCGCCCTGACCGGCGGAGGCGCGGCGGCCGCGGGCGAATTTCGAGAAGATCTCCTCCGCCTCGTCCGTCGTCACGCCGCCGCCATTGTCCGCGACGTCGATGGCGAGCGCCCCGTCGAGCGGCGTGGTCGACACCGAAATGCGCGGGTCGGGCGCCGTGTTGTACTTCACCGCATTCGAAAGAAGATTGATCAGCACCTGGCGCAGCCTGTCCGGGCTCGCCGCGATGCGGATCTCTGGCCCGGGCAGGTCGGCCTCGATGGTCACGCCCGCGCTCCGCGCCAGACCCGTGACGCTGTCGAGCGCGCCGCGAATGGCGGCGGCGGCTTCCAGCGGCTCGAGCGGGATGTCCGCCACCCCGCTTTCGAGCCGGCTGATATCGAGGATTTCGTCGAGCAGCCGCGTGAGCCGGATGCTCTCGGAATGGATGATGTCGACGAAGCGCGTGCGCTCCTCCTCCCGGATGTCGGGCTCGCTCAGGAGAATTTCGGAGAAGGAGCGGATCGAGGTCATGGGCGTGCGAAGCTCATGGCTGACCTGGCTCAGGAACTCGTCCTTCTGTCGGTCGAGCTGGCGGAGACGTTCATTCGCGCGACGAAGAGCACTGGCGGTCTGCTCGAGCTCCGCGGTCTTCTCGGCGAGACGCTGGGTGGTCTCCATCAGGCGCTGCGTCTCGTCCGCGATGTCGAGAAGCTCGGAGAGCGAGGTGATTTCCCCGCCCGTGGCGCGCATGAGCATCGCATGTGCGGAGGCGGCGCCGATCGACCCCGCAAGCTCACGCTCGAGCCGGGCGATCATCGTGTCGTCAGCGACGGGCAGCCCACCCTCGACGCCCTGCTCTCGCGCGATGATGTCGAAGAGCCGGCGCGCAGTGTCAGCGCCGAGGATACGCTGGGCCAGGACGAACAGATCCTCGACCGCCGCCTCGCGATGGGTGAAGCGCGGCGTGTCGCCGGGCCCCCCGTCGCCGCCACCGCGGAAGACCTCGACAAAGAGCGCGCCTTGCAGAAGCTCGAGCGGGCGCATGGGCGCGAAGACCGAGACGGCGATGAAAAGGAGCGTGTTGACGCCGAGCGACCAGATCGTCGCGTGTACGATGGGATCGGCACCGGCGAGGCCGAGGAGACCCTCGGGCTTGAGCGCCGCGATCCCGAGCGGTCCCTCCGCCACCCAGGCGGCTTCGGGGGCCAGGGCGGGCAGAAAGAGCGTGTAGAGCCAGAGGGCCGCGCCGGTTGAGAGCCCCGCGATCGCGCCGGCCCGCGTCGCCCCGCGCCAGACGATCCCGCCGAGCATCGCCGGCAGCACCTGAGCCGCGCCGACGAAGGCGATCAGCCCCATCGCGGCAAGCGCGGCGGTCCCCTCTGAGATCGTGAGATAGAGAAAGCCGAGGCCCAGGATCGCGCCGATGGTGATCCGCCGGCTGGCGATCAGCACCTCGCGCACATCGCCGGAGGCTGCGTGCGTCTGCATCAGGCTGCGGAGTGCGAGCGGAGCCACGATGTGGTTCGACACCATGGTCGAGAGCGCGATGGCCGCCACGATGACCATGGATGTGGCCGAGGAGAAGCCGCCGATGAAGACGAGGAGCGCCAGTTCCTGCTGATCGAAGGCGAGCGGAAGCTCGATGACGTAGAGGTCGGGGTTCGAGCCCGCGGGCAGGAACGCCTGCCCCGCGATGGCGAGCGGGAGCACGAACAGGCTCATCAGGAACATGTAGAGCGGGAACATCCAGGACGCGGTCACCAGATGCCGCTCATCCGTGTTCTCGACCACCGTCACCTGGAACTGCCGCGGCAGGCAGAGGACGGCTGCACCTGCCAGCAGCGTCATCGTGAACCAGCGGGGGCCGAACACGGTGTCCGGGTCGACCATCTCTTCCGGCATGCGCTCGAAGATGTCGCCGATCCCGTCCGCGACGCCCCACACGGCGAAGATGCCGACGGCGAGGAGCGCGGCAAGCTTCACCACCGCCTCCAGCGCGATGGCCGCCACAACGCCGTGATGCCGCTCGTTCGCGTTGATGGTGCGCGTGCCGAAAAGGATGGTGAAAGCGGCAAGCCCGCAGGCGACCCAGAAGGCCGTGCGGGTCTGATGCGTCGCCCCGCTGATCGCTTCGAAGCTCGCGGTGATCGACTGGAGCTGGAGCGCGATGTAGGGCGTCGTCGCCGTCAGCGCGATGAGGGTGACGATGACGGCGAGCGTGCTGGACTTGCCGTAGCGCGAGCTAATCAGGTCCGCGATCGAGGTGATCCTGTGCACCCTGCCGATGCGCACGAGCTTGCGCAGCGTCCACCACCAGCCGACGAAGACGAGCGTCGGCCCGAGATAGATCGTCGCGAATTCCAGACCCGAGCGTGCGGCCGAACCGACGGCGCCGTAGAAGGTCCAGGACGTGCAGTAGACCGAGATCGACAGGGTGTAGACAAGCGGCGACTGGAGCCAGCGGCCGCGCGCCAGACTGGCGCGCCGGTCGCCGAGAAACGCGACGGCAAAGAGGATCACCACGTAGCCGAGCGCGACGGCGAGGAGCGTGTCCTGCGAGAGCATCGTTTCGGGACCCGCCGGTGTCGCTCAGCCGCGGAGGCGTCGGGCGGCGCCAGGGCGCGTTCCCCCGGGCCCGGAGCGCGCCTCCGCATCGGCCGCCGCGAGGATCCCGCGCCCAACCGCGCGTGCCGCAGCGATGAGGGCGGCCCAGGCCAGGAAGATATACGCAACGACCACAGGCACGCCGAAGACCCGGCCATCCACCGCGAAGACCAGCACGAGCGGCGAGGCGAGGAGCAGGAGGCCGGCGAAGGGCAGTGCCATCGCCGCATCGCGCAGGCGCCGCCGGCCGATGGCGATCGCATCCGCGGCGGCTGCTGCCTCGGCCCCAGGGGGCAGGGCGGCGCCGGGCGGCTTCGTTGCCGTCATCGCCCGTCGCCGCCGGGCAGCGTCGCGACGGCCACGGGCGCCGCGGGCGCGAGCGCGCGCACGGCCTCCACAATCTCCGAATTCGAGAACGGCTTGGTGATGAAGGCGCTCGCGCCAAGCCGCATCGCAGTGTCCCGATCCTCGCGTTGACCCTTCGCCGTCAGCATCACGACCGGCATCTCGGCCGTCCGGGCATCGGCGCGCAGCCGGCGCAGCGCCTCGAAGCCATCGATCCCCGGCATCATCACGTCGAGCAGCACCAGGGAAGGCGCATCGGTGAAGGCACGTTCCACGGCACGCGCGCCGTCGCTCTCGACGATCACGTCGAACCCTGCCCGTCCGAGGACGAACCGCAGCGATGTCACGATGCTGGGTTCGTCCTCCGCGAGCAGGATGCGGGCGCCGCCATTGGCGCTCATCGGCGTCTCCTCCCGCCGGTCCTACGCCGACCGGCTATAAAAGGGCGCAGATTCTGTCCTGTGGGACGGCGCCTCTTATGCGTATTGTGCCTGCGGCGCCGGCGTAGCGCAACTTTCCTGCGCATCGGACGTTCACGAAGGTTTCGATTGTCCCGTGCGGTGCTGACAAGCCTCGCGCGGGCAGATGCGACAGGGCTGCGAGACCTTCGCCATAGACTGTGCGCTCGGCCGCCTTCGGCTCGATGACGAGAAGATCGGTCACGGGTAGCGTCGCCTGCCCGAAACCCGGCGCCTTTGACGGGCGCGCGCGCGCGACGAAGAGGAAGGCAAGGCCGGTCGGGAAGGCCGCGAGCTGGCGCAGCGACTGCCCAGGCTGCGCGGCCGCGCGGAACTGGATCCAGAGTGGGCAGGGCGTGGCGGTCCGCGGCGGCACGAGCCCCGGCAGCCCGTAGAACTCCGTGACCGTCCCGGCCGCGTTCGTCTCGATATAGCCGAAGCGCGGGTGGTCCTCGGGCTCTTCCGGCGGCGGAAGGCAGGCGAGGCGCCGGAAGGCCGTATCGACCCCGATGCCGAGCCTTGCCGCAACGAGCTCCGCATCGAAACCGCAGGCCGCACCCGCCTCCAGCACCGTGGCGGCCGGCGCGTCGGCTGCATCCTTGGCGTAGCGATCGAGGCGGTGTTCCGCGGCCGCCCGCGCCTGCCCGCTCTCGATGCTTGCTGCTGCCTGCAGTACTGCGGCAATGGCGTCCTCGGCGGTGCCACCCCGGGCCACCGCTTCCTCGATCTCCGCGAAATGGTTTGCCCGCCGATCGAAAAGCGCCTCCACCTCGTCGTCAGGCGTGATGGCCTGGCGCGCTTCGTCGGCCCTGTCGAAATAGCCGGCGAGCGCGGTGCCGACCTCCGATAGACGCCCGCTCTCCTCCGCCAGGATCCCGACGAAGCGCGCGCGGTCCTCGGCCTCGATCTCCGGAACGTCGCGCAGGATCTCCGCGGCGGAACGGAGAGAGGCGATATGCGTCAGCATGCGATGCACCGCTTCGCCCAGGAACGGGTCATGCGTCAGCCGGTCGGACAGAGCGCGGGTCAGCGCCGCAAGCTCCCGCTCCGAGCGCGCCAGCGATACGAGCGTACGGGCCCAGCCGGGAAAGCGACCGATCAGCTCGCCTGTGTCGCTCGACGAGACGGCCTGGCCCGCCAGCCGCGGGTCGGCCGCGATCTCGGCCAGCTCGCCCGCCAGCCGCCTTTCCGCCTCCCCGTCCAGATCCTCCCTCCGGATGCCGATCTCGCCGGCAATGGTGCCGAGGAGCTTGCCCGCGATCGCACGCTTGTTGCTCTCGATGAGGTTGAGGTAGCTCGGCGAGATACCGGCGCGGCGGGCCAGTTCTGCCTGGGTCAACCCGATCTCCCGCCGCCGGGCGCGGATGCGTGCGCCAACGATACTGCCGTGAAGACTACGCGGCATCCCGAGAAACTCCTGCAAGCCAAGGACTTACCGCGCTGCAATGTCAGTTGTTGACAGATACTCACGGGGTGGCGTCGCTGAATTTACAAAAAAGACGAATGAAGTCAACAACTTGTTGAGGCTTTGACAGGTTCCCGGCATCTTCTGCGCAGGTGCTGTCAGCAACGCTGGCGGATCCTGTGTAAGGGTGAAAGCCGGCGAAACGGCCCGCCCCAGAACCTTCCGGGAGGACATCATGACCGACTTCAAGTTCAACCGCCGCGGGCTTCTCAAGTCTGGCGCGGTCCTCGGTGCCGGCCTCGCCGCGCCCAACTTCTTCGTACGCGGCGCGAATGCGTTCACCAACGAGCCGAGCGGCTCGACCGTGACGCTCGGCTTCAACGTGCCGCAGACCGGCGCCTATGCCGACGAGGGTGCAGACGAGTTGCGGGCCTACGAGCTTGCGGTGAAGCACCTCAACGGTGAGGGCGACGGCGGCATGCTCAGCACCTTCAGCTCCAAGGCGCTGAACGGCAGCGGCATTCTCGGCAAGAAAGTCGAATACGTCACCGGCGACACGCAGACCAAGTCCGATGCCGCGCGCGCCAGCGCCAAGCGCATGGTTGAGGCCGATGGCGCCGTGATGGTCACGGGCGGTTCGTCCTCCGGTGTGGCGGTTGCCGTGCAGGCCTATTGCCAGGAGGCGGGCGTCATCTTCATGGCCGGCCTCACGCACTCGAACGACACGACCGGGAAGGACCGGCGCCGCAACGGCTTCCGCCACTTCTTCAACACCGAGATGTCGGGCCGCGCGCTCGCGCCCGTGCTCGAGTCGAACTACGGCAAGGACCGCAAGGCCTATCATCTGACGGCCGACTACAACTGGGGCTGGTCCCAGGAAGGCTCGATCAAGAAGTACACCGAGGCGCTCGGCTGGGAGACCGTCGCCGCCGTCCGCACGCCGCTCGGCTCGGGCGACTTCTCGCAGTACCTCACGCCCGTTCTGAACTCGGGCGCCGATGTGCTGGTGCTCAACCACTACGGCCGCGACATGGTGAACTCGCTGACCCAAGCGGTGCAGTTCGGCATGCGCGACAAGCAGGTCAACGGCAAGGACTTCGCGATCGTCGTGCCGCTCTACTCGCGCCTGATGGCACAGGGTGCGGGCGAGAACGTGAAGGGCATCTTCGGCTCCACCAACTGGCACTGGTCGCTGCAGGACGAGGGCTCGAAGCAGTTCGTGAAGTCCTTCGGCCAGGAGTACGGCTTCCCGCCCTCGCAGGCCGCGCATACCTGCTACTGTCAGGCGCTGCTCTATGCGGACGCGGTCGAGCGGGCGCAGTCCTTCAACCCCTGCGCGGTGGTCGAGGCGCTCGAGGACTTCGAGTTCGACGGCCTCGGCAATGGCCCGACGCTCTATCGCGGCGAGGACCACCAGTGCTTCAAGACCGTGCTCGTCGTGAAGGGCAACGAGAACCCGACCTCGCAGTTCGACCTACTCGAGGTCGTCGACGAGGTGAGCCGCGACAAGATGATGTACGACAGCTCGGAGCCGGACTTCGCCGGCGAGCTCGGCGCCTGCAACCCGGGCGCCTGATCTAAAGCTCCCGACATCGGGGCCGCGCTTGGGCGCGGTCCCCACGGCCCGGCGCAGCGGCACCCGACAGGCGGGCGCCGGGTACCCTTGTTTTGTCGAACGACGGGAGGAGACCCAGGGCCATGGACGATATCCTGCTCCAGTTCCTGAACGGGCTCGATAAGGGTGGCGCCTATGCGCTGATCGCCCTCGGCCTGACGCTCATTTTCGGAACGCTCGGCGTCGTCAACTTTGCGCATGGCGCGCTCTTCATGATGGGCGCCTTCTGCGCGGTGATCACGCGGTATATACTGACCAAGGAGAGCATCACGCTTTCCGAGACCGAAACCACCGCCTGGGGCACGCCGCTCGAGATCCGCACGCCCTATGTGGAGCTCTGGTTCGGCGATGCCGGTCTCTGGATGGTCGAGTACTCGGTCTTCCTCTCCATCTTTCTGGCCATCCCATTCATGCTTCTCGCTGGCGTGGCGATGGAGCGCGGCCTCATCCGCTACTTCTACAAGCGCCCGCATGCCGAGCAGATCCTCGTGACCTTCGGCCTCGCGATCGTGCTGCAGGAGATCGTCAAGAGCTACTTCGGCGCGAACCCGATCCCGCAGCCCGCGCCCGACAGCTTCAGGGGTGCCGCCGATATCGGCGTGCTCTTCGGGATCGACCCAGGCATCGTGGTCTATCCGTGGTGGCGTGTGGCCTATCTCTTCTTCAGCCTCACGGTGCTGGGCGGGGTCTTCGCATTCCTCCAGTTCACCACCTTCGGCATGGTCGTCCGCGCGGGGATGGCGGACCGTGAGACCGTGGGCCTCCTCGGCATTGATATCGACAGGCGGTTCACGGCGGTCTTCGGGCTCGCCGCCGTCGTCGCCGGCCTCGCGGGCGTCATGTACACGCCGATCCTGCCGCCCGACTACCACATGGGCATGGACTTCCTGGTTCTCAGCTTCGTCGTCGTCGTTGTGGGCGGCATGGGATCGCTCGGCGGTGCCGTCGCCGCGGGGTTCCTCCTTGGTATCTTGCAGAGCTTCGCCTCGATGAACGAGATCAAGCAGATCCTGCCGGGGATCGACCAGATCATCATCTACCTGGTCGCCGTCGTCATTCTACTGGTTCGCCCGCGTGGCCTCATGGGCCGCAAGGGCGTGATGGAGAGCTGAGCCATGGCAAGTTCCACGACCGTCTCCCCCGCCAAGGACATGGGGCTGCTGATCGCCTTCGCGGCCGTCGTCCTTCTCGGTCCGATCCTGCTGGCGCCCTTCGGCGCCGGCTACCCGGACCTGCTGCAGCGCTTCGCGATCTACGGGCTCTTCGCGATCGGCTTCAACATCCTGTTCGGGCTCACCGGGTACCTCTCCTTCGGGCACGCGGCCTTCCTCGGCGTCGGGTCTTACTCCGCCGTATGGATGTTCAAGCTCCTGAGCATGAACGTCATCCCGGCGCTGATCCTGGCCGTGATCGTCTCAGGGCTCTTCGCGCTCCTGATCGGGTTTATCTCGCTCCGGCGCACTGGGATCTACTTCTCGATCCTGACGCTCGCCTTCGCGCAGATGAGCTATAACCTCGCCTACTCGGTGCTGACCCCGATCACGAACGGGGAGACTGGGCTCCAGCTCACGCTCAGCGATCCGCGGGTGCTCGACGCCGCGCCGTCCGACAACTCGCTGCCCTTTCCCAGCCTTTTCGGGCTCGAGATGAACCAGACCTGGGACTGGAATGCGCTCGGCTACACCTTCCAGTTCAACACCGGCTTCTATCTCTGCGCTTTCGTGTTGATCCTCGGCTTCTACTTCGCGCAGCGCATCTTCCGCTCGCCCTTCGGGCTCATGCTGAAGGCGGTCAAGACCAATCAGAACCGTCTCAATTATACCGGCATCAACACGCGGCCTTACACGCTGGCGGCCTTCGTGATCTCCGGCATGTATGCGGGCCTCGCCGGCGGCCTCCTGGCGGTGACCGACCCGCTGGCGGGTGCCGAGCGCATGCAGTGGACGGCCTCGGGCGAGGTGGTGCTGATGACCATTCTCGGTGGCATGGGCACGCTGCTTGGCCCGGTCCTCGGCGCCGGCATCATCAAGTACATGGAGCAGATCGTCTCCTCCCTCAACGAAGGCATCCTCACGGAGTTTTTCGGCAGCTTCCTGCCGGAGATGGTCACGGGCCCGCTGGTCTCCTTCGTCTCGCTCTTCGTGGGCGAGGGCTGGCACCTGCTGCTCGGGCTCGTCTTCGTGCTGATCGTCACCTTCCTGCCCGGTGGACTGATGGAGGGGCTGGCCCGCATCCAGCGCCTCTTCAGCCGCAAGGGGAACGACGAGACCGGCGGCGCCCCGGCGCCCACGCCGGCCGAGTAAGGGAGCAAGAGCAATGACCGCGATCCTCGAAGTCCGTAACGTCAACAAGAGCTTCGGTGGCCTGAGGGCGCTGAACGAGGTCAACCTCTCGGTGGAGGAAGGCAGCGTTCACGCCATCATCGGCCCCAACGGGGCCGGCAAGTCGACGCTCCTCAACTGCTTCGTCGGGCGTCTCATGCCCGACACCGGCACGGTGATGTTCGATGGCAAGTCGCTCCTCGGGGTGAAGCCGCACGAGATCAACCAGTACGGCGTCGCCCGCGTCTTCCAGACACCCGAGATCTTCGGCGAGCTCTCCATCATCGAGAACGTCATGATCCCGGCCTTCTCCAAGCGCGACGGCGCGTTCACGATGAATGCCTGGTCGGGCGTGCGGAAGGAAACCTCCGTGATGGCGGAGGCGATGGAGGTGCTTCGCGACCTCAAGCTCGACCGCTTCGCGCACAACCGCGCGAGCGAGATGAGCCGGGGCGACAAGCGGCGGCTGGAGCTGGCGATGGGCCTCATCCAGAAGCCCAAGCTCCTGCTGCTCGACGAGCCCACGGCGGGCATGAGCCGCGCCGACACGAACACCACGATCGACCTTCTGAAGGAGATCTCCACGCGCGGGATCACCATCGTGGTGATCGAGCACGACATGCATGTCGTCTTCAGCCTGGCCGAAAAGATCAGCGTGCTCGCGCAGGGCACCGTGATCGTCGAGGACGAGCCCCAGAAGATCAAGGGCGACCCGCGGGTGCAGGAAGCGTATCTTGGGGGGGCGCAGTTGTGAACAAGGTGACGGTGAACGAGATGAGCGAGCAGAGCCAGGGCCTGATGGATCAGAGCCAGTGGGCCGAAGCCAAGGCCCCCGGTGTGGACCCCGTTCGCGGCAAGGGCGGCCAGCGCGCCTTCTTCTCGGTGTGGGACGTGCGCGCCTATTACGGGGACAGCTACATCGTCCAGGGCGTGAGCTTCGACGTGCGCGAGGGCGAGATCGTGGCGCTGCTCGGGCGCAATGGCGCGGGCAAGACCTCGACGCTGCGCACTCTGGCGCGGCTCGACAGCCCGAACCTCACCCATGGCGAGATCTGGCTCGACCACAAGCCGCTGCATGAGATGAAGGCGTTCGAAGCGGCGCGCACCGGCATTGGCCTCGTGCCCGAGGACCGGCGCATCATTCCGGGCCTGACGGTCGAGGAGAACCTGAAGCTCGCGCAGATCGTGGAGCCCCATGGCTGGTCGATCGAGCGGCTCTACGAGCTCTTCCCGCGTCTCGGTGAGCGTCGCAAGCAGGAGGGCACCACGATGTCGGGCGGCGAGCAGCAGATGCTGGCCGTGGCCCGGGCCCTCGCGCGGGACGTGAAGCTGTTGCTTCTGGACGAGCCCTATGAGGGCCTCGCCCCGGTGATCGTGCAGGAGATCGAACGCACGCTGGAGCAGATCAAGCAACTCGGCATGACGACGATCCTGGTGGAGCAGAACGCGATCGCGGCCCTGCATCTCGCGGACCGGGCTCTGATCCTCGATATGGGCCAGATCGTCTTCGACGGCACGGCGCAGGAGGTGCTCGACAACGCCGAGCTCCGCCAGGAATACCTCGCGATCTGACGCTTCAGTGCGGGCATGCAGCAACGCCAGCGGCGTCCGCCCTGAGGATGCGATCGACTTGATGCCCGGGCCGGCCCGGGCATCCGATGTATGCGCGGCAGTCTTTCGTCCCGGGTTCTCTCTGGCCGCGGCGTCGTGCTGCCTCAGACCTACACAGGCGTGTCCTGTATCGAGGCAGGGGACGGCGCTTTCCTGATAAATGCATGAAATGTATGGTTAATTCCGCCGTTCTCGGTTTCAGGCCAGCCGGTAATGCATTATTTACCTGATCACCAGGCGGCGCGTGCCGCTGGTCGGAGAAGCCGACGCCCGAAGTCTCAGCACTGGAGAGTTCCATGCGTACGGCAGCCATCTGCCGGGCGGCAGCGGCCGCCCTTTGCCTCACCGCCCCGGCGGCCGAAGCCAGCACCATAGCCTATGACATCATTATCGACGGCAGCCTGAGGCGCCAGCCGGGCAGCCTGAACGTGCCGCTCATCACGCTCGTCAACCGGTCTGACGCGGCGCGCATCAGTACATTCTCGCTGGGCATCGGCGACACCACCTTCAACTTCGACGGCGTCGTGCATCTGCGTGGCCCCGCCGGCGGAACGGCGCGTCTCACCGAGGGCGACACCAACATCAACCGCGTGGACGGTGTGAATACCGACCGGGTGTCCTTCAGCTTCACTGGGTTCGATCCGGGCGAGAGCGTGAGCTTCGGGCTCGACATCGACGCCGATGACGGGGAGTTCCAGCAGGACTTCCGAAACATCCTCTTCAACAACGGCGAGGCGGAGAATGCGCTCTCGACCGTCGCCTTTGGCAGCGGCACGCCGCTCATGCTGACGCTGGCCGACGTGGAGGACCCCGGCGAGATCTATCGTGCCAGCGCCATTCTGGAGGGCAGCGTCGGGCGGGACGAGATCATCGCAGCACCGGTGCCGGCGAGCCTGCTCCTCCTCGGCGGAACACTGGCGGGTTTCGGGTTCCTCGCCCGGCGCCGCCGCTCCTCGGGCTCCTGAGCGAGCGGCGGCTGCTCCGGCAGGTTCACGCGTCGGGGCGCATCAGGCCGGCGAGCATGAGGTCGATCACCTCGTCGAGGAGGGCGGGCCTGCCGTCCTCCTCCCGCCGGATATGGACCAGGGCCATGGGCATCCAGTAGGCCCGCGTCGCCGCGACGAGAACCCTGCCGGCCTGCACCGGGTCGACCTTGCGGAACTGCCCCACCTCGATCCCGCGCCCGATCTCCCGCGTCAGCGCCTTCTCCTTCCAGGCGATGTGCTCCTGAAGCGAGGCGAAGCCTTCTGGATCGGCGCAGATGAACTCCGCCAGCTCCACCAGGCGCGGATTGCGGTCCATCTCGGTGAGGAGATGCCCGACGCCATTCTTGATGAGCTCTCGGATCCGCTCCGCCGGTGAGCCGCCCGGTAGCATCAGGCCGGTCGCCATCTGCGCCTCGGTCATGCGGAAATACCGCTCCGTCACGGCCCGGCCGATGGCCTGCTTGTTGCGGTAGTAGCGGTAGAGGTTGCCCGGGCTCATATCGGTCTCGCGGGCGATATCGGCCATCGTGGTCTTGCCGAAGCCGAAATGCTGGAAGAGCCGCATCGATGCCTCGAGGATCTCGAGACGCGTGCGTTCCCCTCCTTCCGCCGGTCCGTCGCTCTCCCGCGACGCAGCGCTCATCAGAAGAAGAACTTGAGCTTGAGCCTGAGGAAACTGTCCTCGGCGAAGCTTCCGGCAAAGCTGTCGGCGTCCTGGTTGAGAAAGCCCACACCCTCGACGGCGGCCGAGAAGCGGCTGCCGATGCGGCGCTCGGCTTCGAGGCGGAGACCCACCTCGCCCTTCTGCGTGTCGACCGCGCTCGTCAGCAGCACTTCGGTGTCCGACACGTCGTTGAGCGTGAAGCGTCCTCCCACGATCACGTCGTTCTGGAAGTTGGTGAGCGCCTCGTCACCGCGGCTGTCGAAGGCGTATTCCGCGATCAGGCCGAGATCGTAGCTGGTGCCGAGGATGCCGAAGAGCGTATGCTCTATGCCGCCGGTGAAGGCGCCGAAGAGCTCGTCCTCGAAGAGGGTATTCTTCTCCCCGCCCCGAACCAGCGCCTCGAGCTTCCAGAGCGTCGCGCCCGAGGTGAACTGTAGGTCCACGCCGCCCTGGGTAATGCGCTGATAGACCGCCAGAAGCTCGTCCGCCTCCGCGTCGGGGATGAAGGAGGGGTCGCGGCCGAGGCCGTGGAAGACATGGAGGCCGAGATCGACGGGGCCGACAAACCCCGAATAGCGGAGCGCGAAGCTGGGCGTGAAGCGCTCTGCATCCGTCTCGAAGATCGGGTTGTCCGTGTTCACCGGCAGCGCGAAGCGCAGCCGCCCCTCAGGCCCCGGGAAACGGCGGATGCGCTGATAGGGAAAGTAGAAGGCCGAGAACTCACCCACATTCGTGAGCCGGCCGATCCGGATCATGGGCTGGCCGAGCCGGTCCTCCGCGTCGATGTCCTCCACGAGATCGGTCTGGTTCACGATGTCGACCAGGTGGAACGCTTCCGTCTTGCCCCAGAAGATCGTGTCGACGCCGACGCGGATGCTCCACGGCCCGGTGATGTAGTCGACCTTGGCCTCGCGGATGTCTCCGTTGGTGCGCTCGTCATCGACGATATCGGCGCGGGCAAACGGGGTGAAGCGCAACGCGAGATCGCCGTCCATCCACTCCGACAGCACCGTGAACTGCCCGGCGATCGAGGCACCGTCGCGCTCCTGCTGGGCGAATTGCGGGTCCTCGAAGAAGACCGTTCCCTCAAGCTCCAGCTCGCCGAAGAACTCGAAATTCGTCGGCGAAAGGTCCGCCGCGCTCACCGCCGTGGTGGCGAGCGCAGTGACCAGGCCAAAGGCCGCCGCGCGGCGGACCCGGGGCGCGACGAGACGCATCAACGGGCCATCTGCGGCAGGCGGTTGGGGTCGAAGTCCCCGTCGCTGAGCGAGGCGGAGAAGTCATACTCGGTGAACAAGAGATCGGTCTCCTTGCCGCTCTGCAGGTTCTGCATCGCGAGCTTGTCCGCCCGCCAGTAGCCGTCGTACTCATTGTAGCCACTGTAGGTAAGAATCTTCTCCAAGTCCCCGCGCCGGTTGTAGAATTCGACCTTGTACTGTCGATACTCGGCAACATCGGTCCAGCCGACGCGCTTGGAGTAGCCGGACTTCGTGTTCTTTGGATAGCTCTCGACGACGTGGCAGGTCAGCTCTTCGGCGCCGGGGCACGGCTCGTCGCGCAGCCACTTGTAGGTGTAATCATCCACCTCCTGCGAGCCCAGATCCTCATAGGAGAACTCCGAGCCCACGAACTTGCCGGTGCGGTTCGATGACGAGATGCGCTTCACGCGCTTGACGGCCGGCAGGTAGAGCCACTGGTCATCGTCCTGCGGCTCGATATTGGCGTGGGTGAGCAGCCCGGTGCCGCGGATATCGCGCGGGCGGGTAAAGACGATGATGCCGAGATCGCCTACGGCACGGTCCTGCCGCTCCAGCGTGAGGCTCTCGAAGACGCGGCGGCTCTCGTTGCCCGCCTTGTCGCGCAGGATCATCTCGCCATCGACCGTAAAGGCTTCGAAGCCGAGATCGCGCTTGTCCGCCGCTTCCGCGATGGCAAGGCCCTTGGCCTCCGCATCGTCGGCCCGCGCCTCGGGCGCGAGGGTGAGGGCGGGCACCGCGATTGCCGCAAGGAGGAGGGCGGCGGTTGCGGGCTTGAGGGTCATGGTTTCTCTCCGCTTGTCGAGGAAGATGAGAAGGCAGGGCAGCAGCAGGAAGTCCGCGATCAGCGCTACAGTGATGGTGATCGCAGTCAGCTTCGCCATATCGCCGTTCACCGCGAAGCCCGATAGCGCGAGTACGCAGAAGCCGGCAACCAGCCCCACCGACGTGATCACCAGCGCATTTCCGACACGGGTGAAGGCATGGCGCACGCTGTCCTCGGGGCTCAACCCCTTGCGCCGCCCGGCCTGGTACTTCGAGAGGAAGTGAACGGTGTCGTCTACCACGATGCCGAGCGTCGCGGCCAAAACCACGGCGATGGCCAGCGTGACGGCGCCGACGGAGTAGCCCCAGATCCCGAAGGCCATGGCGGCCGGGATCAGGTTGGGCACGAGGCTGATGAGCCCGATCCGGACGGAGCGCAGCGCCAGCATGATGACGCCCGAGATCAGCACGAGCGCGAGTGCTGTGCCCGAGAGCATGGCGCGCACGTCGCGGAAGCTGATCAGGTTGAAGACGTGAACGACGCCAGTAGGTGTCACCAGCGGGCGCTCCGGGTTCTCCGCCTCCCAGGCCGTCTGGATCGTCGGCGCGTTCTGCTGGAGCCACTGGCCGGCGCGGAGCGTCACGTCCCGCATCTCCGCCGTCGTCTGCCGCCCGAGGGCGACGCTGACCCGGAGCGCGGAGCGGTCGATGTTGATCTGGTCGGTGAGATCGCGCCCGTAGCCGAGGCTGAGCTCGTAGAGGAAGAGATACTGCGCCGCCGCCTCTTCGGTGTCCGGCAGTCGGAAGAACGCGGGGTCGTCCCCGTTCATGTTCATCGTGAGCCGCTTGATCGTGTCCGTCAGCGTGGCGACATGGGCGACCTCCGGCTGGGTGCGGAGCCAGTCCGCGAAGGCGGCGGTCTCCTTGAGGAAGACGGGATCGTTGATCGCCTGATCCCCTCCCGCCGGCAGCGCAAAGTAGAGCACGTTGACGCCGGTCAGCCGCTCCTCAGTGAAGTCCGTGTCCTGCCGGAACTCGTAGCGCTCGTCGAAATAGCGGAGGAAATCGTCCTCGAGTTTGAGCTGGCTGGTGCCCGCAGCGAGGAGCGCGACGACGCCGATCATCACGGGGGCGATCATGCGGCGCCGGCCCACCACGAAGTCGGCGAGCGCGCGCATCGCCCTCGGCTCCCGCTCCGCGCTCCGCTGGCGGCGCATGGGCATGGTGATGATGAGCCCCGGCAGCAGGAAGAGCGTGAAGAAGAGCGCGGCCAGCACGCCCGTGCCCACCGTGTTGCCCAGCTGGCGAAAGGGCGGGGAGATGGAGAAGTTGAGCGAATAGAACCCGATCGCCGTGGTCACACAGGCGATGACGATGGCGCCCGCATGCTCGGAGAGCGCGCGGCGCACCCATTCCTTCCGATCACCCGTATCCGGCATTGCGGCGCGGCAGGCAGAGAAGACGTGGACCGCCGATGCGACCGCGAGCGTCATGATGTAGAGGGGGGCCAGCACGGTGACGGAATTCAGCCGGTAGCCGAACCACCCGGCGGCCCCGAGCCCCGTTGCCGCCGAGAGCGTGATCAGGATCAGCACCGCCAGCGTCGCGAAGGCGGAGCGAAGCGAGAGCCCGACAACCAGCAGGATCACGAGGAACATCGGGCCGAGCAGGTTCTGGCTGTCCTCCTGCCCGCTGGTGGCGAACTGGTTGTTGATCATGATGCCGCCGGTCAGGCGGATCTCGACGGGGTGCTCCGCCTCGACCCGCTCCACCATCGCGCGCACCTCGCGGACGATCGTCGGCACTTCTTCGGTGGGTTTCACCTCGGGCAGCGTGAAGAGGATGTTGACCTGCGTGACGTCCTGCGCCGGCGCCACGAGGAGGTCGACGATCTCCAGCCGCTCCATCGCGAGGCGTGCGATCTCCGCCGCCTCCTCAGGCGTCACGTCGGCCGGCTCCTCGACCAGATCGCGCACGACCAGGCCTTCCTCGTCGGCGAAGCTGTGCTGGAAGTTCGTCAGGCTGTCGACGCGGCGTACGAAGGGCAGGCGCCAGGCCTCCTCCGTGATCTCCCCGATCAGCGCGATGGTATCAGGCGTAAAGACCGCGCCGTCCTCCGGCACGATAACGACGCTCAGGTTGTCGTCCTTGGAGAAGGCGGCCTCGTAGGCGTCGAGCGCCTGACGATCCGGGTTCTCCTCGGCGAAGAAGATACGGGCCGAAGGGTCGGGCGGCCAGATATTGCCGATCTTGGAAACGGAGACGGCAACCAGCGCCAGCGAGAGAGCGAGGAAGATCCAGCGGTAACGGACGACGGCATCGGCGAAGCGGGCGGCGGGGCCGGCTTGGCCGGGACCACCGTCAGGCGAGGCGGCGTCGGACATCGAAAGTGCTCCAGCATTGCGGGCCCGACGATACGAGCCGTGGCCGGAGCATGCCACGACACAACGTCAGGTCAATCCTGAATGATGAATTTTTGAGGAAATGTTCATCCCAAACTGCCACGCTGCGACAGCCATATCCCGCCGAGCACCAGCCCGAGCGCCGCCGCATGGTAGAGCGCGAAGGTCTCACCGAGGATGAGGACGGCGAGGAAGGCCGCGAAGATCGGCACCAGATTGATATAGACGCCAGCACGCCCCGGCCCGATCAGGTCCACGCCACGCAGGAAGAAGAGCTGCGCGAGGCAGGAGGGGAAGAGCGTGACATAGAGCGTCACGAGCCAGCCCTCCGCCGTCGGTAGTGACGGCCCCTGAATGACTGCCTCGCCGATCGCGAACGGAAGGGCAGTCAGCGCCGCGATCGGGCACATCAGGGTAAAGAAGGCGCGGCCCGGGATCGCCGGACGGTTGCGGAGCGCCACCGTGTAGCCCGCATAGAGCACGCAGGCGAGCAGCATCAGCGCATCGCCTGGGTTCACTCCCTGCTCCACGATGCGGGCCGGTGCGCCCTTGGTCGCGACGAGGACGACACCGATGAGCGTGACGGCGACGCCCACGGCCTGCACCGCGCCGACCCGCGTGCCGTGCGCGAGGAACGCGCCGGCCAGCACGAACATCGGCATCGAGCCCTGTAGAATGCCGATATTGATGCCAGTCGTGCTGTGTGAGGCGGCGTAGAAAAGCGCGTTGAAGCAGGTGAAGCCCAGCGTCGCCATCAGCGCGATGCGCGGCAGCGCGGGCCGGATCACCGCCCAATGCGCCCGCACTTCATGCCCGTAGAGCGGCCAGAGCAGCAGCGTGACCCCGATCCAACGGAGAAGCACGAGCGCGAAGGGTTCGACTTCGTCCTTCGCAAGCTGTCCGGCGATGGCGTTGCCTGCCCAGAAGAGCGCGGTGAGGGTGAGGAGAAGCGACGGCGTGCGGTTGAGCCAGCGGATGCCGCCGCCGAGCATGCCCTGCGCGCCTCTCCCCGTCTCTGGCCGACCGGTGCCTGCGCCCATAGCCTCGTGTGCTCCCTTTGCCGAGGGCGGGATGGTAGGGCAGGCCGGGCCGGGGCACACTACCCGCTCCCGCAGGGGCGGGGTTGCGCCGCGCACCGTGGCCGGCGGGTCGGGAGGGGGAAGGATGGCAGCCCTTGCGGCGCTTCAGATGTACGACTTGCCCGCGCTGAGGGGCGCCACGGATGCGCTTTGGGGCGGCATCGCCCGCGCCCTCTCGTCGCGCGGTATCCCGGCGCCGGCCGTGCTTATGCGAGGTCGCCCGGTTGCCGAGGCATGGGAAGACCCGGCGCTGCTGCTCGCGCAGACCTGCGGCTATCCGTTCTGGACCGCGCTCCGAGGTAACGTTCGGCTGGTGGCGACGCCCCTCTACACGGCGCCCGGTTGCGAAGGGCCGCACTACCGCTCCGCCATCGTGGTGAGGGCCGATGACCGTGCGGCAACGCTCGCGGAGTGCCGAGGCTACCGCCCCGCGGTGAACGCACGCGACAGCCAGTCGGGCCACAACGCCCTGCGCGCCGCAGTCGCGCCTCTCGCGCGCCGGGCACCCTTCCTCGGGCGGGCCGTCGAGACCGGTGCGCATCTTGCCTCCGCCAGGGCGGTGGCGGAGGGGGCAGCGGATATCGCGGCCATCGACTGCGTGACCTGGGCGCTGGCGGGAGAAGCGGCGCCCGCGGCGGTGGCGGGCCTGCGGCGCATCGACTGGAGCCCTGCGGCCCCGGCCCTCCCCTTTATCACCGCCGGTGCGCGGGACGACGCGACGCTGGATGCCCTTCGCGAAGCGCTGGCCGAGGCGATGGCCGACGCGGCGCTTGCGCCCGCACGCCGAGCGCTGATGATCGATGGGGTGACGGTCCTCCGCGAGGACGCCTATGCGGTCATCTCCGCGATGGAAGTGGCAGCCGAAGCGGCCGGCCAGCCCGCGCTCCTCTGACCCGCCGGTCCCTGGGCTCAGAAGTCGTAGGCGATGCCCTTCTTCTCCCAGTCGCCGAAGCGGACGGGCTCGGGCCCCTCGCGCCCGCCCTCTTCCTTCGGCAGATCGAGGGACACCGCCGTCGCCCGGCGCGCGGCCGCCTCCGCCAACGCCCGCTCCGCCGCGGCCTTCACGCGCGCCGCGCGCGCCGCATCGACCTCGTCTTCCGGATCGGGCAGGTCTTCTTGGACGTCGGGCTGCGACATATATCCCTCCACAAGCAGTTGCAGGAGATGTAGGGGCTGCGGCGCGCAGGAGACAAGCGCGCCCTTCGCCCCACCTCCTGCGCAGAGTCAAGGAGTGAGACGCGCATGAACTACATGAAAACCGCACTCCTCCTCGCCGCGCTCACGGCGCTCTTTCTCGGCGTGGGCTACCTGATCGGCGGGGCCGGGGGCGCCATCATCGCTTTCGTGATCGCGCTGGGCATGAACGCCTTCGCCTATTGGAACTCGGACAAGATGCTCCTGCGGATGCACAAGGCCCGGCCGGTGAGCCGGCAGACGGCGCCGGAGCTCTGGGGCATGGTCGAGGAGCTGAGCCGCAATGCGGGCCTGCCGATGCCGGCGGTCTATGTGATCGAGGACCCGCAGCCGAACGCCTTCGCCACCGGTCGCAACCCCGAGAACGCGGCGGTGGCCGCGACGACGGGCATCCTTCAGACGCTCTCGCGCGAGGAGCTGGCGGGCGTCATGGCGCATGAGCTGGCGCATATCCGCAACCGCGACACGCTGATCATGACGATCGCGGCGACGGTCGGCGGGGCAATCTCGATGCTCGCGAACTTCGCCTTCTTCTTCGGTGGCAGTTCGGGCGAGAACCGCAACCCGCTCGGCATTGTCGGGGTCTTGCTGGCGGCCATTGCGGCGCCCTTCGCTGCTTTCCTCATCCAGACGCTCATCAGTCGCACGCGGGAGTATGCTGCGGACCGGGCGGGGGGCGAGATCTGCGGGAACCCGATCTGGCTGGCCTCGGCCCTGTCGAAGATCGCGGGCGGGCGCAGGCCGGAGCTGGCGAGCGCGGAGCGGAACCCTGCGACCGCGCACATGTTCATCGTGAACCCACTGACGCGGCGCGGCATCGACAGCTTGTTCTCGACGCATCCGAACCCCAACAACCGCATCGCGGCGCTGGAGGCGCAGGCACGGGACATGGGCGTGGGGGGTGGCGGCGGTTTCTCGAGGGCTGCCCGTTCGGTGGCTCGCAGCCCCGCACCGCAAGCGAGCGCGCAGAAGCGGAGCTGGGGGCCGCCCACGACACGCGAGCGCAACGGCTCGCCCCCCGGCCGCCGCTCCGGCCCCTGGTCCTGAGCGTGGCCGAGGCTCGCAGACGCTCAAGCCGCACGCCCCGTCCCTCCGCCGCTGGCGGCCGGCTCTCGCCCGAGGAGGGTGGGGTCGAGACCGCGCGGGGCGCCGCGGCGGTCCTGATCGGGCAAGTGCTCGACCACCGGCGCATCCTCGGGGAGGGCGGCCTCGGTCGTCTCTCTCCGCCTGAGCGGGCGGAGGCGATGTCGCTTGCGGATCTCACGCTCAGGCGGCTCGGCGAGATCGACGCGGTGCTCTCGAAATTCGTGGACCGGATGCCCGGTCCGCCCGCCTGCCATTTGCTGCGTCTGATGGCGGCCGAGATCCTGCATGCAGGCCGGCCCGCACATGCCGCAGTGGATGGGGCCGTGCGCCTCGCGCGGGCGAACAAGGCGGCGGTGCGAATGGCCGGGCTCGTCAACGCCGTCGGGCGCAAGCTCTCCGGCGCGCCCGAGCCCAGGCGCCCGCCGGCGATCAACACGCCCGACTGGCTGGCCGATGCGCTGACGGCGGACTGGGGACGCGAGGCGGCAGGGCACATCATGCGCAGCCATCGCGAGCCGCCGCCGCCACATGACCTGACCCTTCGGGCCGCTGCGGATGCGGAGACGCTGGCCGCGGAGACAGGCGGGACGCTGCTGCCCAGCGGGACGCTGCGCCTGCCCGCCCGCCCGCAGATCTCCGCCCTGCCGGGGTACGAGGAGGGTGCCTGGTGGGTGCAGGATGCCGCTGCGGCCTTGCCCGCCCTCGTCCTCGAGGGCACGCCCGGCGCGCTCGAGGGCAAGAGGGTCCTCGACCTCTGCGCGGCACCGGGCGGCAAGACCATGCAGCTTGCGGCCATGGGCGCGGCGGTGACGGCGCTCGACATGAGCGGGGGGCGGCTCGAGACGCTGTTGCGCAACCTCCGTCGCACGGGGCTCGCCGCCGAGGTCGTCGAGGCCGATGCGCGCGACTGGCAGCCGGAGGCGCCCTTCGACGCCATCCTGCTCGACGCGCCCTGCAGCGCCACGGGGACCGCGCGCCGGCACGGTGACCTCGTCTGGCGGCTGGCGCCCGATGACATCCCTCCGCTGCTCGAGCTGCAGGCAAGCCTTCTCGCCCGCGCCTGGGGCTGGCTCGCGCCCGGCGGGCGGCTCGTCTATGCGACCTGCTCGCTCCTCAAGGCGGAAGGGGAGGCGCAGATCGAGGCGTTTCTTGCCTCGATGCCGGGGGCGCGGCGACTGCCGCTCGATGCCGAAGACCCGGTCCTGCCGCCCGGCGTCGTGACGGAGGAAGGCGATCTCAGGACACTGCCCTCCATGCTGCCCGAGATCGGCGGGCTCGACGGCTTTTTCGCCGCGCGCCTCCTCTCCCCCGCCTGAAGCGCGCCTTTCGCGACGAACGCTCCCCTTCCGGCGGCCCGTCTGCCATGACAATAACGGTCATCGACGTTTGCGCGCCGCGCTGCCCGACCGGATTGGGGGAAAGACCGTGACCGAGAGTTCCGTAAGCAGAGGCGGCCGTCCGGGCGAACAAGGGCCCGTGGGGCCCGTTCGCCGCGCCATGATCTCCGTCTCCGACAAGACCGGTATAGAGGCGCTGGCCGCGCGGCTGGTGGCGGCCGGGGTCGAGATCGTCTCGACAGGCGGCACGGCGCGTCTCCTCCGCGATGCGGGCCTCGGCGTGCGTGATGTCGCGGATGTCACCCAGTTTCCCGAGATGATGGATGGCCGGGTCAAGACGCTGCACCCGATGGTGCATGGTGCGATCCTCGCTGATCGCGCGAAGCCCGAGCATATGGAGGCGCTGGCGCAGCACGGCATCGGCACGATCGACCTCGTCATCGTCAATCTCTACCCCTTCGAGGCAACGATCGCACGGGGCGCGGGCTTTGAAGAGGCGGTCGAGAACATCGACATCGGCGGGCCTGCGATGCTGCGGGCCGCGGCCAAGAACCACGCGGCTGTGACCGTGGTGACGGACACGCAGGACTATGAGACCGTCGCTGAGGAGATCGAGACGCTGGGCGGCACCACAGATGCCACGCGAACGCGGCTCGCCGCCATCGCCTTCGCGCGCACGGCGGCCTACGATGCTGCCGTCAGCACCTGGTTTGCCCGCAGCCTGGGCGATGCGGCGCCCCGCCGTCGCGTCTTCGCGGGACAGCTCCTCCAGCCGCTGCGCTATGGGGAGAACCCGCATCAGGGTGCGGCCTTCTACACCGACCATACGGCCCGCCCCGGCGTTTCCACCGCCGTGCAGGTGCAGGGCAAGGAGCTCAGCTACAACAACATCAACGACACGGATGCGGCGTACGAGCTGGTCGCCGATCTCGACACGGAGGCCGGGCCCGCCTGTGCGATCATCAAGCATGCCAATCCCTGCGGCGTCGCGCGTGGCGCGTCGCTGGTGGAGGCCTATGGCCGGGCCTACGATTGCGACCGAATCTCGGCCTTCGGCGGGGTCGTCGCCGTCAACCGCCCGCTCGACGCCGCGGCAGCGGAGGCGATCACGCGGATCTTCACCGAGGTGGTGATCGCCCCGGGCGCGGATCCGGCGGCGCGGACGATCTTCGCGGGAAAGGCCAATATCCGCCTCCTGCTGACCGATGGGTTGCCCGGGACCGGTGAGGCGCGGCTCGACCTCAGGCAGGTGGCGGGCGGGTTTCTCGTGCAGGACGCCGATACGCTCGGCCCCGTCGGCGAAGGACTGCGCTGCGTGACGGCGCGGGAGCCGAGCGCCGAGGAGCGGGCCGATCTCCTCTTCGCCTGGCGCGTCGCGCGGCACGTGAAATCCAATGCCATCGTCTATGTGAAGGACGGCGCCACGGTGGGCATCGGCGCAGGGCAGATGAGCCGGGTCGACAGCACCCGTATCGCTGCGCGCAAATCTGCCGAGATGGCGGAGGCCATAGGGCTCGACGCCCCGATGACCGAGGGCGCGGTCGTCGCCTCCGACGCTTTCTTTCCCTTTGCCGACGGGCTGATCGCAGCGGCGGAGGCGGGGGCCACGGCGGTCATTCAGCCCGGCGGCTCGATGCGCGATGCAGAGGTGATCGAGGCTGCCAACGCGCGTGGTCTGGCGATGCTCTTCACGGGTCGGCGCCATTTCCGGCATTGAGCGGCCGGGCGGCGGCGCCCGCCGGCAAGGACATTGAAACGCGGGCGGCCGCTCTCTAGGGTCGCGCGCATTTGGGCAACCGATGGGGGCTTCGGTGCGGGTGATCGCTTGGGCTGCCGTGATCGGCGCGCTGGTCCTCAGCCTCCTTTGGCCCCTGCTCCTCGGGCGGCTGCCGCTCTATTTCTACGACACGGCGGTCTACCTCTTCGGCGGCGGCTCGGCGCTTTACGTGCTGGGTATCGAGACGCCTTATGTTGAGGGGCACCGCGTGGCCGGTGCAATCGAGGCCACGGGCGCTACGACGGAGACGGCCCCGGCAGGCACCGCGGCGGTCCCTCAGGCGGCGCCGGGGGGCGAGGATGCCGTGGGAAGAGGCGACAGTGCGGAGGAGGGCTACAGCGTCTCCCTCGCCCGCTCGCCCTATTACGGCGCCTTCCTCGCCATCGCGGGATGGATGCACAACCTCTTCCTCGCCGCCTATGCGCAGGTCGCGCTGGTGCTGGTGACAGGCTTCTTCCTCCTCCGAGCCGTCTTTGGGGAGCGGCTGATGATGCCTGCAGCGATACTGATCCCGCTCGGCGTGGTCACACCGCTCGCCATGTTCACGGTGCTCCTGCTGCCGGACATCTTCGCGGGCCTCGGCATCCTCGCGCTTGTCATTCCCTTCGTCTTCGCGGCGCGGCTGGGATGGGTGGACCGGGTGTTCTGGTTCGCGCTCCTCGTCGGCGCCGTCCTGGTGCACAACACGCATCTGGCGCTCGCCCTGCTCCTCGTCCTGCCGCTCGCCTTCCTCGCCGGCGTCGTCCTGCGGCGCCCGTGGGTGCCGGGGCTCGTCTCCGGCGGCGGGGCGGTCGCGCTCGGCTTTCTCAGCCTCTTCGCCTTCCAGCAGGCGGTCCAGGCGGTCTACGGCTACAAGCCGCTCTCGCTCCCGATGGTCGCGGCCACCGTCCTCCTCGAGGAACCGGGCCGCACATATCTCGAGGAGACCTGTCCGGAGAACGGCCTCATCTTCTGCGATTTCCGGGACGCAAGGCCGACCTACGTGGACCAGTGGCTCTGGGCGCCCAAGGACTTTGAGGGCGTCTATTCGTGGCAGGACGTGGACACCAAGCGCGAGATGTCCCGCCAGCAATGGAGCCTTCTGCTCAATGTCCTGCAACACGATCCGCTGGGCCAGCTCCAGGCCTCGTTAGGCCGCTTCTTCTGGCAGCTCACCGAGGTCAGCATCCGGTACGTGCGGGTGGATGACGAAGTGGCGGAGGCGCTCGAGAGCAGGCTGCCCCCGCGCGATCTCGAGCCCTTCCGCGCGAGCGCTCATTATGACCGGACCTTCCCGATCAGGACACTCGCCTACGGCTACGAGGTGCTGAGCCTTATCGCGGCCATTGCCGGTGCAGGGCTTCTGATATGGCTCGGTCGGATTGTGCGGCGGCGGGAGGGGGCGGCGGGCGGCCTGCCCTCGGCCGGGGAGATGCTGGCCTTCGGAACGGCCCTCGCCGCCGGCGTGGTGGTGAACGCCGCGATCATGGGCGTCTTCTCGCAGGTCCAGGGCCGGTACGAGGCGCGGGTCATCTGGCTCATCGGCCTCTTCGTGCTCCTGACGGTTGCCTGGCAGGTGCGCCGGCGCGCGGATCAGTAGCGGCCGAGCCAGGCGCGGCCGAGCGCGGTGGCGGCGAGGAGGCTGACGAAGATCCCGCCGAGCAGGAACGCCGTATCCACCACGAGGCCGACGGCGTTGAGATGCTCCGCCTCCGGATCGATTGCCCGGTCCGGCAAGCCGATGCCGCGCGCCAGACTGTCCGCCGCGTAGAGGCAGAGCTCCGCCAGCACGGGCCCGGAGAGCATGAGCGCGAGCGCCGGGCGAAAGGCGGCGCGCCCCTTCTCGAGCGCGGCCTCAGGGTCACCACTGCCGCCGCTGGCCAGGTCGGCAAGCATCGTGCCGAAGAGCGCGAAGGTCACCGCATAGGCGCCGAGCCCCACCACGACGCCGGCCCCGAGTGCTGCACCCGGCCCGAAGGCCGGCATCATGAGCCCGCCAACGAGGAGGAGTGCGAGGATCCCCGGCATCATCAGCACCGTCGCGCGAAAGATGAAGAGCCACGGGGTGCGTCCGGTCTCGGTCACCATGGCGCCGAGACCCGTCACCCGACCGTCCGACAGCATGCTGCGCAGGCCCATATGCACGATGAGGGCGTCGAACACGAAATGCATCAGGACGCGTAGCGCGTCGCCGAAGACCGCGACCATCACACCGTCCGCTAGGATGAAGGCGAGCACCGCCCATCCGATCCCCTCGGCGTTGAGCGCGGCGAGCCCGGCGGCGATCCGGTAGCTCGAAGCTGCGCCACCGCCACCGCTGCCGTTCTCCGTCATCGCTCCGCTCCCCGCCGCCGGCTGCAGGGGGACTGTCCTCATCGTGCGGCCCGCCTGTCAACCGGCCTATCGGCGCAGACCGGCTTGCGATGCCACACCGCTCAGGCGTCGGCGCGGGCGCTCTCCCAGGCGAGCAGCGCGCGCTTGACGGGCAGGCCCCAGTGATAGCCGCCGAGCTGCCCGTCCCGCCGCAGCGCGCGGTGGCAGGGGATGAGCCAGGAGACCGGATTGCGCCCCACGGCGGAGCCGACGGCGCGCACGGCACGGGGGCTGCCGATGGCGCGCGCGATCTCGGAATAGGTCGTCACATGGCCCGAGGGGATGGCCAACAGCGCTTCCCAAACCTTAATCTGGAAGGGCGTGCCGTGAAGGCCGAGCTTCACCGGCGCGGAAGTGCGCCCGGCGAGCTGGTCAGCGACGGCCGCCGCGTGAGGCGCGATGGCATGCTCGTCCTGCCGGAACGTTGCCTCGGACCAGCGGGAGCGCATGTCGGCCATCGTCGCGTGGCGGCCCATTTCCTCGGAGAAGGCAAGCCCGCAGACGCCCTTCTCCGTGGCCATCAGCAGCGCTTCGCCGAAGGGCGTCGCGACCCAGTCCCAGGCGATCTCCAGCCCTTTGCCGCGGGCCGCATAGTCCCCGGGTGTCATCGCCTCCCAGCGCAGAAAGAGGTCGTGGAGCCGCGAGGGACCCGAGAGGCCGACCTCGAATGCCGTGTCGAGCAGCGTGAAGCGCTCGGCCAGCAGACGGCGGGAGTGGTCGAGCGTGAGATACTGGAGGTACCGCTTCGGGCTGACGCCGACCCAGGCGGAGAAGGAGCGCTGGAAATGCGCTGGGCTGAGCCCCACTGCTTCCGCCACCTCCTCGAGCCCAGGCTGCTCGGCACGGTGCGCCTCGATGTAGTCGAGCGCGGCGGCCATCAGAGCGTACTGGTTTGGGTCGGGCGTCGGAGCCTCTGCAGGCACGGTCTGCGTCTCGATGCGCTCGGCGGTCATGGCGGGTCTCCTCTCATCGTCCCGCTTTCTCGCCCATTCACCGCGCCGCGGCGACCCGTATCATGCGCCGCCATGTGCACGGGAAGCGGGACGCCGCGATAGCCGGCGCCGTTCTGATTGTCGCGCCGTTCTTCCGACCCGCGGTCCGTTCAGTGCAGCGTGGGGAACGCCGCGCTGGCGGGCGCTGGCCGGGCGGGGGGAATGAGGGCGGCAAGCGGATCGGCGACACGGGCGAGGATCGGCCCCGCTGCCTCCGCCGCCGCCACGAGCGGCAGCGCGTGATGCGCCGGTACGAAGGCGAGTGCCAAGAGGATCGCCTCCTCCCGCTCCCCGCGCGCTGCAGCGGAGAGAAGGGCCGCGAAGGCATGCTCGTCCGCGCCGAGACAGCGGCAGGCGAGGCCGTGGCGCATGAGGGGGCGCGGGCTCGCTTCGAGAAGCGTATCGACGAAGCTCTCGAAGGCGCGGAGAGAGGCACGGCCCTGGCGCGCCCCGAAGGTGCGGGCGAAGACGTTCCAGACCGCGGCCTGCGCCTCCTGCCCGGAGAACCAGAGGCGCAGGCCGCGCACGGCCGCGGCCTCGAGCGGCGGCAGCGTGTCTAGCGTGCCGACCGGCAGGGCGCCGACGGGGACGTGAAGGCTCACGACCGCGCCCTCCGCGCCGGGGCGTCTTGCCGATGGTCGGAGGCTTCCCGGATGATGCCCATGATCGCGTCCCTTCGACATGTCTCGTGGAGGATGCGTCCGGGCTGGGGCACGCAGCCTGGCTGGGACACCCTATTCCTGAGTGAAATGATCGGGTTTGTCAATCGATCGCTCGAGATGCACGCACTCGAAATGAAAGAGGCGGGACCCATCGCCCCGCCTCTCGCATCGCATCCGCCGGGTGGGCGGACGCCTCACATGGCGCGTCGCTCCGCGATCAGACCCTTCACGATGGCGTAGCAGGCCAGGAGCAGCACGATCGTGAAGGGCAGGCCGGTGGTCACGGCCATGGCCTGCAATGCGCCGAGCCCGCCGCCGAGCAGCAGCGCGATCGCCACGAGCCCCTCGAAGGTGCACCAGAAGACGCGCTGGCCCGTGGGCGCATCCGTCTTGCCCCCCGCGGTGATCGTGTCGATCACGAGGCTGCCGGAGTCGGACGAGGTGACGAAGAACACGATCACCAGGATGATGCCCAGCGTCGCCGTGATCGAGGCGAGCGGCAGGCCGTTCAGCATCTCGAAGAGCTTCAGCGGCAGTCCGGCATCCGCGATCTGGGTCATCCCCTGCTCGTTGATCAGCGTGATCGCCGTGCCGCCGAACGTCGTCATCCAGAGCACCGAGACGATGGAGGGGATGAGGAGAACGCAGATGATGAACTCCCGCACCGTCCGCCCGCGGCTGACGCGCGCGATGAACATGCCCACGAACGGCGACCAGGAAATCCACCAGGCCCAGTAGAAGGAGGTCCAGCCCTGCCGGAAGTTGTCGTCCTCCCGTCCGAAGGGCATCGAGAGCGGGATCACCTCCTCGGCATAGGCGCCGAGATTGGCGAAGAAGCCGGTGATCACGCCGATCGCCCCGCCAGTGAACATCACGAAGAGGAGGAGGAGGGCGGCGAGGACCATGTTGACCTCGGACAGCACCTTAACCCCGCCGTCCAGCCCGCGCAGAACCGAGATGAGCGCGACGCCGGTGATGCCGATGATCAGCCAGGTCTGGACATTGGAGTTGTTGGGGATGCCGAAGACGAACTCGAGCCCCGCATTCGCCTGCTCCGCGCCGTAGCCGAGCGAGGTCGCGAGCCCGAAGAGTGTGGCGAATACCGCAAGCGTGTCGACGACGTGCCCCGGCCAGCCCCAGGTCTTCTCCCCGAAGATTGGATAGAAAATCGAACGCATGGTGAGCGGCAGGCCCTTGTTGAAGGAGAAGAGCGCGAGCGCGAGGGCGACGATGGCGTAGATCGCCCAAGGATGGAGGCCCCAGTGAAAGATGGTGGCGGCCATGCCGAGCCGGCGCGCGGCCTCCTCATCACCCGCCGCCGCGCCGAGCGGCGCCCAGTCCGTCCGCACCCCGTCTTCGACGGCCGTGCCGCCGACCGCGGAGGTGTAGTGCGAGATCGGCTCTGACACGCCGAAGAACATGAGGCCGATGCCCATGCCCGCCGCGAAGAGCATCGCGAACCAGCCGAAGTAGTTGTAGTCGGGCTTCGCGTCCGCGCCGCCGAGGCGCACGCTGCCGAGCGGTGTGACGATGAGCACCAGGCAAAGCACCACGAAGACGTTCGCCGCGCTCAGAAAGAACCAGTCGAAGGTCGATGTGGTCCAGCTTCGGATCTCGTTGAAGATCGGCTCCACGCTGTCCTGGAACGCCATCGTCAGGAAGGTGAATGCCACGATTGTGAGCCCCGAGACCAGGAAGACGGGGTTGTGGATGTCGAGGCCCAACGGGCTGATATTGTCCTGGCCGATCTCGTACTCGGTGTCGATGCGGTCTACCGCGCCGGTCGGGCTTGGTATGCCCTGCTCGTCCATGTCGGCCATTCGCTCCCTCGTTCCTGCTTGTCTGTGATTCGCACGCTACGGTGGCAAAGCGTCCGTGATATTCACGTGGATTGCACTGGCCGGGTCACGCATCAACGACGGAGTTTGGCTTGTGTCCGACCCGCGCGGCTGGCATGTCCGACGGCGATGACCGCGCAGCTTCCCTATCATGCCGTCCGCGAATGCTTTCGCCGGCTTGCCGCAGAGCGGCCGGAGCCGAAGGGCGAGCTCGAGCACACTAATGCCTACACGCTGGTGGTGGCGGTCGCGCTCTCGGCGCAGGCGACCGACAAGGGCGTGAACCGGGCGACGCGTGAACTCTTCAGGGTGGCCGACACGCCCGAGAAGATGCTGGCGCTCGGCGAGGAGAAGCTGGTCGAGCATATCCGCACCATCGGGCTCTTTCGCAACAAGGCGAAGAACGTGATGAAGCTCTCCCGCATCCTCATGGAGGAGCATGGGGGCGAGGTGCCGTCCTCCCGCGCGGCGCTGGCCTCCCTGCCCGGCGTGGGGCGGAAGACGGCGAACGTGGTGCTCAACATGTGGTGGCGCCATCCCGCACAGGCGGTCGACACCCATGTCTTTCGCGTCTGCAACCGCACCGGCATCGCGCCGGGCAGGGACGTGCTGGCCGTCGAGCGCGCCGTCGACGACCAGGTGCCGGCGGAGTACGCGCTCAACGCCCATCACTGGCTCATCCTGCACGGACGCTACACCTGCCTCGCCCGGAAGCCTGGCTGCCCGGACTGCCCCATTTCCGACATCTGTCTCTATGAGGAGAAGACCGGTGCGCCCGGTGCGACGGCGCCCGAAGAGCCGCCGGTTCTGGCGGAGGGAGCGGCCGGGAAACGGAACCGAAAGACGGCGCCTGCGAAAGAGCGCAGGGCGACGCGCGCCCCCAAGGCGCCAGCGAAGGATTGAGACCATGACAGACCGCCTCGACCTCGTGGGTATCGGCAACGCCCTCGTCGACGTCCTCGCCCGAGTGGACGATGCCTTTCTCGGCGCCAATGGCGTGGAAAAGGGCGTGATGCAACTGATCGACACCGCGCGGGCGGAGGCCCTTTATGCCGCCATGCCACCGTCGCAGGAAGTCTCCGGCGGCTCGGGCGCCAACACATTGGTGGGTGCTGCACAGCTCGGCCTGCGTTCGGCCTATGTGGGCAAGGTGCGGGACGACCAACTGGGCACGATCTTCGCGCATGATATCCGCGCGGCGGGGGTGCAGTATGGCGGGCCCATCGTGACCGATCCGGCCGCGGCGGGCGGGGATCCGACGGGGCGCTGCCTGATCTGCGTAACGCCAGATGGCGAGCGTTCGATGAACACCTATCTCGGCGCCTCGGTCACGATGCATGCCGAGGATATCGACGAAGGTCTGATGGAGCGGGCGGACTGGCTCTATCTCGAGGGCTATCTGTTCGATACGGACGATTCGAAGGAAGCCTATGCCCGGGCCATCGCGGCCGTGAAGCGGGGCGGAGGGCGGATCGCCTTCACCTGCTCGGACCCTTTCTGCATCGAGCGCCACCGCGAGGACATGAACCGGCTGATCGACGATCATGTCGACCTCCTCTTCGCCAACAGGGCGGAGGCGCTGGCGCTGATCGGCACTGACAGGTTGGAGATCGCGGAGGCGGCCATCGCCCGGCGGGTCGAGTGCGCGGCGATCACGCTCTCGGACGAGGGCGCGCTGGTGCGCCGGGGCGATGCCCGGGCCTATGCGGCACCCCAGGCGGTGGACATCGTCGACGCGACGGGCGCGGGCGATCTCTTCGCCGCCGGCTTCATCGCAGGGCTCGTGCGCGGGCTGGACGATGAGCGCGCGGCCCATATGGGCAACGCTGCCGCGGCCCACATCATCGCCCGCATGGGCCCGCGCAGCGGCACGCTCGCCGATGCGCTTGCCACCCAGGGCTACCCCATCGCCGCTTGAAGGATCGAGCCATGCGGAATCGCGGCTGGTCGCCGCGATGCTTGCTTGCGGTCGCTGCGGCATCGAGGTGGGGAAGCGATGCCGGCGGCGACCGTCTGCGACATGGAGCGTATCGACGGGGCTGGGGAGGCGCCGCAGGGGCGCTTTGTCGAGCATGTTTCCCGGCGACCGGACCGCGTCAAGGACGTCTCGGGCGCCGGCTCCGCCATCCTTGAGCCGGCCCGCTCTTCGGCCGGGTGCTCAGGGGCGGATCACCAGGCGGGCGGTGACGCTCCAGCGTGCGAGGATCCAGATGAGGTCGTCGCGGCGGAAGGCGACGCAGCCGGCCGTGGGATAGCGCGGGCGCCGCCAGACGTGAACGAAGATGGCCGAGCCCGCGCCCGGCACGACCGGATCGGTGTTGTGGTTCGTGACTGCGCAGAGATCGTAGAGCCCGTCACCCCGGCGCATGGCGTCCGCGGCGAAGGGATGGGGGTGCAGCACCGGGCCATTGTAGGCGGGATCAGCGGGATCTTCGGCCCAGCCGGTCCTCGGGCCGAGCGGGCGCAGGGGCAGGCAGGTCGGAGGCGCTGCCAGACGGTCCGGGCGGACATAGAGCGCGGTCAACCGCCAGATGCCGGCCGGCGTCGCGCCGTCGCCCTCCCGCTTCTCGGTCAAAGGCACGATGCCGCCTCGCCCGATGCTGCACGGCAGGTGCTGGCCGAGGAAGCGCGCGCCCCATGGCCCGACGACGAGGTCACACCGCCCGAGGCTGCCGCGCCACCGGGCGCCCTCGGTCGACTGTCCGCGCTTCGAGACATCGGTACCGTTATGGCGGCCGCCGTCGTGGCCGAGCCGCGCGTGCGGGACAGCCTCGGCCGGCGCTGCCGCCCCGGCGCCGCTCACAGCAGGTGGCCGGACTTGGCGGCCTTGGTGGCGAGGTAGCGGGTGTTGAGCGGGTTCTCGCCGACCTTGAGGGGCACGCGCTCGGCCACGGCGACGCCCGAGGCCGCCATCATCGCGAGCTTGCCGGGGTTGTTGGTCATGAGGCGCACGGACGAGAAGCCCATGGCCTTCAGCATCTCGGCGCCGAGGCGGAAGTCGCGCTCATCGTCCTCGAAGCCGAGGCGGTGGTTGGCCTCGACCGTGTCGAAGCCCTGATCCTGGAGCGCGTAGGCCCGCATCTTGTTGGCAAGCCCGATACCGCGGCCCTCCTGGTTCATGTAGAGGAGGACGCCTGCGCCTTCGCTCGCGATCTGGCCGAGGGCTGCGGCGAGCTGGGGGCCGCAGTCGCATTTGAGCGAGCCGATCACGTCGCCGGTGAAGCAGGCCGAATGGAGCCGGGAGAGCACCGACTCGCCACGGGCGGGCGCGCCGATCTCGACGGCATAGTGCTCCTCGCCGCCATCGGCGGGGCGGAAGACGTGGACGCGCCCGTGCTCGGCGAGGCGAAGGGGCACGCGGGCGCCGGAGACGCGCGTCATCCGGGTCATCGCATCGGCGGCGCGCGCGACCGTCGCCGCGTCGAGGAGCGTGAGTTCGGCCTCGGCCGCGACGCGCCCCACGGGCCCGCCGTCCTCCCACGCCGCGAGAACGGCGGCGGGCAGAAGCCGCGCCTGCTTCGTCAGCGTCAGGGCCAGCGCATGGAGCGCCGCGCTGCCGTCGCGCCGCGTCGCGTAGGGGCCCTTGAGCGGGGTGGCGAGATCCGCGCTCGGATCCGCCGTAGCGCGTACCCAGGCCGCACCGGCGTCGGCCGGCAGGCGGATGCGGGCCAGCGTCCCGTCATAGGCGCGGGCGCGCAGTGTCTCCGCCCGGCGATGCGTCACCGCGAGGTCGAGGGCCGCGGGCGTGCCATCCGCCGCCGCGGTCAGCGCGCGAAAGGCCGCAAGGCGACCCTCGGACAGCGTCTCGGCTGCCAGAACGAGCGCGCCGCTGCCGTCCGGGCCTGCGAGGGCGACCGGGGCGCCCATGCGAAGATCGGCACGCGCGCGGGCGACGCGCTCCTCCTCGGTCAGGTGGATGGTGGCTGTGCTCATCGTTCGCTTCCTACCCCGTGGCCGCAGGCGGCGCACGTCCTTAGCTGCAACACTCGGGCCGACGGAAGGCTCCCGAATGCGTGAGGCCTGAAACATCCACGCTCCCGCCGACACAACGCGGTGATATCCTGACATGCAGACTGCGACGCGTCCGTCGCGCCCCCATTTGGCCCGCAGCCGAGAGAAGCGTCGCCGGGCCGCCGGTCCGGGGCGCGCAGACAAGGGAGATAATGCCATGTCCGTTGCCCGGAAGATCCTTCTCGTCGACGACGACGCCGATCTGCGCGAGGCGCTGGCCGAGCAGCTCATGCTGATCGACGAGTTCGACGTCTACGAGGCCGAGGACGGCGCGAGCGGCATCGAGCGCGCCAAGGGGGAGCTCCATGACATCGTCATCCTCGATGTGGGCCTGCCCGACATGGACGGCCGCGAGGTCTGCCGCCTGATGCGCCGGCAGGGCGTGAAGTGCCCGATCGTAATGTTGACCGGCCAGGCATCGGACGCGGACCAGATCCTCGGCCTTGATTCGGGCGCAAACGACTACGTGACGAAGCCCTTCAAGTTTCCTGTTCTCCTTGCGCGCATCCGCGCGCAGCTCCGCCAGCACGAGCAATCGGAGGATGCGGTCTTCCCGCTTGGACCCTACACCTTCCGGCCGGGTGCAAAGCTCCTGACCGACGAGGCGGACCGCAAGATCCGGCTCACAGAAAAGGAGACCAACATACTGAAATTCCTCTATCGCGCGGGCGGGAGGACCATCGATCGGGATACGTTGCTGCGTGAAGTTTGGGGGTACAACGCAGGGGTGACAACGCATACACTGGAGACACATGTGTATCGCTTGCGTCAAAAGATCGAGCCCGATCCGGGCCAGGCGCGCATCCTTCTCACGGATGCCGGAGGATACAGGCTAGGGTTGTAAGCGCTGGCTCTTGAAAGCGCAGGCGCTGAGGCTTTATCTTGTGATCAGGCAGCGGATCCCCCCTCAACCCGGCTGCCCCGGAACGGGAGCCCCCTCTACCCGTTCCATCGAGGCCCTGAAAGGGTCGACGCCCGGTACTTTCCCCCAAGGTACCGGGCGTTTCCTTTCCGACATCGGCCGAGTTTCCGACAGTGCTTGAGCGTGTGATCGCCAGCGGCTAGGCAGGACGGCCTGCCGAGCCGATGGAGAAGCCGCATGCCCCCCCTCACCCTCGCCACGTGGAACATCAACTCCGTACGGTTGCGCGAGCCGCTGGTGGCGGATTTCCTGGCCGCCGAGGCGCCGGACATCCTGTGCCTGCAGGAGACCAAGACGCCCGTGGAGAAGTTTCCGCGCGAGCGCTTTGCGGAGCTTGGCTACACCCATCTCGTGGCGCGGGGTGAGAAGGGGTACAACGGCGTCGGTATCCTCTCGCGCGTGCCGATCGAGGATGCCGGGCAGGCGGATTTCTGCGGCAAGGGCGATGCGCGGCACGTGGCGGCGCGGCTCGAGGACGGCACGCTCATCCACAATCTCTACGTGCCGGCGGGCGGGGACGATCCAGACCGCGAGAAGAACCCGAAATTCGCGCACAAGCTCGACTTTGTGGCGGAGATGGCGGATTGGCAGGGCGAGGCCGGAGGGGCTGCCATCGCGGTCGGCGATCTCAACATCGCGCCGCTGGAGCACGATGTCTGGTCGCACAAGCAGATGCTGAAGATCGTGAGCCACACGCCCGTCGAATGCGAGGCGTTCGAGGCGGCGCAGGCGGCGGGCGGCTGGGAGGACGTGGTGCGGCGGGACATTCCCGAGCCTGCGAAGCTCTATTCGTGGTGGTCCTACCGGGCGAAGGACTGGGCGCTGTCGGATCGGGGCCGGCGGCTCGACCATGTCTGGGCCAGGGGCGTGACGGCCGTGCCCGGTTCGGCGCGGATCCTAAAGGACTGGCGGGGCAAGGAAAAACCCTCCGACCACGTCCCGGTTCTGGTGGATTTCCAGATCGGTTGAGAGGCCGCGGCGCCTCTGCCGGGCGCTCTCTCCTGTCGGCCCGCTCTCAAGACCGAAGCGTCCGCGCAAGGCGGTGACGGACGCAGCGGTAGGCGCGCGGCGCGTCAGCCGCCGCTGGGGTCGCTGATGAAGAAGAGCTCGGGATCGAGCCTGACATTGGCCCTGGTCTCGGAGAGCGCGACGGTGGTGGTCAGGCCCTGCGCATCGAGCACCACCCACTGGCGAAGCTCGAGCGGCTGGTCGGAGAACACCATCGTGATCGAGCCCTGATCGGGTTCGTCCGGTTCGATCGCGGTCACGCGGATCTGGCCGTTGCCGCGCTCGATCCGGGTGACGGCGCCCGAGCCGCGCAGGTCGACACGCTCTTCAAGTAGTAGCGCGAGCGGCGTCTGGCCCAAAGGATAGCGGTCGAGCGTCTCGGAAGCACGATCATAGACGCCGACCCAGGTGCCGTCCGCGATGATGAGCGCGGGGTTCGGCAGGTCGTACTCGAAGCGCATGCGGCCGGGACGGCGCAGGTAGAACTGCCCCGTGCTCACATCGCCGTCCGGCCCGACCTGCACGAACTCGCCCGTGAGCGTCGTCGTGCCGTTGAGGTAGTTGGAGATGCGGGCGAGATCCCGCGCCTCGTCCCCCGAAAAGGACTGTGCTGCCAGCGCGGCGGGCAGCAGGGCGGCGACAAATCCGGCGCCGAGGCCGGCCAGAACATGACGTCTTTTCATGGGCTCGCTCTATAGCGGCTGGACCAGTGCCTGCCCAGCCCGTGACGCTCGGTTCAACGGCGCCGCCGCCGCATTCCGGCGCCGGCCTGCCCACAAGACTGCAGGTGCCGCTGCGCGGGAAGCTTGTCGAAAGACCACCGTGGTCCCGTAGAATGTCCACCGATGGCGAGAGTTAACGGGACTGCGATAGCCATTTGGCCATCTCGAAGTCGTTGGAAGCCGGGCACTGCAGGGTTCCACGCTTCCGCCGCGCATTCTTGTCACCGAAAGCGATCTCGGTAGGTGAAACAACACGTAAATGACAGGGCCTTTGACCTTTCAGCCGCGCCGTTCCCCTTTAGATGTGCCGCAACGTAAAAAAAGACACAGGAGGAACGCATGTCAGTCTCCGATGAGGGCTATGGCAAGGCATCCGGACGCCCGGACGGGAACGAGAGCCCGGGCGTGTTCGGGACGATCACCTCGGCGCTCGACCGGGTGGTGCAGCGCTATCTGCCCGATCCGTTCGTGATCGTGATGCTGCTGACCATCTTCGTGTTTGCGACCGGCATCGCCTTCGAGGGTGCGACGCCTGCGCAGATGGTCAATCATTGGGGCGAGGGCTTCTGGAACCTCCTCCAGTTTGCGATGCAGATGATGCTCGTCCTCGTCACGGGCTTCGTGCTCGCGTCGACCCCCGTGTTCAAGCGCGCCATGGGATGGATGGCGAGCTATGCCAAGACCCCGGCACAGGCCATCGTGATGGTCACGGTCGTCGCGCTGATCGCATCCTGGGTGAACTGGGGTTTCGGGCTGGTGATCGGTGCGCTCTTCGCGCGTGAGCTCGGCCGCAAGGTGCCGAGTGTCGACTATCGCGTGCTCATCGCCTCGGCCTATTCGGGCTTCATCGTCTGGCATGGCGGGCTTTCGGGCTCGGTGCCGCTGACGGCGGCGACCGAAGGCAACTTCATGGTCGACACGATCGGGATCATTCCGGCGTCGGAGACGATCTTCGCGCCCTTCAACCTGATCATCGTGGCGGCGGTCGCGATCCTGCTGCCGCTCCTGAACCGCATGATGCTCAGCCACTCGGGCGAGACGATCAAGGCGGGCGACGTCGATCTCGGCCGCGACGACGATGGCGAGGACTTCGTGGCAAAAACCCCGGCGGAGAAGCTGGAGAACAGCCGCGTGGTGAGCATCGCGACGGGTCTGCTGGGTCTCGGCTACATCCTCGCCTACACGATCGAGACAGGCTATGCGCTCAATATCAACATCCTAAACTTCACCTTCCTCTTCCTCGGCATCCTGCTGCACGGTACGCCGCGGCGCTTTCTCGACAGCGTGAGCGAGGCTGTGAAGGGCGTGGGCGGTATCCTGATCGCATTCCCGTTCTATGCGGGGATCATGGGCATGATGATCGGCTCGGGCCTGGCCGCCTCGATGTCGGAATGGTTCGTGAGCTTCGCGAGTGCCACCACGCTGCCGTTGGTGACGTTCTTTGCGGCCGGCGTGGTCAACGTGCTGGTGCCGTCGGGTGGCGGGCAGTGGGCCGTGCAGGGGCCGATCATGATGCCGGCCGCCATCGAGCTTGGAGCCGACCAGGCGCGCGTCGCCATGGCGGTGGCGTGGGGCGATGCCTGGACCAACCTGATCCAGCCGTTCTGGGCGCTCCCGGCGCTGGCAATCGCTGGGCTCTCGGCACGCGACATCATGGGCTTCTGCCTTGTGTCGCTGATCGTGACCGGCGCGGTCATCGGCCTCGGCCTCACCTTCCTGCCCTGAGCGATGCGACATCCGGGGCCGGGCGAGGCTCGGCCCCGCATTCTGGCAAGGCGGCTCGTCTGAGCCGCCTTGTTCGCGTTCGCGGGGCTCTCTCCCTCACTGCGCGGTCACGACCGTCATCACGAGCTTGCCGTCGATCTTGATCGGGCCGTCTTCCTTCGCGCCGAGGCTGTACTCGAAAATCCCGGTTTGCGAGCCGCCGTCCTCGCCATGAACCATCAGCATGAGCATCTCGCCCTTGTTCACCGGCTCCGTCAGGATCGCGGTCACGTTGGCGTTCCCGCCCTTCGCCAGCGGCGCGTGGCCGACCACCGGGCCGGGCTTGCCGCTTTCGTCGGTGCGGTGGACGACCATCCAGCCATTGGCGGGCGCACTTACCTCGGCGGCGGTCACGGTACCGCCGGAGACGTCCTGATCGCTGGCCTCAACGCCGATTTGCCCGGCGGCGAGGGCGCTGCCGGCGGAGATCAGGAAAGCGATGGCGGTGATCGAAAAAGCGTTCTTCACGGTCTTTCTCCTCGGTATCGCAGCCTGGGCCGGGGGCTGCGCCTGGTTGGGCCCGTCCACATTGCGTGACGTCGAGGAAAAGGGTTTCGGCCGATCGGAGGATCGGGTGCACGGCACCTTCTGCCCTTGTCGCAGGGCGAGGGTCAGATCGTGAGGGCGAGGGCGACGATGCCAACGAGGACGAGGCTGCCGGCCCAGACCCGGTCCAGGTCGAACCAGCCCATGCGCAGGAACCGGAGGCCGAGCCAGCGATAGACCGCATAGGCGATGGCGCCCCCGGTACAGATCATCGCGAGGGTGTGGAGGGAGGCGACGGCAACGGCGGTGAGGACCCCCTGCCGCATCAGGTCGCTCGCCGCCTGATGCGCGTTCTCGACCTCCCCCGGCGCGCACAGGCCCAGATAGACCGGCACCAGCATCAGCCCCGCGCCATGCGCGACGGCGATGAGGAAGGACCAGAGCATGAGGCGCGACGGCGGGATGCGGGCGAGGAACCGCGGGTGGCGCGGATTGATCAGAAGGTAGAGCCCGAAGCCGGTGAGCAGCGCGGCCGCCCCGATCTGGATCTCCCGCTGCCACGCGACCAGAAAGGTCAACATCGCAAAGGGCAGAAGCACGCCCAGCATCGCCAGGAGATGCCCGAGCGCCAGCGCCGTGAGCGCCTTCGGCAAGGCCCCCGCCCGGCGCTCGAAGAGCGCGGCGGAGACGGCGAGCGGCCAGCCCATGCCGGGATTGGCCCCGTGGTAGAGGCCGCTCGCGATGACCGCCAGCCAGAGCGCCGCCCCGCCCTCGGTGAAGACCGCCATGGCGCCCTCCACGGCGCCCGTCACCGGGTCAGACGTTCGGGTAGCAGAAGCTGTCGGTCGAGCAGTCGCCCCCTTCGAGGCGGATCTGGTGCGAGCGGTAGCCCTTGGGGAACTCCACCCAGAACTTCTCGTCGAGCGTCAGCCCGCCATCCTTGCCGACATCCGCCTTCACCATCGCCGCCCCGCGCTCGCCCGGGTAGAACTGGTCGTCCCAGGTCGAGTAGAGCGAGTTGGTCCAGTAGACGCGCTTGCCGTCCCGGCTGATCTCGACCATCTGCGGCCCGTAGCCGAAGTCGTGGCCGTTGGGGTGCCTGGTGCGCCGGGTGATGCCGCCGAGATGGACCGAGCCCGCGAGCTTGGGGTTCATCGGGTCGCTCACATCGTATTGCCGCATCTCGCCCGTGCCCCAGCAGGCGACGTAGAGATGGCGGTCGTCGAGGCTGAGATCGATGTCGGTGACCAGGGGCGGCACCGCTTCGAAGCCCTTCAGGAGCGGCGGCAGGTCGTCCGCCTTCGCGGGCTCGGGCGGAATGGTCGCGGTCTTCTTGGCGTGGAACTTGCCGCCCTCCCGCCACCAGGTCCAGATCGAGCCCTCGAGGTTCGTCGTGTCCACCACCACGCCGCAGAAGCCGTATTCCTTGACCGGATCATGAGCGGGCCGGATCTCGAGCGCCATCTGGTGGTTTGCGCCGAGATCGATGGTCTGGACGTTGCGCCGCTCGCGCAGGTTCCAGAAATGCAGCCGGTGGCCGTATTTGTTGGCCAGCAGGTCCTCGGCGACGATGCCGTTCTCGAACTGCGGCGGCAGGCCCCATTCGGAGCTGACCATGTAGTCCCGCGGCAGGTTCCACCAGAAATCGTACTGCTTGTCCTGGGAGCCTCGGTCGATCTCGTAGCGGCCGATCACGTCGAAGGTCTCGCAGTCCATGATGAAGATGCCCGGGGGGCCGTCTGTCCCGTCCTTGCCGCCGCCGCCGAGGGTGGAGACGTAGATCCCCTCGGGCCCGCAATGGATGGTGTGCGGGCGCGAGTAGCCGGTCTTGGCGAAGACCTCCTCGGGCTCGATGATCTTGTGGATCTTTGCGTCCTTCGGCCCGCCTTTCGTGTCGATCACGTAGATGCGGGAGGAGCGGATGCCCGGGATGATGAGGTAGCGCCGCTCGAGAAAGGCGTGCCCCGTGAGGGGCGAGAGCGCGGAGGAGCAGGCGTTCCAGCCAAAATGGTGAAACTCGTCGCCCTTGTTGGGCATCATGACGGTGTGGACGATCTGCCCGTAGGTCTTCGAGCCCGGGTCCACATCCACCACAGCCAGCCCGTCCGGCTGCGAGCCGTCGGGGCTCAGCATCAGTGTGTAGGCCAGCGTCTCCGCCGGCGCCTCCATGGCGAGCTTCGCGGAAGGATGAAACGTCGGATCGGGGCGTAGGTTCATGGCGGGACCTCCCAGGTATCGTTTCTTGGCATCGTTTTAATTGCCCCAACGATACCCCCCTTTTCCACACCTACCTAATGCAAAATGCACCCCGGAACCTTCGCCGGATCGACGCCGCCCAACCGCTCCGGCAAAGTCGCCAATTCGATCTCACGCGCCCGTGGGGATCCTTTCCAGCGCAGCGATCCTTCCCCGGCTACCGCCCTCCGCGGTGACTTCCGTTTGTTCCCGACTTCGCGAGACTGCGTCATCCGATAGACCCCGCACCAAGCTGGCTGCGAAAAGCTTGGCGACACGTCGGATCTGCGATACGGAACGGGAATAACGCATTCAATTCTCCTCCCCATTATCTCCCTTGGAGGCGCTATGTCCGCGCTTGGGCTGCCCGATCAATCAAATCTCTTGCTGATTGCCGCTCTTGTCGGTCTCACAAGCCTCTATCTTCTTGCGAGAGCGTGGTTTCGTCGCCGCAGATCCAGGCAGACGAGTAGACGGATCGTTATCGACGGGTCGAACGTCATGCACTGGGCCGACGGCGTCCCGCAGATTAGGCCGGTGCGCGAAGTGGTGAAGCATCTCCGCGGTCTCGGCTTTACCCCCGGCGTCATTTTCGATGCCAATGCGGGTTATCTGATCCGGGGCAAATATCAGCACGACAAAGAGTTCGAGAAGCTGCTCGGGCTTCCACGGGGTCACGTGATGGTCGTGGACAAGGGAGCGCCGGCCGACCCAACGATCCTGGCAGCTGCCAAGGAGTTCGGATCTCGCGTCGTCACCAATGATCGGTATCGAGACTGGGCCGCTCAGTACCCCGATGTCTACAAACCCGGCTTCTTGATCCGTGGAGGCTACCGCCAGGGTCGCCTCTGGCTCGACCTCGATCGTCCGGAAGGGTCCAAGAAAGCGGGTGCCACTGAGCGGATTGAAGCGCGCTGAGAACTCGGCCCTACCGTTCTGATGAATGCTGCCAGATGTACAGTCGCGTTCGTGGCGCGTTCGCGATGAACCCTTCAGGGGTGCCGTTCACGCGCTTGCACGCTGCGCGCTGGCCGAATGCTCGGACGGGGTAGGCTCAGCGCTCTTCGACCAGGATGTCGCGTTTGCCGACGGCGTTGGCGGGGGTGACGACGCCCTGGTCCTCCATCATCTCGACGAGGCGGGCGGCCTTGTTGTAGCCGATCGCGAGCTTGCGCTGGATGTAGCTGGTCGAGCATTTGCGGTCGCGCGCGACGATGGCGACGGCCTTGTCGTAGAGGGCGTCGTCTCCGTCCCCTGCCACGGCGAGGCCGAGCTTTTCGTCGACGAGGCTCTGGGTCTCGTCATCCGCGCCTTCGGTCACCGCCATCACGTAGTCGGGCTGGCCGAGGCTCTTGAGATGGCGGACCACTTCCTCGACCTCCTCGTCCGAGACGAAGGGGCCGTGGACGCGGGTGATGCGCCCGCCGCCGGCCATGTAGAGCATGTCGCCCTGGCCCAGCAGCTGCTCGGCGCCCTGCTCGCCCAGGATCGTGCGGCTGTCGATCTTGGAGGTCACCTGGAAACTGATGCGGGTGGGGAAGTTGGCCTTGATGGTGCCGGTGATGACGTCCACCGACGGGCGCTGGGTTGCCATGATGAGGTGGATACCCGCGGCGCGCGCCATCTGTGCGAGGCGCTGGATTGCGCCTTCAATGTCCTTGCCGGCGACCATCATCAGGTCGGCCATCTCGTCCACCACGACGACGATGTAGGGCATCGATTCCGGGGTGATCTCCTCGGTCTCGAACACCGGGTCGCCGGTCTCGTCGTCGAAGCCCGTCTGGACCGT
>JBCCDG010000007.1:0-67891 GCA_039030915.1 Pseudomonadota bacterium | reverse complement strand
CGTACTGGCGAAACTGAGGCGCCCCTGCGCCTGCAAGACCCGCCAGCCGTGCCGGGAAGCGGCCGAGAGCATGATCAGCCTCGGCCTGGTGGAGGTCTCGAGCGGAGACCTGCAGCTCACCGGCCTCGGTAAGCGCGTGGCTGACGGCCTCGGCTGAGGTCTGGCGGCACGTCACGGGAGCGGACCCGGCGACGACGGGGCCGCTCGGATGTCATGGACCGGCCTGCGGGCTTGCTCGCCGGGCAACGTGGAGGGCGCGTGCCGCGGGAGCGGGGTCTGCCAACACGCCCGAGCCCGCCGATAACGCCATTATCCTAAACCTTACGCTCCGTCCGATCGGCCGCGCCACTGAAGCGCATGCGGCGGCGGCGCCCCGCGGGATAGCCATGGTGGCCCGAGCCGACAGCCACCGGTAGCGATTCTTAACGGGGCGCCCGTAGCCATTTGGCCACCTTCCCCCGGCGATGGCTGACAGTCCCTGCCCACGGCCCTAGAAAGGGCCCCGACCGCACGGCGCCCCCTGGGTGCGACAGGCGCGGCAGGCAGAGGAGAGACCGATGGCCGAGCCCTATGACAGCCTCGAGACCCGCAGCGCCGAGGAGCGTGAAGCCTCGCAGTTCGAGTGCCTGCGCGCCCAGCTTGCCGGGACGACCGCGCCTGCGCTGCGCGCACGGCTGGAGGGCGTGACGCTCGATGCGCTGACGGATCGGGACGTGCTTGCGGCGCTGCCAGTACTGCGGAAGGCGGACCTCGTGGAGATGCAGCGGGCCGATCCGCCCTTCGGCGGGCTCGCCGCCCTGGCGCCCGAGGGCTTCGACGAGATCTTCCAGTCGCCGGGTCCGATCTACGAACCGGGCCGGTCGAGCGTACCGGACTGGTGGCGCTTTGCCCGCGCGCTCCATGCGGGCGGGATAGGCGCGGGCGACCGGGTGCTCAACGCCTTCAGCTATCACCTGGTGCCGGCCGGCACGATGCTCGCCTCCGGGGCGCGGGCGCTCGGCGCCGCGGTGCTGCCGGGCGGGGTCGGCAACACGGAGGCGCAGGTGGCGCTGGCCGCCGATGCGGGCGCGACGGCCTATGTGGGCACGCCCGATTTCCTGAAGGTGATGCTCGAGAAGGCGGGCGAAGTCGGCCAGGACCTGTCCCGCATCCGCAAGGCCTGGGTCTCGGGCGGGGCGCTCTTCCCAACGCTCCGCAGCTATTACGCCGAGCATCGCATCGCCTGCCTTCAGGGATATGCCACGGCGGATCTCGGCAACATCGCCTATGAGACCGCGCCCGATGCGGGGCTGGTGGTGGACGAGGGCGTGATCCTAGAGATCGTCCGCCCCGGAACGGGCGATCCGGTGGGACCGGGCGAGGTCGGCGAGGTGGTGGTGACGCTGCTGAATGCGGACTATCCGCTGCTGCGCTTCGCCACCGGCGATCTCTCGGCCTTCCTCGACGGCCCCTCACCCTGCGGGCGCACGGGGCCGCGGATCAAGGGCTGGATGGGCCGGGCGGACCAGACGACGAAGGTCAAGGGCATGTTCGTGCGCCCAGAGCAGATCGCTGCGATCCTCGCCCGCCATCCGGAGGTTCTGAAGGCACGGCTGACGGTCACGCGCGCGCATGAGCAGGACGTGATGGACCTGGCGGTGGAGACCGCCGACAGCGCGGTGGCCGCCCCCCTGGGCGACACGATGCGCGAGGTGCTGAAGCTCCGCGGCGAGGTTACGCCCGTCACGCCCGGCAGCCTGCCCAACGACGGCAAGGTGATCGACGACCAGCGCAGCTACGAGTGATTTCGGCTCGGCGCGGCGGTGGCCTCACGGGGGAGCGGCGGGCCTGCCAGGCATTGTTGCGCCGCAGAAGTTGATGGTTGGCCGCTGGCGGGGCCAGATGGTGGAGGGCAGGCTGGCGGGACCCTCTTCATCAGCCCCGGAGCCGCGCCATGGCCCTTCTGCGCCGCGCCTTTCTCGCCCCCCTCTGCCTTGCGCCCCTGTGCCTCGCCGCCGCGGGCGCGGGCGGCCACGTGATCGAGACACCCTCCGCCCCCGCCACGCTCGGCACGCCCGGAACCAATGCGCTGGAGGGCGCCAGGCCGGGGGGCGGCGTGAAGCTGGTTCCCTCGGGCGAGTTTCCGCTCGACGAGGCGGGCGCCGCCTCCCTGCCAGGGCACCGCATGCGGGTGCGGTTCTTCGAGATCGCGCCGGGGGGTGTCGTGCCCAAGCACAGCCATGACGGCCGGCCGGCCATTGCCGTGGTGGTGGAGGGCGAGATGACGGAGCACCGCTCCGACCGCGCGGCGCCGGAAGTGCTTGGCCCCGGCGGGGTGAGCCTCGAGCCCCATGGCCTCGAGCACTGGTGGGAGAACACGGGCGAGGGTCCGGCCAAGATCATCGGCTACGACGTCTACAAGGCGGAGTGACGCCTTCGCCTCGGCCGGACCGGCGCCGGGACGTCTTGACGCCTGGCCGCGTGGGCGGGACGCTCCGCCTTATGGAAGGCTTCGAGGCATGTCCGCTGACGCCCGAGCGGTGGGAGGATCTGGTCACCGTCTTCGGCGGCGGCGACGGGAAGGGGGACTGCGGGCGCTGCTGGTGCATGTGGTGGCGCCTGCCGCGCGAGGCTGTCGCCGCCGAGATCGGCGGTGGCAGCGGCGCAGAGAACAAGGCGCGCTTCCGGGCCATCGTCGAGGCGGGGCCGCCCCCGGGGCTGGTCGGCTACGCGGCGGGCGCGCCGGTGGGCTGGGTGCAGGTCGGGCCGCGGGCGGCCGTGCCCGAGTGGAACATGCCCCGCCGGCTGACCGCCCCGACCGTGCCGGAGGATGCCGCGGACCCCACGGTCTGGGGCGTGAGCTGCTTCGTGGTCCGTGCGGGCCACCGCCGGCAGGGCCATGCCCGGGCGCTTCTGGATGGCGCCATCGCCTGGGCGAAGGCGGCGGGGGCGCGGCGGCTCGACGCCTGCCCGATCGACGCCGCTGGGCGAAAGAGCGCGGGCGCGCTCTATCACGGTGTGGCGCGGCACTTCCGCGACCGGGGCTTCGTGGAGACGGCGCGGCGCAAACCGGACCGGCCGCTGTTGAGCCTCGATCTCGGCGCCTGACGGTATGGCCAGGGGTAGGAAGCACGACCTTGCCGTCAGCCACCGCCACACGATGGGCACCTTGGGGTGCGGCCGTGTCGGACGCCGGGCGGAAAGGGTCGTTCAATGAGAAAGGGCCGCACCCGGCTGGACGCGGCCCTTTCTCGTTCGCTGGACGGCGGGCTCAGCCCTGGCGCGCCTTGAACTTCTTCTGGGTCTTGTTGATCACGTAGACCCGGCCGCGGCGGCGGACCACCCGGCAGTCGCGGTGCCGCTGCTTGAGCGAGCGGAGCGAGTTCTTGATCTTCATCTCTTCATCCTCCTCTCGGCTCAGGCAGGCTGCGCGTCGAGCGCGGCCTTGGCCTGGGAAACGATGGCGCTGAACGCCGCCGGCTCATGCACAGCGAGATCGGCCAGCACCTTGCGGTCCACCTCGATCCCGGCCTTGTCGAGGCCGTTGATGAAGCGGGAGTAGCTAAGTGCCGCATCCTCGGCCCGCACGGCCGCGTTGATGCGCTGGATCCAGAGGGCGCGGAACGTCCGCTTCTTCACCTTGCGGTCGCGCGTCTGGTACTGCAGCGCCTTGTCGGCCGACTGCTTGGCGACGCGGAAGCTGCGCGAGCGGGCGCCGTAATGTCCCTTGGTGCTGTCGAGCACCTTGCGGTGACGGCGGGCGCGAACGGGACCGGTCTTTACACGGGGCATCTCTCAATCCTCCTCAGCGCGCGTAGGGCAGAAACTGCTTCACGATCTTCTCGTCGGGCGACGAGAGAACCGTGGTCCCGCGGGCATTGCGGATGAATTTCGGGGTGCGCTTGATCATGCCGTGCCGCTTGCCGGCCTGCTGCACCTTGACCCGGCCGGTGGCCGTAACCTTGAAGCGCTTCTTGGCGCCCGACTTCGTCTTCATCTTGGGCATTTTCGTCTCCATGTCCGAGTTCGGGAACCGTACGGCAGCCCATTACCGGCCGACGGTTCCGGGCCCGCACGATCGCTCGGGCGGGAGCGCGCGTCTCTACTGGCTCCGCCGCGAATTTGCAAGGCCCCGGCGGGGCTACGCATCGCCGACAGGGGTGTCGCGCACGAGAGGCGCGGGTCGCCGATTACCCTAGGTAAATTTCTCGCGCTAATCGGTTGTGACGATCCGCACTTACCGGTAAACGCTTCCTCACTATCGGGTAGCCTATGTCTCACGTTCGAGGACTATGTAAGATGCGTGTATCAGTGCCCGGTGAGGAACGCGCGATGAAGCTGCGCGTCCGCGAAGCAGGCGAGTGTGTCCTGGCCTACCAGTTCCGCAGCAGCGACGAGGCGGCGGAAGTCTACCGAATCCTGCGGGACTATTTCCCGAAGGCCCAGTTCGTCTTCGAGCAGGCCTGAGCCGAAGGCCCCGCGCCGGTACTGGCGGGGCACATGCCCCGGCAGGAGCGCCGTGTCAGCCGGCGGCGCCCGCATCGTTCAGCGACCAGTCGTAGCGATAGTCCGCGATGGCGGTGGCGCCGGCGAGCGCATCGGTCTTGGCGCTCGGCGCATAGCGGCGGAGATGGGCGAGGATGCCTGCCTCGTTGCCGCCGAAATCCTCCTCGAACCAGTCGTAGATCGAGGAGGCGACGACGCCCCGGCCGGTGACGGCGACGCCCCGGTCATGGGCCGTGTAGGCGCGCGCGCCAGCCTCCAGCATGCCTTCGAGCGCGGCCGCCGTGTAGGGCTTGGGCGCGAGATCCGGACAGCCGATGGAGGCGCAGTTGACCGCGTAGTGGATGCGCGGATCGCGCCAGACGGGGCGCAGGATACCGTGCTCGATATCGTCGAGGCTGAGGGCCTGTCCTTCGACCCGCACCACGTCATCGGTCCAGGGCCCGGTGTTGAAGAGCCCGCCGTTCACCTCCCGGATGCTCCCGACCGGATAGGCGCCGAGGACGAGGTCGACGGTCACGGCGTTGTAGAGGTTGACCCAGTAGGCGAAGGCCGCGTCGCCGGAGAGCGTGGTGGGCTGCACGGCCTGCATCGCCTCGAGGTAGCTCTGGAGCGCGGCCCGGTCGGCCTTGGCCGCGCCGTAGTCGAAGAGTGCGACGCCGCTGGCCGTGCCGGTGCGCAGATGCTTCGCGAGAAAGCTGGCCCAGGCGGCATGGTCCGGATCCCCACCGCTGCCATGGCGGGTCCAGCGCTCATCGACGAGGCGGGAGCGCGGTGCTGCGGCAGCGGCGCGCGGCAGGGCGGCGGCACCGGCGGACGCGGCGGCTAGGGCGAGGAACTGGCGGCGGCTCGGTATCATGCACGGGGCTCCCTGACGTCTGGGTCTCGTGCCCAGATGGCCGCGCCGGCGGCCGAGCCAAGGGGCCTGACGGGCTTGTGATGCCCTCCCGCCAGGTTCCGTCAGGAGGAGCGCAAAGATGTCAGCAGTCTCGGCCCGGCCCCTGCCGCGGCGCTATGCCCGGCCCGGGCGCTGGCCTAGCGTGCCCCCAGCAGCGACCGGAGAGGAGCGGAACCGATGGCGATGGGCACGAAGCTGAACCCCACCTTGCGCGCCTTCATCGAGCGCCAGCCGCTCTTCTTCGTGGCGACGGCGGCGCGGGACGGGCGCGTCAACCTCTCGCCCAAGGGGATGGCGACGCTGCGCATCGTGGACGACCGGCGGATCGTCTGGCTGAACCTCAGCGGTAGCGGCAACGAGACGGCGGCGCATCTGGCGGATACCGACCGCATGACACTGATGTGGTGCGCCTTCGAGGGGCCGGCGATGATCCTGCGCATCTATGGCAGGGCGCGCACGGTGCATCCGCACGAGCCCGGCTGGGCGGAAGCGGTGGCACCCTTTCCGCCCATGGCCGGCAGCCGGCAGGTCTTCGACCTCGGAATCGAGCTCCTCCAGACCTCCTGCGGCACGGGCGTGCCGCTGATGGCCTTCCAGGCGAGCCGGGGGGAGACGGAGCTTCTGCCCTTCTACGAGGAGATGGGCGAAGATGGCGTTCGAGACTACTGGCGGCGCAAGAACGCCGTGAGCCTGGATGGCAGGCCCACGGGAACGGTGCCCGCGGCCGAGGCTTGAGGGTTGGGGGCATGCGGCTAGCGCTGTGCCCGCGCCCTTCCGCGGCGGCGGCGTGCCGCGACACCGAAGCCCCCGAGGCCGGCGGCCAGCAGCAGCATCGAGGGCGGCAGAGGCACCTCCGCCACCGCACTGACCGACGCGTTGTCGAGATACTGGGCCAGGTCGATCGTGTTGCTAACGAACGGACGCGTGATCAGGACGCGGAACTCGTGGAGGCCGGCCGTGAGCGGCACGACCGCGGTCATCACGTCGCGGATCTCGGCGCCGCTGACGATGCTCATCGCCGGAGAGCTGTCGACCTCCGCGCCGTCGATCTGGAGGGAGAAGGTTCCGCTGTTAGCGTTGGACCCTCCCGGCGCATCGTTGAAGGTCACCGCAAGGTCGATGCTCACGCTGTAGAGACCTGGCGCCGCCACATTGAAGCTCTGAAAGATGCCGCCGCCCTCTTCAGGACTGATCCCTGAGGCGCGCCCTACGGAGAAGACGGCGCTGCTGGTGGCCGTGCTATCGCCATCCGTGTCGAACGACACGACGCCCGGTGAGCCGGGCACGCCCGACGAGGCGAGGTTGCCGTTTGGTGTGGTGAAGAGGGTCCAGCCCGTCAGGTCCCCCGTCTCGAAGTCGCCGTTGACGAGGAGCGCCTGCGCCCCGCCCACAGGGAATAGCGTAACCACCGCGACAGCCGCCAGGATGTACCGCTTCATGAACCCGCTCCTCATGTTCCCACGTCTTAGCTGACCAAAGGGAAGGCGCGCATTCAACCATCGCGGGCGCGGGGACGCCGCCTTCGCGTGCTTTACGTCTTCGGCGCGCGCGGCTATAGCGGCGCGCATGGACGGAACCGCTTCTTTTCGCAGCCCGCGTCGGGTCGATGCGCGAATTACCGTCCCGGCCCGCTAAGCGGCGCCGGGTGACATCGGGCATCGTGCTGCGCGGGCTTGCGCGCCTGCCCTCCGCCAACAGACAGACCGACGAGCGATGAGAGGCGATCCATGAGCGCCGAGACGACCGACCGCGCGGCCGAGAGCGAGGGCAAGGGCCCCGACTACCGCGACACGCTGTTCCTGCCGAAGACCGATTTCCCGATGCGCGCGGGCCTGCCGAAACGCGAGCCCGAATGGCTGGCGCATTGGGAGAAGCTCGACATCTACCACCGCCTGCGCCGCGAGGCGGGGGAGCGCCCGCCCTTCGCGCTGCATGACGGGCCGCCCTACGCCAACGGGCACCTCCATATCGGGCACGCGCTCAACAAGATCCTCAAGGACTTCGTGGTGCGCAGCCATCAGATGCTGGGCTACGACTCGCGCTATGTGCCGGGCTGGGACTGCCATGGCCTGCCCATCGAGTGGAAGATCGAGGAGCAGTACCGCAGCAAAGGCAAGAACAAGGACGAGGTCGCGATCAACGAGCTGCGCGCGGAATGCCGCAAGTTCGCCGAGGGCTGGATCGACGTGCAGCGCGAGGAATTCAAGCGCCTCGGCGTCACCGGCAACTGGGAGGATCCCTACCTCACCATGGCCTTCGACGCGGAGGCGACCATTGCCGCGGAGTTCATGACCTTCGTGATGAACGGCACGCTCTACCAGGGCTCGAAACCCGTGATGTGGAGCCCCGTCGAGAAGACCGCGCTGGCCGAGGCCGAAGTCGAATACCACGATCACCAGAGCCACACGATCTGGGTGAAGTTCCCGATCGTCGCTAAATATGGGCTGCTGCGCGATGGGATCGATGAAGATCTGCACGATGAGCTCCTTCGCGCCCAGGTCGTGATCTGGACCACCACGCCCTGGACCATCCCGCAGAACCGGGCGGTGTGCTTCAACCCCGCGCTCTCTTACGGCCTCTATGAGGTGACAGGTCGGCCGGAGGAGTGCTGGGCGCGGATCGGAGACCGGTATCTGATCGCTGACGCGCTGGCCGAGAGCGTGATGGGGCAGGCGCGGCTCGACGACGACATGTACCGCCGCCTGCGCGACGTGACGGCGGAGGAGCTGTCGGGCCTCGCGATGGCGCACCCACTCCGCGGGGCGGAGGATGCGGCGGGCGAATGGGACTTCGATGTGCCCATGCTGCCCGGCGATCATGTGACCGATGAGGCGGGGACGGGGTTCGTGCACACGGCACCCTCTCACGGTGCGGACGACTACGAGGTGGGGCAGCGGTACGGGCTGCCGATGACCTACAACGTGCTGGAGGACGGAAGCTTTCGGGAGGATCTGCCGTTCTTCGGGGGCCTCGCGATCCTCGATGCCAAGGGCAAGGAGGGCAAGGCGAACAGGGCGGTCATCGACAAGCTGGTCGAGACCGGCAGCCTGCTGGCCCGCGGGCGGCTCAAGCACTCCTACCCACATTCCTGGCGGTCGAAGGCGCCGCTCATCTTCCGCAACACACCGCAATGGTTCGTCGCCATCGACAAGGCGCTCGACGACGGGATGGGCGAGCACGGGGCGACGATCCGGGAGCGGGCGCTGGCGTCGATCGATGCGCTGGTCGAGTGGACGCCCAAGGCGGGGCGGAACCGGCTGCACTCGATGATCGAGGCGCGGCCCGATTGGGTGCTGTCGCGCCAGCGCGCCTGGGGCGTGCCGCTGACCTGCTTCAAGCGCAAGGGCGGGGACCCGGCGAGCGACGACTACATCCTGCGCGACCCGGAGGTGAATGCGCGCATCGTGGAAGCCTTCCGGGCGGAGGGCGCGGATGCCTGGTACGCCGACGGTGCCAAGGAGCGGTTCCTGGCGGGCCGGAACGATGCGGACCAGTGGGAGAAGGTCGACGATATCCTCGACGTCTGGTTCGACAGCGGGAGCACCCACGCCTTCGTGCTCCGCGATCGGGCGGACGGGGTCTGGCCCGCGGACGTGTATCTCGAGGGGACGGATCAGCACCGCGGCTGGTTCCACTCCTCCCTCCTGCAGGCCTGCGGGACCAAGGGTCGGGCGCCCTACAAGGCGGTGGTGACCCACGGCTTCACGCTCGACGAGAAGGGCATGAAGATGTCCAAGTCGCTGGGCAACATCACCGCGCCCGAGGAGGTCATCAGGCAATATGGCGCGGATATCCTGCGCCTCTGGGTCGCGCAGGCGGACTTCACGGCCGATCAGCGGATCGGGCCGGAGATCCTGAAGGGCACGGCCGACAGCTATCGGCGGCTGAGGAATGGCTTCCGCTTCCTGCTGGGCGCGCTCGACGGGTTCTCCGAGGACGAACGCGTCGAGCCGGCGGCGATGCCGGAGCTCGAGCGCTGGGTGCTGCATCGCCTCGCGGAACTCGATGCGGAGGTTGGCGCGCGCTACCGGGCCTTCGACTACGACGGGGTGTTCTCGCGGCTCTTCTCGTTCGTCACGTCCGACCTTTCGGCCTTCTATTTCGACGTGCGCAAGGACTGCCTCTATTGCGACGCGGCGGACAGCCCCAAGCGGCGGGCGGCGCGGACAGTGATGGATGCGCTCTTCCACCGGCTGACGCGCTGGCTGGCGCCGATCCTGGTGTTCACGATGGAGGAGGTGTGGCTGGCGCGGTTCCCGGGCGCGGAGAGCTCGGTGCATCTCACGGATTTCCCCGAGACGCCGGCCGATTGGCGCGACGAGGCGCTGGCGGCGAAATGGGCCAAGATCCGGGCGGCGCGGCGCGTGGTGCTGGGCGCGCTCGAGATCGAGCGGCGGGAGAAGACCATCGGCGCGTCGCTGGAAGCGGCTCCCATCCTCTTCGTCGAGGACGCGGAGACGGCGGCGGCGGCACGCAGCGTCGACATGGCGGAGCTCTGCATCACGTCCGGCCTCGAACTGCGCGAGGGCGCAGCGCCGGCGGGGGCGTTCCGGCTGGAGGAGCCGACCATCGGGGTGCTGTTCGAGAAGGCGCCCGGCCAGAAATGCGCGCGCTGCTGGCGCATCCTGCCGGATGTGGGCCGGCACCGGCACGAGGCGGTTTGCGGGCGCTGCGATGTGGTCCTGGCTTAGGGCGCGGGTCGGCCGCGCCATGCGCCCGGGCCGAGACGAGCGGTGGGGTGGAACCCCACCCTGCCGATGATGGCGATGGCGCGCCTCGCCCCCTCCATGCGGCTCATCCTGTGGACGGCCGGGATCGTGTTTCTGCTCGACCGGCTCACGAAATGGGCGGTGATCGACATCATCGACCTGCCGCGGCTGGGGCGCATGGAGGTGGTCGACCCGTTCCTCAACTTCGTGATGGCCTGGAACGAGGGGATCAATTTCGGGCTGACCTTCGCGCCGCCCGAGGTGATGCGCTGGGGGCTGATCGTGCTGGCCATCGGCATTTCGGCGGGGCTTTTCTGGTGGGCGGGACGGCGCGCGCCGCAGAAGGGACAGCGCGCGGTGGCCTTCGGAGCGGGTATCGTAATCGGCGGCGCGCTCGGCAATGCCTGGGATCGCCTGCAATACGGCGCAGTCGCGGACTTTCTCAACATGAGCTGTTGCGGTATTGCCAACCCCTACGCCTTCAACATCGCCGATGTGGCGATCTTCGCGGGCGCGGTGCTCATCGCCTGGAAGGCATGAGCCGCGCGGCGGACGGAGGAAAGGAAATGCGTATGACCGGACGCCTCACTGCCATGGCGGCACTCCTCGCGGGGGCCGCGGCGCTGGGCGGCTGCGACAAGATCGGCAGCCCGCTCGACGTCTTTGCCAAGAAGAAGCCCTCGCCGGACGAGTTCAAGGTGGTCGCCCGCGCACCGCTCTACGTGCCGCCCGAGGTGCGGACGACGGCGGGGGTGCAGACGCTGCCCGAGCCGCGGCCGGGCGTGCCCTCGCCGCTTGAGCCCGATCCCAACCGCGACGCGCAGGCAGCGCTTCTGGGCGCGGGTGCGGGATCGGCCGGTGTGGCCACCAGCCCGAGCCGGGGCGAGCAGGTGCTGGTCGGTGCGGCGGCGACGGGCGCGGACGGCGATATCCGCTCGACGCTGGAGGCCGATGCGGTGGCCGCGGCGGAGGCGGAGGCCGACGGGCCTTACGAGCCGCCGAGCATCTTCGAGGTCATCGGGCTGACGGAACCGCCGGCCTTCGATCCGGAGGACGTGATCGAGCCCGTGCCCGAGAGCCAGCGCCTGCAGCGCACCGGGATACCCGCGCCGAACGATCCGACCGCAACGGCCGATCCGGATGCGGCCCCAGCGGCCGACGCCGACGGCTGAGGGACGGCGGCGCGCTGACATTTCCGCGAGCGGCGGGCTTTCGCGGCCTTCCACGGCGCGGCAATGCGCGCGCCGGGCCTGACTTAGCCACCTTCTCCCCCTATCTCTCCCGGGATCGTATCCGAGGGAGAAGACGCATGCGCCTGACCCACCCGTCCGCGGCACCGCCATGCCGGCCGGCCGAGACCTCAACCGCCGTGCTCGCTGAGGCGCCGCGCGCAGCACTCCCGCTCACGAGCCTCGCGCTCGGGGCGGCCATGGCGCTGACTGCGCTGCTGGCGACGGCTCCTGCCTTCGGCGAAAGCACCGCGGGCGCCACGGCCGAGGCGGAGAAGGCGACCGTGGCCGAAGCAGCGCCGGCGGGAGACGCGGCCGGTGACGCGGACTGGCCCTTTCCGCCGGTCACAACCTTCACGCTCGAGAACGGCATGCAGGCGATCGTGATCGAGGACAACCGCGTTCCCGTCGTCACGCATATGGTGTGGTACAAGGTCGGCGCGGCGGACGAGCCTTGGGGCAAGTCCGGGATCGCGCATTTCTTCGAGCATCTGATGTTCAAGGGGACCGACAAGATCCCGGAGGGCGGCTTCTCGAAGGTCGTGGCCCAGAACGGCGGGCAGGACAACGCCTTCACCTCCTGGGACTACACGGCCTATTTCCAGCGCATCGCGTCCGACAGGCTCGGGATCGTGATGGGCATGGAAGCGGACCGCATGAAGAACCTCCGGATCAACGACGATCTGGTGGCGACCGAGCGGGACGTGATCCTGGAGGAGCGCAACAGCCGGACGGATAACGACCCGAGCAACCTGTTCGGGGAGCAGTTGCGCGCCGCCCTCTACCTCAACCATCCCTATGGCGTGCCGATCATCGGCTGGCGCCACGAGATCGAGGAGCTGAACCTCAAGGACGCCAAGGCGTTCTACGACCGGTTCTATGCGCCGGACAACGCGGTTCTGGTGGTTGCGGGCGACGTGGACCCGGCCGAGGTGCGTGCGCTGGCCGAGGAGCATTACGGGCCGCTCGCGCCCTCTGGCCGGCCACCGGAGGCCCGGCCGTCCGAGCCGCCGCAGCTCGCGCCCCGGCGCCTCGCCATGAGCGACCCGCGGGTGCGTCAGCCCTATGTGATCCGCTACTACAAGGTGCCGGCCTACGGACCCGGGACCAAGGAAGACGCAGCCGCGCTCTCGATCCTGGCGGACGTGCTGGCGGACGGGAAGACCTCCCGATTCACCCAGGCGCTCGAATTCGGGGACGGCCCGGCGGTCGGCTCCTCGGCCTGGTACATTCCGACGGCGAAGGACACGACGACCTTTGGCATCTATGCGGCGTCCAAGCCCGGACGCACGCTCGACGAGGTGGAAGAGGCGCTGGACGCGGAGCTCGCGCGCATCGCCGCCGAGGGGCCGACGGCAGCCGAGCTCGAGCGCGTGAAGCGCAAGGCGCGGGCGAACCATCTCTACTCGCTCGACAACCAGTCCGGCCTCGCCCGTACCTATGGCAACGCGGCGGTGCTGGGCCTGAGTGTCGAGGACCTCCATAGCTGGCCCGAGCTGATGAACGCCGTGACGGCGGAGGATGTGAAGCGCGTGGCGAGCGAGCTTCTGCGGATCGAGGCCTCGGTGACCGGCCGGCTGACGCAGAGCGAGGAGAAGGCAGGATGAGCATGACGATCCTTACCCGCCCGACAGGCATGGCGGTATCGGCGGCGCTGGCAGCGGCGCTTCTGGCCGCGCCGCTCCTCGCACCCGCGCCAGGCCTTGCGGCGGATGCCGAGTTCTCCCTGCCGGTGACGGAACAGACCAGTCCGAACGGCAAGGTCTTCTGGCATCTCGAGGCGCCGACGATCCCCATCGTCTCGGTCGATATCAGCTTCGAGGGCGGCGCGCGGCTCGACCCCGAAGGCCTGGCCGGTGTCAGCCGGCTGACAATGGGCCTGCTCGACGAGGGCGCGGCAGACCGCGATGCGGTGGCGGCGGCCGAGGCCGCAGACGCGCTCAACGCCCGCTTCGGCTTTTCCGCCGGGCGCGACAGCGTGAGCGTGAGCGCGCAGATGCTGGCGGAGAACCTGGAGGCGTCGGCCGCCCTTCTCAACGACCGGCTGACGAAGCCGCGCTTCGATCCGGATGCCATCGAGCGCGTGCGCACGCAGGTGCTGGCCGGCATCGCGGCAGATGAGACGGATCCGGGCGCCCAGGCGAGCAAGGCGTTCTATAACCGTCTCTTCCCCGAACACCCCTATGGCCGCCCGGTGAGCGGGACGGCTGAGAGCGTGGGCGCGATCACCCGCGACGACCTGGTGGCGCAGCGCGCGAAGCTGATGACGCTCGACCGGGCGCATATTGCCGTGGTGGGCGCCGTGGATGCGGAGCGGGCGGGCCGGATCGTGGATGCGATGCTGACGGGTCTGCCGAAGATCGCGCCCGAGGCAGCAGCGCTGCCGGACGACCCGGAAGGCGTGCCACCGCCGGGCGTGGTGGTGGTGAGCCTCGACATTCCGCAATCGGTCGCCGTCTTCGGCCAGCAGGGCATCCCGCGGGACGATCCGGACTACATCCCGGCCTTCGTGATGAACTACATCCTGGGCGGCGGCGGCTTTTCCTCGCGCCTGATGACGGAGGTGCGGGAGAAGCGCGGTCTGGCCTATGGGGTCTACTCCTATCTCGCCGATATCGACGGCGCGCCGCTCTATGTCGGCCAGGTGCAAACGGCGAACGAGCGGATCGGGGAGAGCCTCGAGGTGATCCGGGCCGAATGGGCGCGCATGGCCGAGGAAGGCGTGACGGAGGAGGAGCTGGCGAACGCCAAGCAGTACCTGACCGGCGCCTTTCCGCTGCGTTTCGATTCGAACGGCAAGATCTCGGGCTTTCTGGTCGCGGCGCAGCAGTACGAGCTCGGCCTCGACTACATCGCCGAGCGCAACGGTCTGGTCGATGCCGTGACGGTGGAGGACATCGGGCGGGTGGCCGCCCGGCTTCTCGATGCGGATGCGCTCTCGACAGTGGTGGTCGGTCAGCCGGCCGGCCTCTGACCCACACCCCGCGCCGCGCCGGATCTTTTTCCAGGCGCGGCGCGGGATCCCCTGCGGGCGCCTCCAGGCGCCGCGTCTACCCTTGCACCCCTGGCCGCGCGGCACTCGCGGCGCCCTTCGACGTTGGCGCCCGTGGCGACGGGCGGCGGCGGCGTGTTACGCTTGGCCCTCGGTCTTCGGGATGCTATGGATAGTGGTCCGTCAATCAGGGACCGCTATATCGTGAACGACCTCTTCCAGCCGCCCACAGACGCAGCACCGCTTCGCCGGCCGATCCGCCAGCTCGACGCGGCGGCGCAGAACCGGATCGCGGCGGGCGAGGTGGTCGAGCGTCCGGCCTCGGCGGTGAAGGAGCTGGTGGAGAATGCGCTCGACGCGGGCGCGCGGCGGATCGAGGTGACGCTGGCCGACGGGGGGCGGTCGCTCATCCGGGTGGAGGACGACGGCGCGGGCATCCCGGCCGGGGAACTCGCCCTCGCGCTCTCCCGCCATGCCACCTCCAAGATCGACGGCAGCGATCTGGTCAACATCCGGACCCTCGGCTTTCGCGGCGAGGCGCTGCCCTCCATCGGGGCGGTGGCGCGGCTGGAGATCGTGACGCGGGCGCGGGGCGCCGCGGAGGCGGCGGCCATCGCGGTGGCAGGCGGCGCGCCCGGGCCGGTGCGCCCCGCGGCGCGGGCGCCGGGCACGACCGTGACAGTGCGCGATCTCTTTTCCGCCACGCCCGCGCGGCTCGGCTTTCTCAAGAGCCCCCGGGCCGAGGCGCAGGCGGTGGGCGAGGCGATGCGGCGCATGGCACTGGCCGCCCCCGGCGTCGGCTTCACGCTCCTTGATGCGAGCGGCGACGGCGCGCCGCGGCGGGTCTTCGACTACCCGCCCGAGACGGGCCCGCTGGCGGCGCAGCGGCGCGCACGGGCGGACCGGCTCATCCGCGGCGGCTTTGCCGAGAACGCCGTCGCGGTCGATGCGGAGCGGGAGGGGCTGCGGCTGGCGGCGCTGGCGGGGCTGCCCGGCATCGCGCGGGGCGCGGCCGTGCATCAGTACCTGGTGGTTAACGGCCGGCCGGTGCGGGACCGGCTGCTGCTCTCGGCGCTGCGCGCGGGCTATGGCGACTTCCTGGCGCGGGACCGCCATCCGGTGGCGGTGCTCTGGCTCGACTGCCCGCCCGAGGCTGTAGACATCAACGTGCATCCGGCCAAGGCGGAGCTGCGCTTTCGCGATCCGGCAACGGCCCGCGCGCTGGTGGTCACGGCGCTCCGCCGCGCGCTTGCCGAGGCCGGGCATCTGACGGGGCACGGGCTGACCGACGCGGCACTCGGCGGCATGATCGACCCCGGTGGCGGAGGTGCTGCGGAAACCGGACCGGTGGGTGCCGCCGACCGCATCCCGACCCATGCCCATACCTCCCCCCTGCGGCGGCCGGGCGCGCGCTGGGGCGAGTGGAAGCCGCCTGCGGGCGCCGGTCGCCCCGGGCCGGAGGGATTCGCGGAGGCTGCGGCCCTGCAGGCGCCGCTGCCGCCGATGCCCACCGCCGGTGGCGAGCCGAGCCTTGATGCGATGCGCGCGCCAGCCGGGAGCGCGCGGGCGCACTGCCCGTCCGAGGACGGTGCGCTCAACTTGCCCCTCGGCGCTGCACGGGCGCAGCTTCACGAGACCTATATCCTGGCCGAGACTGCAGAGGGCATCGTGCTCGTCGATCAGCATGCCGCGCATGAACGGCTGGTGCTGGAACGGCTGAAACGGGCACGGACCGAGCATGGCGTGCCGCGCCAGGCGCTGCTGATCCCCGAGATCGTCGAGCTTGGCCATCAGGCGGGGCCCGTGATCGATGCGGCCGCGCTCCTGCTGGAGCTTGGCCTCGAAGTCGAGGCCTTCGGCGCGGGCGCGGTCTGCGTGCGGGCGGTGCCGGCGCTTCTGGGCGAGGCCTGTCCCGCCGCCCTCCTCCGCGACGTGGCCGACGGGCTCGAGGAAAGCGGCACGGCCGAGAGCCTGGAGGCGCGGCTCGACGCCGTGCTCTCACGCATGGCCTGCCACGGCTCGGTGCGCGCAGGGCGGCGACTGACGGTCCCGGAGATGGATGCGCTCCTGCGCGAGATGGAGACGACGCCGGGGGCGCAGCGCTGCAACCACGGGCGCCCTACCTCCGTGCGCCTCGGCCGTGTGCAGCTCGAGAAGCTCTTCGAGCGGCGTTGACGGTCAGGGGCAGGGCGCTTTCGCGGCGGCCGGGCCGATTGGCGGCGCGACTGTGGACGGGTGGCGCCACGCCGCCGCGCGATCGGGCCCAGCGATATCGTCGATCCCGGCTGCAGCTTCACCGACTGCTTACCTACGCGCGCTATGACGGTGGCGACGGGGGCCGCAAGGGGGCGGTCCGCAGCGTGGTGAGAGGGACCTGTCATGGAGCGCGAGCAGTCGCCATTCGCCGAGGCGCGGGTGCTGGCCAACCGCGCGCTGGACCTCGCGCAACGCTATCGGGTACCGCCTTTCCCGCGGGCCTATGAGGTCTGGTACACCTATGTGAGCGGTGGCAACGATGCGGTGCGCGCGCGTATCGACGAGGCGCTGGCCTCGGGCGACGTGCCGCTCACGCTCATCAACGAGCTGTACCAGGCGCATCTGTCGCCCGAAAGCATCAACGACGGGGTCGAGCGGATCGGGTCGCGCATGGGCGAGGACCTGGCCGAGGTGATCGACCTCGTGGAGGGCGGCGCGGCCCATGGCGAGGCGCTGGCCTACAAGATCGAGCAGGCAGACCGCGCGCTCGAGAAGGCGCCGACCCCTGTCGCAAAGCAGCGCGTGCTGGCCGAGCTTCGGCGTGAGACGCAGCAGCATGTGCGCGCTATCGCCAACCTCGGTGGCGGGCTCGAGACCATGCGCACGCAGATGCTGGCGATGCAGCGGGAACTGCGCGAGCTGCGCCAGAGCGTGTTGCTCGACCCGGTCACGCAGCTGCCGAACCGGCGCTTCTTCGAGGATGCTCTGCCCCGCTTCGGCTCGGAGGCGGAGAAGGCGGGTCAGACGCTCAGCCTCATCCTGCTCGAGCTCGACGGCTATGACGATTTCGTTGCCCGCTTCGGCCGAAAGCCCGCGGAGCATGTGCTCAATCGCTGCGCCTCCCTCCTGCGCGCGGCACAGCGGGACGGGGACGTGGCAGTCAGGCTCGACACGGACCGCTTCGCCCTTCTCGCGCGCAACCGGGACGTGACGAGTGCGTATGAGGTGGTGCGCACCCTGCGTGAGAGCGTCGGGGAGATGACGATGATCAGCACCCAGACCCGCCAGCCCGTCGCGACAATCACGGCCTCCTTCGGCAGCGCCACCCGCATGCGCGGCGAGCGCCCGGGCGCCCTGCTCGCCCGCGCCATCCAAGCATTGTCGAAGGATCGCAGCACGAAAACGGGCGAGCGCAGCCCTGCCGCATAGGCTTGGCCCGTCATCCGACAGCTGCGCCTTCGCGAGAGCATGGTTCCGTTATGCGAGGCCCGCGGCTGCGCGTTTCGCAATGGCTATACCCCTATCCGTGCAGGCGCTCATTCGTCGCGCGCGCCGCCGTCTCCGGACCGATGCTGGCCAAGGCTTGGCCATCGCCTCGTCGAAACTGAGATGACCCCGAGCTTCTTCCGCCGCGCGTCCTCAACCGATAAGGCCTGAGCCGGCGCGTTTCCGAGGGTAGCGGCCCGGCATCCTTCCTACGCCAGGCTTGGCATGCGGCCCGGCTGATCCAGACATCGCCGACCGGTCATGAGGCGACGCGCGACAGGCGGGCTGGGGCGACACTCAGTATCGCGGATCGCCGCGTCCAGCCGAGAAGACCTCAAGCGGTCGATGTCGGGGGCGACCGATAGGCCAGCTTCGCGAAGAGGCTCGCATGAAGATCGGGGTTTAGAAGCGCGGGGAGCGCCAGCAGCTGCGATCGCCCGATGTCTCGGTGTGAGCGAGGGATGCGGTGCGGTATCGCGTGACACACATGAAGAGGGGCGCTGTGCACGGATGAAATGGCCAGCTCTGCGAGCCGGCGGCGGTCTCGAAGGCGACAGAGCGGTGGTACATCCGAACCGTGAGCGGCGCGGTCGATCTGGCGGCGCTTCACGCCTCGCTGGTCGGCTACCCCGCTGCGACGGCAGCCTGCGGTCCGCGCAACGCTACTGGAAGAAGATCACCCTGCGCGGCATGTTCGGGCGGGGCGATGGGTCGAGACACCAGTCCGCGCCCAGGTTCAGGTCCACTACGCGCAGTTTCCGGCTGCGGTGATCGGCAGTGACAAGCCAGCGCGCCACCGAGGACAGGCTACCGATCGACCAGCCCACTATGAGAGCGCATACGATGATCGTTTCATGCCCCGCCACCGCTCGGGCACGTCGGCAAGCGGATGCAGGCGATCATCGACGTGCCGGTGGCGTGACATTCCCCGGAGATCCAAGGAGTTCTCGCCGTGGTGGCGATCAACGACCCCTGGAATTTCGATGCGAAGAGCGCGCCCAAACCCAACATCGACCTCACATGCGATCGGTTGATCGCATTGGGCTGCGCCAGCGCGGCCGAGCGACCTGCCGGCGTGGTCGCCATGGATTTGCCGCCCCGCGACCTTTCGCTACGGCCGCAGCGTCATCCTCATCCTCCCCGACAGCAGCGTGCGCGATTTGACGGAGCTGATGGGAGGCGACCAGATCCTCGAGCCGGCCCTCATGGATAGGTGCAGGTCGGGATGTTCCCCGGCAAGGTCAGATTCGAGCGCGGCGGCCCTGGTTTCGAGACATCAACCGAAGAACCGAGCGGCGCCCTTATCCGTCAATCTGGATGTTGCTTGAGACCTGTCGCAGCGGCTCCGTCTGCTGGCCGATGCAACGAGCTGCGGCGTCTTCCCTGCTTCGAAAACGTCGGCGCTCGAGAACCGCTTGCAGCGCTGAAGCCGTACACGGCTTCGCTTCGATCATTGGCTCTTGTTGGCCAGGGAGTTTGCGATTGAACGGCGGCTGTCCGCATGAACGTAAAGCGTCGCCTGGCACCCCACCGACTCGCCATCTCCGAGACACCTCGGAGATGGCGATAGGCGTGCGCCGCGACTGAGTCGTTGAAAGTGATGGTCGGAGTGGCAGGATTCGAACCTGCGGCCCCTGCCTCCCGAAGACAGTGCTCTACCAGGCTGAGCTACACTCCGATCCAGCGCTGGGGCGATATACGCGGGCGCCGCGCCCGGCGCAAGGGCGCAGATCCGTCTCTCGGCCCGGGTGGTCATGCGGCGAAGGGCGCTCAGCGAACCGCGAAGCACCCTGTCGAAGGCAGCGGCGGTCGGCTGGCCCGAGATGCACCGACGACCGCTGTTCGCAAGCGGGATAACGAAGGGCCTGGGATGGCCGCCGCACCGCTGGGCCGGTGGCCCCGTCGGGCTTGTCGCTCCCACGCCGGCGGCCTAAGACAGGGGCGATTGGGGCGTAGCCAAGCGGTAAGGCAGCGGTTTTTGGTACCGCCATGCGCAGGTTCGAATCCTGCCGCCCCAGCCATGGTCCCACGGCAATGACGACCTCGGGCGCGGTGGCGTGATGGGAGCGCCGGATGGGTGACGGCGCGGCCCTCATCCGCCTCCTGCCGCGGATACGGATGCTTTGGCGGCAGTAGAGCTTTCGTGGGTTGCGAGACGACGGTCCGTGAGCTCGATGAGCTGCTCTTGCCGCACCGGCTTGGCGATGAAGTCGTCCATGCCCGCCTCGATCGTCTGTTGCCGGTCATCGGCCATCGCGTTGGCCGTGAGCGCGATGATCGGCGTTCGGTGATGACCGCTCTGCGCCTCCTCCTGCCTGATCGCCCGCGTCGCAGCGTAGCCGTCCATGTCCGGCATCTGCAGGTCCATCAAGATCAGCGCGGGGCGGTGCTCGCGCCATAGATCGACCGCCTCCCTCCCGGTATTGGCGAAGACGAGGCTGCCGACCCGGCCCTCGAGCATGCTGGCGATGACGAGGCGATTGATCTTGTTGTCCTCCGCCACCAACACGACGGCCTGTCGATCCCGGGCGACGGGCGGTGCGTCGCCGGCATGTTGCGCGGCGGCATCCTCCGCCACTGCCGGCTCGTCGTCCATGCCCGCGCCGCCGGATACTTGCGCCGCGCGGTCGGGCAGGGCTTCAGGCTCTGCGCGCGCGTCTGTGGCTTGGGCGGCGGAGAGCTCCTCGGCCGCATGACTGCCGAAGACGCCGGACATTTGCACCGGCTCGTCCTCGACGGCGCCTGCGCCCCGGTCGGCGGGCTCGACACTCGCCAGGGAACCTTCATCCGGCGCCTGCGCGGTTGCGGAGGTTGCCACCATGCGGCCGAGGGCCTTGCGCAGGGAGGCTGCGCGCACGGGATCGCCGCAGATCGGCATGCAGGGATGCGCGACGCGAAGCTTCTCGATCAGCATGCTGTCGGGCGGGAGAATGAAGCATGGTGCGGTATCCGGGCCGAGCCGGGTCAGCGCCTGTGCCGGCTCGGGCGCGAGCGCCGTCTCGTCGAGGAGGGCGACCATTGCGGGGACGGCCCCGGGCGGGTCCCCGCCGAGCCCGTTGATCCCCGCCTTCGTGTCGACCTCCCAGCCCCAGCATCGGAGGAGCCGCTGCAGCGCGAGCCGCTTGTCGGGATTGCGCGCGACGACGACCGCGCGGCCGGCGCCGGCCATCGGCGCGCCGACATCCGCCGGTGCGTCCTTCGACGGTTCCGCAGGCGCGGGGAGCAGGCGCAGGCGACAGGTAAAGACGGCGCCCTCGCCGGGCGTGGAGCTCACCTCGATCCCGCCGCCCATGGCAACGCAGAGCTGGCGGCAGATGGCGAGCCCGAGGCCCGTCCCGCCCTCACGCTGATCGGCGGTGCCGCCCTGCGCGAAGGTGGAGAAGATACGCTCCCGATCCGCAGGAAGGATGCCGGGGCCGGTGTCGCTGACGGTGATGATCACCTCCTCGCCCTGCGCATCGGCATCCTCCACCGCCTCTCCGCCGGAGCCGAGGCCGATGGTGACATGTCCCTCGTCGGTGTAGCGGACCGCGTTTCCGACGAGGTTCGTGACGATCTGGCGGAGGCGCATCCGGTCGGCCAGAAAGACGCCGCGCATCGAGCAGTCGAGATCGACCACGAGCTCGAGCCCCTTGCTGCGGGCCGAGGGCGCGAGGAGCGCGCCGATATCCTCGATCAGTTCGTGGAGGTCTACCCGCTGCGATGCGAGTTCGAGCGCGCCGGCCTCGACCTTCGAGAGATCGAGCACGTCGTTGATGATCTCCAGCATGTTCTCGCCGGAGCGCACGATGGTCTCGACCGCAATGCGCTGTTCTTCGCCGAGTTTCGAGCTGCGCAGCAGGTCGGCCATGCCGATCACGCCGTTCATCGGGGTCCGCAGCTCATGGCTCATGCGCGCGAGAAAGGCGCTCTTGGCCTCGTTCGCGCCCCGCGCCGCGCTCAGCTCCTCGGCGCGGGCGACCTCATCGGTGACGTCGCGGTTGATGCCGAGCATGCGGACAGCGCGCCCGCCCGCGTCGCGGAGGGCGGTACCGCGGCTCTCCCACCAGTGCCAGCTGCCATCCGCAGCACGGATGCGGTAGCGCCGCTCGAACCGCTCCCCATCCTCGAGATGGCGGTGGAGTGCCGCTTCCACGCCGGGCAGATCCTCCGCATGGATACGATCCCGCCAGCTCGCCATCCGGTCGGGAAAGGCCTCGCGCGTGTAGCCCAGGAGCTCCCGGTTGCGATCGGTCCAGATCGTGGTGTCGTCCTCGATCCGCCAGTCCCAAACCCCCTCCCATGAGCCATCGATGGCAAGCTGGTAGCGCTCCTCGCTCTCGCGCAGGAGGCGGGTGCGCTCGGCGATCCGCGCCTCGATCTCCGCGTTGGTGCGGCGCAGCGCCTCCTGCGCCTCGCGACGGTTGGCGACCTCGGCGGCGAGGCGGGCATTGGCCTCGACAAGCTGAGTGCGCCCCGGGATCCTCAGAAGCTCGGGCCCGAGGCGGAAGAGCATGACGGCGGCGATCGTCGATACCGCGGCGGTGATGGCCTTGAGCACCCCCTCGAAGCCATAGATCGGCACGAAGAACGTCATGATCGAGACGGCGTGGGTCGCCCCGCATAGCAGGATGAAGGCGGCGAAGAGCCAGGCAAGCTCCCGCCGCGGCAGATCGCGGCGACGGGAGACGACGCGGAACATCGCGATGGGAATGGTGAAATAAGCGAGCGCGATCAGCGCGTTGGAGATGATGTGGAGCCAGAGCAGCGTCGGCTCCCACGCAAGGCAGTAGCCATGCGGTGCGTATCCGCCCGCGGAGAACAGAAACTCGGCCACATGATCACCCGTGCCTTCCCTCGTCGACCGGGGACTGTGCGGTCCCCAATGCTAACGGGAGATGAATGCGAGAGGCCGGAATCACGGATACGCGATCTGTGTGTGGCGCTTCGTCAGCGGTGGAGGCGGGAGAGGAGTCGGTCGATGAGCCCCGCACCGAGCGAGAGCGTGAGGACGAGGGCGACGAAGGCCGCGGGGTAGCGCAGGACGGAGAGGGTGCGCCGCGCGCCGCCGGGAAGCTCGGCCGCCACGCCGGGGATCTCTCCCACCAGCCAGTCCGCAAGGGCGAGCGCGCCGAAGGCGAGTGCCGCGCCGGCGATGGCCGCGAGGAGCAATAGCCGCGGCGCGGAGCGGTCGGGGGTTGCAAGATCTTCGTCGGGGCCACTCATCTCCCCTCTCCCGCAGGGCGAAGGGTGACGGGATCGACGCGCAAGATGAGGAGGTCACCCACCCGCTCGACCGCGCCCTCCAGCGTGACGGGCATGCTGCTCATGTCGAGGAGGCGCTGGGGAACCCTGCCGCCCTCGGGCCCTGTGACCATCAGGAAATCCCCGTTCGGGCCGGCGCCGGGTATGGGGGCGGTGGCGACGAAGACCATGGGCACGCCGCCGATGACGCAGAAATTGGCGCAGGCCTTGTGGCTGAGGCCGCGGCCCGGGCGCATGGCGCCAGCGTAGCACTTGCCGTCGCAAAGCTCGCCGGTCAGCCGCCAGCGCCCCAGGGCTTCGGGACCGTCGAGCGCGGGCGGTGGGCCATCCGCTGGCAAGAGCCCCTCCGCCGCGCCGCGGACCTGCAGCATATCAAGTGGCCCGCGCTGGAGGAGGACGCCGGAGAGCGTGACGAGCTGCCCGAGATGGGGTGCCGCCCGCTCCTGCACGCCGGTCTTTCCGCCGCCCGAGAGCATGAGGGTATGGCCCGCCGGCACGTGCTTATTGCCCTCGGTCACGCGGAGGATCGGATAGGCGCCCTCGAGCAGCACGCCCGTCACCGTCTGTCGCCCCAGATCGAAGCGAAAGCGGGCGGGTCCGGGATCCGGCATCGTGGCGGCGACCCAGTAGCCGAGGAGGAGGGCCGCCAGCAGGAAGGCACCCGCCGCAAGGGCGATGAAGGGCCGGAGCGCCGCGGGCACCGGGAGATAGCCGACGAAGAATGGGGCCTCCGGCTTCTCGGTCACGCCCTATCCTCCGCCGCAGGAGCCACGACCGGGACCTGAGCGCCGGGGGCGCCGAGAGGGTTGGGGCTGGCCGCGATCTCCACGCGGCCATCGGGCGCGCGGCGCAGGTCATAGGTCGGCACCTTCTCGGTGAAGGGGGGCGGGGAGCAGCCGTCGACCAGGCGGTACTGAAAGCCATGCCAGGGGCAGGTGACGCAGCCGTCGAGGATGCGTCCCTCGCCCAGCGGCCCGTTCTGGTGTGCGCAGGCGTTGGAGAGCGCACCGAGCCGACCCTCATGACGGAAGACGGCGGCGCGCGTGCCGTCGGCGAAGCGCACGATGTGAGCGCGGCCTTCCTCGATGGCGTCGGCGGAGGGGACGGGCACCCACGCCCCCGCCGCCGCGCCGGCGGCGAGACCCCGGGCCGCAAGGTGCAAGGCGGCGACGCCGCTGGCCGAAAGCACGGCGGCGGCCGCGAAGAAGGCGTTATCCTGCGACTGGAGCGCGCCGAGGGCGATGTGGCCCACGACGGCGAGATAGGCGGGGTAGATGAGGAGGTGCAGCCGCTTCCAGAGCGGGGCGCCGAGGAAGCTAAGCCAGAAGTCGTGGCTGGTCGCCGCGAGGATGCCGAGGACGACGAGGGCGAAGGCGCCCAGGATCTCGAAGGGAAAGCCGATGAACCGGTCGAAGGCCATGTTCGCGATCAGCAGCCCCTCAAGCTTCGGTGTCGGGCTGAAGGCGAAGTACCAGTCGATCACGAACATCGCGTGGCCGAGGGCGACGAGCGCCGTCAACACCCCGAAATGCCGGCGGTTGTAGAGGAGCGGCAGGAAGCGCCGGTCGAGCCGGGCGGCGGGGCCGATGGCCAGGATCGCAGAGAGCATGAAGAACGCGCAGGTGCCGAGCGCCCGGGCATTCAGGATCGCGCCATCGACCGGCCGGGTCTGCGGCGCCGCCGCCTGGCCGAGCGTGAGGAAGAGGGCGACATAGACGATCACGAACGCCACGAGCGCCGCATCGTAGAACCACTTCGCGCGCGTCCACTGGACGGGGATGTACGCGACGCTCATCGCGGTGCCTCCACCAGCACCGGCGACGCCGCCTCGGGCCCGTGGGGCTTCATGGCGAGGGCGGCGAGGAGGAGCAGCGGGGCTGCGACGGCCAGCGCGAGGGCGAGGCGGTCCTGCATGGCAAGGGGCGGGCGATGGCGGGCAATCTCCGCCTCGCCCCGCAGGGTCATCCGCCAGCGCCAGAGGACGATGGGCCAGATCAGCATAAGTCCGGGGACCAGGAGCGCGCGGAAGGCGTAGGCGCCGCGGGCATTCGGCTCTACCCGGTCGAGCCCGAGCACGAGAAAGGCGGCGGCCACGATGGCGCCGAGCATGAGATAGGCCTCGCCGAGATCGATGAGCGCTGCCGCCGTCATGCCCTGCCGCTTGCCGTTGCTTGAGGGGACGATAGCCTGCGCGCGGTCGCTTCGATACCGGCCAGCCTGCAACGGACGCCGCCGGAGTACACGCTTTGTGATCGATCGGCGCCGGACCTCCCTCAGCCCGTTCCGCCGGCGGTCCGCTCCGCCCCCAGCGCGCGGGCGAGCCAAGCGGCGAGAGCGAGCGCGGCGGCGATGGTGTAGGCGGCGCCGGGCCAGCCCCCCGCCTCGTAGGCCGCGCCCACCGCAACGGCCCCCGCGAGCCCGCCGGCATAGTACGCGGTGAGGTAGAGGCCGTTGGCCGCGGCCCGGTTCGTCTCCGCCGTGCGGCCGACGAAGGCGGTGGCGGCGGCCTGCATCAGGAACGTGCCCATGCCGATGACCGCCAGGCCGGCGAGCATCGCCCAGAGGCTGCCGAGGAGCGTGGCGAAGAGCCCCGCGAGCGAGACGCCGGCCGCGAGCCAGAAGACAGGCCGCGCGCCCAGGCGCTTCACGAGGTCCCCGGCCAGCGGGGTCGTCACCAGTGCCGGCAGGAAAACGAAGTAGACGAGACCGAGGCTTTCGGGGGAGAGCGCATAGGGCTCGGCCACCAGCGCGAAGTTCACATAGGTGAAGACGCCGACGAAGGCGAAGAGCAGCAGGAACCCGATGAGGAAGGCGGAGCGAAGCGCGGGCTTGGCCATATGCGCCTTCCATGCGGCCAGCGGCGGGCCAGAGGGCTGGGGCCGCCGATCGCTCCGCACCCCGATCACCAGGATCGCGAGGAGCGCGCCGAGCAGGTTCAGCGCAGCGAAGAGGAAGAAGGTGTCGAAGACGCCGATCAGCCCCGCAGCCTCGGAGGCGAGGAGACGACCGAAGAGATTGGAGGCGACGTTGCCCGTCACGTAGCCCGCCATAGCGCCCGCGGCGGCGGTGACGGAACACTCCTCCGACAGCCAGGTCATGGTCAGCGTGAAGGCCGTCGCCATGCAGGCGCCCTGGAGGATCCGCAGGACCATGAAGACGGTAATGTCGTCCGCAACGCCGAGAAGCGCCGTCGGCACCGCCAGCACGGCGAGGCTGACCCAGATGCCGAGCCGCCTGTCGATACGGTCCGAGAACCAGGCGACCGTGAGCCCCGCCACCGCCATGCCCACGGCCGCGAGATTGAGCGCAAGGCCCATCGTCGCCGTGTCGCTCCCGTAGGCGGCGGTGAGCTGCGGCGCCAGCGCCTGGGCGGCGAAGAGGTCGATCAGCGTGAAGAACGCGATGAGCCCCACGAGGCTCATCCGCCGGATCACGTCGCGCGGTAGATCCCCGCTGAGCGCCCCGGTGAGCGTGAGCTGCATGACGGCCTCTCTGCGCTGAGCCTACGTCGTCATCCCCCGGCCGGAGTGGGGGATCGACATGATCTTGTCACCGCGCCCGCCCGTCCCAACCGTCCGCGGGAGCCGGGCGCGCCCCGCGCGGCGCCTGCCCCCGGTCACTCGCGGAAGGGGCCCGTGCCCTGGAACATCTGGCGGATGTCGACTGTCGACCTCTTGCCGATGTCGTCGAAATTCTCGCGCAGCCACTTGTCCGCGGTCGAGTGCCCGATGTCGAACAGATGGCGGAGGAACGCCCACTCGCTGTTGAGCTTGGACGACGCACCGAGGGGGCGCATGCGCTTGCGCGAATGGATGATATGGACGCGCATCTCCCGGAACTCGTCCGACAGATGCTCCTGATCCTTCAGCCGGCGCACGAAGTCTATGCCGCGCAGCTCGCGCAGGAGCGAGGCGTTGAAGGTGATCTCGTTCATCCGGTTGACGATCTCGCGTGCGGTCTGCGGCACGCCCTCGCGCACGACCGGGTTGATCTGGACGATCACGATATCCTCGGTCGGGCTCTCGTCGACGAAGGGGAAGAGGACAGGGTTGCCCATGAAGCCGCCGTCCCAATAGTGCTCCCCGTCGATCTCCACCGCCTTGAACATCAGCGGCAGGCAGGCGGAGGCGAGGACGGCGTCGCGCGTGATTTCCTCGCGCTTGAAGACGCGGACGCGGCCCGTCTCCACATTCGTGGCCGAGACGTAGATGCCCATATCGGTGCAGCAGCGGACCTTCTCGAAATCCACCTGCTCGTCCAACAGGTCGCGCAGCGGGTTGAGATCGAGCGGATTGGTCTCGTAGGGCGAGGCGACCCGGCTCATCAGGTCGAAGAACAGGTATGTGGGCGAGGTGTCGAGCGACCAGTTGCCCATCAGCATGTCGAGCGGCGTGCGCTTGATCGGGCTGTGCGCGCCGGCCTCGCTCACCGCGCGCCAGTACTCGTGGAGCGCCTTGCGCGCGCCCTCGGCCTGGCCGTCATACATGCCCTGCGCGGCGACGACGGCGTTCATGGCACCGGCGGACGTACCGCTGATCGCCTCGATCCAGATCCGGTCTTCCTCGAAGATCCGATCGAGGACACCCCAGGTGAAGGCGCCGTGGCTGCCGCCGCCCTGCAGCGCCAGATTGACGTTCTTCACGTGGCGGGCGCGTCTCGCCATGCCGTGTTCTCCGTGTCGGCCATTTCGCACCCGCAACCGCGAACGCGACCTTGCCGGTTCTATCCTTCGCAGGTGCGGTATGGCCAGCGCGATTTCTTCAACTGTTCCGTCATATTCGGCATTGCTCGATGGGGCCCGGCCCCTAGCTCGATCCGGATCGAAATGATCGAGGGGCGCTGAGCATGGCGGTGGCAGCAGCGGTTCTGGCGGGCGCGGTGGTCGCGGGGGCGGTCTGGATCTTCGTGATGCAGGACGTCGAGACCCCGGCCTACACCGTCGAGTGTCAAGATGGTGCGTTCGAGCTTCGCCAGTACCCGCCCCTGGTGGTGGCCGAGGTGGTGCGCGAGGGGCCGCGGCACCGGGCGCTCCAGCACGGCTTCCGGCCCTTGGCGCGCTACATCTTCGCCAGCAACCGGCCAGGCGGGCGCATTGCGATGACCGCACCGGTGACGCAGACGCCTGCGCCTGCCCGAGCGGGAGGTGGCTCGGCACCTCCGGAGGGGGGCCGGGCGTGGGCCGTGCGCTTCATCATGCCGTCGGGCCGTGGTCTCGCGGACCTGCCGGCGCCGTCCGACAAGGCCGTCCGCCTGCGGGAGCTGCCCGCCGCGCGCCGGGCGGCCGTACGCTTTCGCGGCGTGGCGGACGACGCGCTCCTCAGCGAGAAGACGGAGGCGCTTCTCGCCTGGGTCGCGTCTCGGGAGCTGAGGCAGGCCGGGCCGGTGGACTTCGCCTATTACAACGACCCCATGACCCCCGGCTTCCTGCGGCGAAACGAGGTGATCGTCGAAGTATCGGCTGCGCCGCGATAAGTATTTCCGGGTCCGAAACCGAAGACGCCACCGAGCGGTGGCTCGAGTGGCGTCGGGGGGGGAGACCCGCTGATAAGCCGGGCTACGCAGTACGCGAGACGCAGGGCGAGGAAGCTCTATCCCGAAACAACCGGGTGCGTCGGGTAGAATTATAGGTGGGCCTGGCAGGCGTAGCGACAGCTGTTACGCAGAAATGCCCGCTCTGCTTGAAGTTGCAGTAATCGGTCCGCAGAAATCCTAATTCTTCATGAGCCTTGCTTAAACCGCATCAATCACTGCATACACACCGCAAATATTCGTTGTATTCCGATAATCCACAGTCCGAATGTCCCAATACGACACGTCGATACGGCGGTTGATTCGGAAACCGCTCTCACAGAAGCCCGTCATAGCTGCGCCGGGGGATCGCGACCTCGATGATGGTGAAGACGTCCGAGGCGAGCGCTTGGTCGAGCGCGCGCGCGGCATCGCCGGGCGCCGTGACGCGGATACCCTGCCCGCCGAAGACCTGTGCCAGCGCAACGAAGTCCGTACGATGCGCGTAGTCGACGCCGGCATTCTGCAACCCCTCGCGCCGCTGTTTGAGCTCGATGAGCGCGAGGGAGCCGTCGACGAAGACCACGAGGACCACGGGCAGCGCGCTGTCGCGAAGCGTCGCAAGCTCGCCCAGCACCATCTCCGCGCAACCATCGCCCATGAAGGCCACGGCAGGGCGCGCGGGATCGGCTATCTTGTGCCCCAGCGCCAGCGGCAAGGCGCAGCCCATGGTGCAGAGGCCCGTGGACTGGAGGAGCGCGCGGGGACGGCGGGCGAAGGGGAACTGGCTGAGGAGGATGCGGTGCGCGCCGCTGTCGACGGTCGAGACCGCCTCGGCGGGCAGTGCCGCCAACATCTCCGCCATCGCGACTTCGGGACCCCAGTCCCGCGTGGCCGCCAGCGCGTCGGCCAGCGCGGCGCGCACGGAGGCGGCGCGGGCCGCCCCGGCATCGGGGTTGGCCGACGGCCCATGACCCTCGAGCGCCGCGAGCCCTGCCACGACGGAGCAGATCCAGCCATGCGCAGCGCCGTGCATGTCATGATCGTTCGGCGCATGCACGAACTCGATCACCTTCGCGGGGTCCCAGGGCCGGCGCCATCCGGTGCGCATCTCGATCGGGTCGTAGCCGAGCGACAGGATGCAGTCGGCCTCCTCCAGCACCGGGAGCACGATCCGGTCCGCCTTGGGCGACAGGCCGTGCCCGCCGAGGGAGAGCGGATGATCCTCTGGCAGCACGCCCTTGGCCTTGTAGGTGGTGAGGAGCGGGACGCCGTACCGTTCGACGAACGCGCGCACCGCCTCGGCCCCGCCCGGCTCGCCAAGCACGTCGAGCCCCGCGATGGCCACGGGCCGTTCCGCGTCGGCCCAGAGCGCGCGCGCCGCCTCGAGCGCCGGTCCCGCTGCCGGAGCGGCAGGCGCGGCGGGCAACTGGTCGCGATGGCGCGGCTCGGCGGCGGCGGTCGCGACGCGGATCGGCAGGTCGAGATGCACGGGGCCCGGCCTGCCCGAAAGCGCGAGGCGGAGCGCCTTGTCCACCTGCACATCGACCGCGCCTTCGGTTAGCGTGATTGACGCTTTGCAGATCTCCGCGAAGGCACGCCCGTGGTCGAAGATCTGGTGTGTATAGGTCGCCGTCTCCGCCGGATCGACCATGCCCGAGATTACGACCAGCGGCACCCGGTCCTGCTCGGCATTGGCGACCACGTTGAAGGCATTGGCGATGCCTGGCCCCACGGTTGCGACCAGCACACCCGGCGCCCCGGTGGCGTGCCATGCACCCTCGGCCATGAAGCCCGCCGCATTCTCGTGCCGCGCCAGGCGGAAGTCGATGCCGTGGCGCACCAGCGCGTCGATGATCGCCACCACTTCGCCGCCCGGAATGCCGAAGGCATGGGCGACGCCCGCGCGGGCGAGGCGGGCGGCGACGAGATCGGCGCCGGTTGTCTGAGGCTCGGTCATGGAAGAATCCTCGGGGAGCGTGTCGGTCGCGCGGGACATGGCGGGCGCCCGACTATCCGCCCCCCGCGCCTCGCCAGCAACCCGCCAGGGGGCGGCACGTCCGGTTTCTTGGAAACCGCGCGGGGCGCCCGCAGGCCGTTGCGGGCCGCGCCGACCCGCTCTCAGTCCCCGTCGAAGGCGCAGAGGCTCAGGACATCGACGCCGAGGTCCTGAAGCCGTTTCTCCCCGCCGAGATCGGGCAGGTTCACGAGGAAGGCTGCGGCCACGACCTCCGCCTCGAGCCGGCGGAGGAGCTTCACCCCCGCCATCGCCGTGCCGCCCGTGGCCAGGAGATCGTCGACCAGCAGGACGCGCTCCCCCGGCTCGACCGCGTCCTGGTGGATCTCCACGATCGCTTCGCCGTATTCGAGGCTGTAGGCCTCGGCGATGGTGCGGTGGGGCAGCTTACCCTTCTTGCGGATCGGCACGAAGGGCAGCCCCATGCGGTAGGCCATGGCGCCGCCGATGATGAAGCCGCGCGCATCCATGCCCGCGATGGCATCGACCTCCCGGCCCTCATAGGCCGCGATCAACGCGTCGACCGCGCTCTGAAACGCCGGCGGGTGGGCGAAGAGCGTGGTCACGTCGCGGTACTGAACGCCCGGCACCGGAAAATCCGGGATCGTGCGAATATGCTTGGCGAGGTCCTGCTTTGCGGCCACGGGCGCCCCCTCTCGATTGTCGGCGCGGCCCGCATAGCCCGCGGGCGGGCCACGCCGCAACCGCTGCGGTGCTAGGCGCTGCCGCCCTCCAGATCAGTCGGCGCGGAAGGGCACGCCGCCCGTGCCCTTGCCGCGGCGGTCCTCCGCCGGCGCCCAGAGCGCGGTGTCGGTAAGAAGCGCCGCGATCGCTTCGGCCGAGACGTCGAGGATGCGCTCACCCTTCTCCACGGTCGCGCGCGCCGGGTTGCCGCGGATCCCGTTCGCCGTGACATGCGCGAAGGGGCGCCAGCGGAAAGACGCGCGCCCGGCGGCCAGCGCGCCGGGCCCTGACCCATCGGCGAGGCTCGCCAGGTCCGACGCATCCACGAGCGCGGGCTCGAGCGCGAGCATCATGGAGGTCTCCGCCTCCTCCGCGTGCATGAGCGAGGGCTGATCCTCGAGGAGGGCGGCGATCTCCTCCGCCGCCTCGGCCGCATAGGTCGTGGCGACGACCGTCACGGGCAGGCGCTGTGCCGCCGTCTCGGCCGCGGCATGCATCGCCCGGATGTTGCCGCCATGGCTGTTGGAGAGGAGGACATGGCGTACCCCCTGCCGCGCGAGGGAGGCGACGAGATCCGCCACCAGCGCCTGAAAGGTCTCGGGCTGAAGCGTGAACGTGCCGCCGAAGACCATGTGATGCTCCGAAAGCCCGGACCAGACCACGGGCGCCACCAGCACGTCGCGCTTCGCTGCCACGGCTTTCTTCGCGGCCCGCACCGCCACCTCGTGCCCGATGCGGCAGTCGGTCATTACCGGCAGATGCGGCCCGTGCTGCTCCGTCGCGCCGAGAGGCAGGATGACGGCGGCCCCCGCCGCCACGCGTGCCCGCAGCTCATGCGCCTTCAAGCGCGCCCATTCGACCTCGACCATCCGCCTGTCCTCCGCCGCTCCTGCCGGTGCGAGAGGCTGCGCCGCCCGGCGCGCCATCGCAAGGGCCCGCGGCCGCGATCCGCGCGAAGGCGTCGGCGAGAAGCGCGCGGCAGCAGGCGGCCCGGCGGGAGGCGGGCCAGCGCGCCGCGCCCGCCGGCACGGCTGGCAACCGCCCGAGACAGGCATCGACGGCGGCACGCGTGCGGCTGCCGAGCACGCTGTCCTCCGCGCCCGGGTAGAGGCCGAGCCGGGCCAGCATCGCCTGCAATTCCCTGATGTCGTCCGGCTTCATGATACCCTCCGCGGCTGAGACGGAGAGACCGTGCAGCGCGGCGGGAACCTGTTGCGCGAGCGGACCGCTCAGCGCGCGGCGGGAGGCCGGGATGGGCACCGCATCTGGAACGGCGCGGCCCACGGGGGAATGCGTGGGGGGCAGGCTGGCGGGTGGGCGGAGCAAGGCGCGGGGCGGCACGCCCCGCGACGCGCGAACGGGCCCCCGTCGGCCGCCCCCCGACAGCCTCAGACGGCGGCGAGTGCCCGGTCTAGATCCTCGCGCAGATCCTCCGGATCCTCGAGCCCGACGGAAAGCCGCACCAGCCCCGGCGTGATGCCGAGCGTCATCCGCGCCTCCTCGCTCAGCCGCTGATGCGTCGTCGTCGTGGGATGTGTCACGAGGCTCTTGGCATCGCCCAGATTGTTAGAGATCCCGACAAGGCCGAGGGCATTCAGAAACCGGAACGCCCCCGCCTGCCCGTCCGCGACCTCGAAAGCCAGGACCTGGCCCGGCCGCTCCATCTGCCGGGCCGCGAGGTTGTGCTGCGGATGGCTGGCAAGGCCCGGATAGAGCACCCGGCCGAGCGGGCCGCCCGCCCGCGCCCGGGCGTCGAGATGGCGCGCGAGCACCTCCGCCCCGTCGGTCTGCGCCTCGACCCGCATCGCCATCGTCTCGAGCGATTTCAGCATCACCCAGGCGTTGAAGGGGCTTAGCGCGGGGCCGGTATGCTTGGCATAGGGCTCCACCTCGTCGCGGATGAACGTCTCCCGCCCCAGCACCACGCCGCCGAGGCAGCGGCCCTGCCCGTCGATGTGCTTTGTCGCGGAGTAGACCACCACATCCGCCCCGTGCTCGAGCGGGCGCTGGTAGAGGGGCGTCGCGAAGACGTTGTCCACCACCAGCCGTGCGCCCGCGTCATGCGCGATGGCGGCGACGGCGGCGAGGTCGATGATCTCCAGCGTCGGGTTCGATGGCGTCTCCAGGAAGGCAAGCCGGGTCTCGGGCCGCATCGCCGCGCGCCACGCATCCAGATCCGTGCCGTCAACGAGCGTGATCTCGATGCCGAAGCGCGGGCAGAGCTGCTCGACGATGTAGAGACACGAGCCGAAGAGCGCCCGCGCCGCGACCACATGGTCGCCGGCGCGGAGCTGGCACATCAGCGCCGTGTGCACCGCCGCCATGCCGGAAGCGGTGGCGAAGGCTGCCTCCGCGCCCTCGAAGGCTGCGATCCGGTCCTCGAACATCGCAACCGTGGGATTGCCGTAGCGGGCGTAGATGAACCCCTCGTCTTCGCTGCCCCGGGGCGCGTCGTCGCCCTTGAAGCGGGCCTCTGCGGCCTCGGCATCCGCGTAGAGAAAGCCTTGGGTGAGATAGAGCGCCTCGGAGGTCTCTCCGAAGCGGCTCCGCCTGCTGCCGGCATGCACGAGGCGGGTGCGCGGGCGGAGCCGGGCCGGGTCGCGACCGGCGGGCGAAGGGGAAGGGGCGTTGCTGTCGTCCATGTATCGTCACTCCCGCGGCTTGCCCCAAAGGGCGCGCCACGCCGATGAACGACCGGGAAGGGGGAGCGGCTGGGGCGGTCCGCCGCCCGGCGCCGACCTCTTTAGCGGCTTCTTTAACGTGGCCCGCAATCCGGTCAGACAAATCACCACATCCGCCGGATAGCCCTGCGCCGCGGGGCGGTCAAGCATTCGGGGCATGCGCCCGTCGTTGCCGTGCGATCACAGGCGCGCGGGCGATGTCATGGTGGCGTTATCCTGTCGCCGCGAAGCTGTGCTCTTTCGTGCGTAGAGCGCTGAGACAGAACGGAGAAAATCCGTCGGGCCTATTCTTGGGGCGCGGGCATGGCAGTGCTGAGGCTGAATGCGACGCGGGACGGCGTGCTTTGGGCACCCGGGGACGACCGCGACTGGACCGAGGCGCTCGACGCCGCACTCGGCACGCTGGCCCCGGCGGGTCGCGTCACGATCCTCGTCCACGGCTACCGGTTCACCTGGCGTCCGCACCGCGACGGCTCGGCGCCACACTGCCCGCAGACGCGCCTCTATGCCGGCAATCCTCCAAGCGGGAGCGCCCGCCTCTGGCCCTGCGAGGCGAACTGGCTGGCGGGCCTCGGCCTCTCGCATCGGGGCCCCACCCGTCCTGACGGCCCGGCGGGTCGCGGCACGGTTCCGAGCCTGACGATCGGCTTCTGCTGGGATGCCCGGCGGAACGGGCTTGCGACGCTGCTGACGACCGGGCGCAACGATTTCGCCGTCGTCTACGATGCCGCCGCGCTCGCCGGCCGGGCGCTTGCGGCGGTGCTGGCCCACATCGCGATGCGGCGCCCGGATGCGATGCCGGACGTCCTCGCCCACAGCCTCGGCGCCCGGGTGGCGCTCGGGGCCCTTCGTGCGCAGCCGCAGCTTGCGCTCGGCCGGCTCGTCCTGCTCGGCGCCGCCGAATATGCCGGGATCGCCCTGGAGGCGCTCACCACGCAGACGGCGGCCGGAGGCACCGCGAATGTCTACCACGTCTTCTCCCGCGCAAACGATATCTTCGATGGGATCTTCGGGCTGCTCGCGCCGCGCCCGAGCCTGCCCGGCGACCGCCCGCTCGGGCTCGCGGGCCTCGGCTTCGGCGCGGGGCGCGCATCGGGAGCGTTGGCCGAGCGCTGGATCGATCTCGAGCTCGACGGCGGCGCGGCGGCCAGAGCCTTTGCGGCACGCGGGCTCGCCTGCGAACGGGCGCATGAAACCGTGTCGCACTGGCACTTCTACACCGACCCCGGCGCCATGGCCGCCTGGCGTGCGATCCTGGAGCGTCGCCCCGGCTGGGAGATCGCCGAGCTGCGGCGCGCCGGCCTCGGCAGAACGCCGACCCCGCGCTGGTCCCGCCTCCTCCCCCGCCTCCCGCGCATCGACCCCGAGGACACCGTGGACACCACCGCGCCGGCCAGCCGCGCGCACGCCCCTGGCTGAAGCGAGCCCGCCGCTGCATCGCGGCAGATGCGAGCGGCCGGATCGGAAGGCGAGCTGCCGACCAAGGCGCCGCGTCCACCCGTCCGCTGCTGGCAACGCCTCACCCGCGGCGCACTCCACCGGCACCGCTTGCGGTGCGCGTCGGCACGCCTGCGCTCGGAACGGCCGTCGGTCCTGCGATCGCTCACGGCGCCATGGCGCCACGGTCTGCGCTGCGGCAAAGCGAGCAGAGGAGAGGCAGCGACGGCGTCGAGGACGCCGGTCTCGAACGCGCCTGCATGGCCCTACACGGCACTGTCCTTGCGGTGGGCCGCCAGCGCCGGGTTTGCCGCAGATCGACGACGAGCCGGGTTCTGCCCAACGCTTCGCGCGCATTGAGCGCGCATCGCCAATCAACGACGACGCGCGACCCGGTGATCGTTCGTCAAATGTTCACATCTACGGGCCAACGCTGACGTGGGTGGGCGCGGGCGCCCCGGCTCGCGGAACGGCATCGTCAGGGGATCAGGATGGCGCGGAAATCGTTGACGTTGGTTAGCGTCGGGCCGGTGACGATCTGGTCGCCCAAGGCTTCGAAGAAACTGTGGGCGTCATTGCCGGCGAGGTCCGCGGCCGGATCGCGCCCCACCGCTCGCGCGCGGTCCAGCGTGTCGGGTGTGATGAGCGCGCCAGCGACCTCCTCCGCGCCGTCCACGCCGTCCGTATCGCCCATGACGGCCCAGACGGGGCGGCCCGCTAGGGCGATGGCGGTGCCGAGGAGACATTCGACATTCCGTCCCCCGCGCCCCTCACCGCGGATCGTAACGGTCGTCTCCCCGCCGGAGAGAAGCACGCAGGGGCTTGGCAGCGGCTGACCATGCTGCACCACCTGCGCCGCGATCCCGGCCATCACCTGGCCCACATGGCGCGCCTCGCCCTCGATACTGTCGCCGAGGATGAGGGGTGCGATCCCCGCCGCGCGCGCCCTCTCGGCCGCCGCCTCCAGGCTGAGCTGGGGCGCCGCGATCAGGCGGTTCTCGGTACGCGCGAGGCGCGGGTCCCCGGGCGAAGGGCAATCCTCGGCCCGGGCGAGGTGACGCAGAACGCTCTCGGGCGGCTCTATGCCGAAGCGCTTCAGGATCGCCGCCGCATCGTGCGGGCTGGAGGCCTCGCCCACGGTGGGCCCGGAGGCGATGGTGCCCGGATCGTCCCCCGGGACATCCGAGATGAGGAGCGCCACCATCCGCGCGGGATACGCCGCCGCGGCCAGCCGGCCCCCCTTCGCGCGCGAGAGGTGCTTGCGCACCACGTTCATGTCCCCGATCGCCGCGCCCGAGGCGAGGAGCGCGCGATTGACCGTCTGCTTCTCCGCCAGGCTGATGCCCTCGGCCGGCAGGGTCAGGAGCGCGGAGCCGCCACCCGATATGAGGGCAATGACAAGATCGTTCTCGCTCAATCCCTGGAGGAGCTTCAGGATCCGGCGCGCGCCCTCCATGCCAGCGGCGTCCGGCACCGGGTGCGCGGCCTCGACGATCTCGATGCGCGAGCAGTGGCGGGCATGGCCGTAGCGGGTGACGACCAGCCCTTCGAGCGGCCGCCCGGGCTCGTCGGGCCACGCCGTCTCCAGCGCCTCGGCCATGCGCGCCGACGCCTTTCCCGCCCCAATCACGATCGTTCGACCGGGCCCGCCCGCGGCGGGGCGGTCGGGCAGGTGGTCGGCCAGCACCGCCATCGGATCGGCGGCGGCGACCGCGGTATCGAAGAGCTGGCGGAGAAAGGCGCGGGCTTCGGCATCGGTCATCATGCTTCGTTTATCATGAACGTGCATGAGACTGTCCACGACACAATCCGGCGGCGCGCGCATCGCGGTAAGCCCCACGCGCCTCGCAAGCCCGCTTGCCCGGTCCGGGCGGGCGCAGGGTTGACGCTGGCAGCGCGCACCGGCACTAGCGCGCCGCAGACCTGCCTGCCCCCGCGCCTGTTCGTTGCGCGGACGACCTGCGCCCCGCGGCGCGACCTCATGGCGCCCCGTGGCGCGATCCGGAGGCGCCTGCCGGCGTATCCGCTGCGCCCCCTTCGGGGCGGAACCCAGATGCGCCCGAACGGGTGCAAGCCGGACGCGCCGCTGGGCGCGGCCAGAACGGCGCCGCCCCGCGCGGCCTCGAGGAGCCTGACGGATGAACAACCTTGCCCCGATCTCCGAGCTCTATGTCTCGTCCGAGAGCGCGCAGAAACTGAAGCTCGAAGCAGCGTCCCTCGTTTCCTGGGATCTTACGCACCGCCAGCTCTGCGATCTCGAGCTTCTGATGAACGGCGGGTTCGATCCGCTTCGGGGCTTCCTCGGCCAGGCGGACTACGAGAGCGTGGTCGAGAAGATGCGGCTTGCCAACGGCACGCTCTGGCCCATGCCCGTGACGCTCGACGTCAGCGAGGCCTTCGCGGGCAGGGTCGAGCCGGGGCAGGACATCGCGCTCCGCGACCCGGAGGGCGTGATCCTCGCCATCCTCTCGGTCACCGACAAATGGGTGCCGGAAAAGGCGCACGAGGCGGAGAAGGTCTTCGGCGCCGACGACAGGGCGCATCCCGCCGTCCGCCACCTGCATGAGCAGGCGGGGCCGGTCTATCTCGGCGGACCGGTCACGGGGCTGACCCAACCGGTGCATTACGATTACAAGGCGCGGCGCGACACGCCGAACGAGCTGCGCGCCTTCTTCCGCAAGCTCGGCTGGCGCCGCGTGGTGGCGTTCCAGACGCGCAATCCGCTCCATCGCGCGCATCAGGAATTGACGTTCCGGGCCGCCAAGGAGGCGCAGGCCAACCTGCTGATCCACCCCGTGGTCGGCATGACCAAGCCCGGCGATGTGGACCATTTCACGCGCGTGCGCTGCTACGAGGCGGTGCTGGACAAGTATCCGGGCGGGCAGACGCATCTCAGCCTCCTGAACCTCGCCATGCGCATGGCCGGGCCGCGGGAGGCGGTGTGGCACGGCCTCATCCGCAAGAACCACGGCTGCACGCATTTCATCGTGGGCCGCGACCATGCGGGGCCCGGAAAGAACTCGGCGGGCGAGGACTTCTACGGACCCTACGAGGCGCAGGATCTCTTCAGGGAGCACGAGGCGGAGATCGGGCTGGAAATGGTGCCGTTCAAGCAGATGGTCTTCGTGCAGGAGCGGGGCGAGTACCAGCCGGCGGACGAGGTCTCGGAGGGCTCGACCGTCCTGAACCTTTCCGGCACCGAGCTGCGCCGTCGTCTGGCCGAGGGGATCGACATCCCCGAGTGGTTCTCCTTCCCCGAGGTCGTGACCGAGTTGCGGCGAACGCATCCGCCGCGCTCCTCCCAGGGTTTCACCGTGTTCTTCACGGGGCTTTCGGGCAGCGGCAAATCGACCATCGCCAATGCGCTGATGGTCAAGCTGATGGAGCTCGGCGGGCGGCCCGTGACGCTGCTGGACGGGGATGTGGTGCGAAAGCACCTATCGTCCGAGCTCGGCTTCTCGAAGGAGCACAGGGACATCAACATCCGGCGCATCGGCTATGTCGCTTCAGAGATCACCAAGAACGGCGGCATCGCGATCTGCGCGCCCATCGCCCCCTACGAGATGACGCGAGGATCGGTGCGCGAGATGATCGAGGCCTATGGCGCCTTTGTGGAGGTGCATGTCTCGACGCCGCTGGAGGAATGCGAGCGGCGGGACCGCAAGGGCCTCTACAAGCTGGCCCGCGAAGGCAAGATCAAGGAATTCACCGGCATCTCCGACCCCTATGAGGCTCCCAGGGATCCGGAGCTTCGCGTCAACACAGTCAATGTGAGCCCGGACGACTGCGCCCATGAGGTGATGCTGAAGCTCGAGAGCCTGGGCCTGTTCGGCTGAGGCATGACCGGCGCAAGTGTCGGCAGGCACCGGCCGTGGCATCGACGGCACGGCCCGGCGGCTGCCGGTCCGTGCTTCGGTACGGTGCCTCAGAGCAGCGCGTGGGCGAGGTCGGCGAGTAGCATCGCCAGCATCACCGGTGCCGCGGCAAGCGTCATGGGCTGGCGCGTCAGCCGCTCGGGCAGCGTGATGCGGCGCGCGAGAAAGCCAGCGGCAGCGGTGGCCAGCACCAGGGCCGTGGTGATGAAAGCGGCGAAGACGTAGATCCCCGAGATCGACGTGAAGCCTATCGCGTAGGCGAAGGTGAGGTTCGTGAGCTCGAAGGTATCGGGCACGCTCTGCCGTTCGCCGAGGGGGCGCACCACCATCATGATGCCGAGATAGAGCGCCCAAGTCGTCGCGAGCGTCAGCGCCACATCGCCTGCCACAAGTGCGGGCAGGCGCAGCCACGGTGCAAGCCGACCCTGGCGGAGCGCACCGATCACGACGCGCGCCACGGCGACCGAGAGCGCGGTCGCGGGCAGGCCGAAGAAGAGCCAGAAGCGCGCGATCTGGCCCAGAACCGCGCCGCGCACATCCTCCTGCCCTTCGCCAAGAAGGGCCGCCGCCATGGGTGCCCAGGCGAGATAGAGGCTGAGAAGCAGGAGATACGCGCCGAGGGTGAGAAGCGCGACGGATACGAGGTGGCGGCGCGAGAGCGGATGCCGTCCCACCAACCGGTCGAAAAGCACGCCCAGCGCCTCGAGCACCCTACCCCCACCGAAGAGGCGCATGCCAAGTGCTCGACGCCCATCCGGGCGCAGGACCTCGTCGAGCACACCGAAGAAGGCGAAGACGAGGAGATACTTGGTAAGCGGAAAGGCGAGGGCGGCGAGCATGATTCAGGATATGGCGCGAGACGCCGCCGCGATCAGTGCGGCACGGCGTCCGGTACCATACCCTCAGTGCGGCCCCGGCCCTTCGCTTTCGTCATTGTCCGGAAGCTCCTCCCGCACCTGGCCATAGGCGAGGACCGCGAAGACGACCGTGCCGCCCACGACGTTGCCCAGGAAGGCCGGGATGAGAAAGCCCAAGACGAGCGAGAGCGACGCCGCCTCGTCGGTAAAGAGCACGTAGAACGCCTCGACCGAGCCCGCGACCACATGGGCAAAGTCACCGAGCGCGATGAGATACGTGAAGAAGAGGACGACCCAGAAGGTGCTCGTCTCCGCCGAAGGCAGCATCCAGACGATGGCGGCGATCAGGATGCCGGCGGGTATGGCGCGGATGAAGATATCGAGCCCCGAGCCCTCGATCGCATGGGCCGAGATCGCCCCTATCGCCTCGTTCACCGGAGCGGCGAGCGAGCCTGCTTCGGCAAGAAAAAGGGCGGCGACAGCGGCACCGACCAGGTTCGCCCCGAAGACGATGCCCCAGATGCGCGCGGAACAGCCGATATTGTCCCAGGACGGTTCGGCCACCGTCGGCAGCACGGTGGTGATCGTGTTCTCGGTGAAGAGCTGCATTCGCCCCATGATCACGATCAGGAAACCGGCGCTGTAGCCGAAATTCTCGACCAGCGGTCGCCATTCCGTCGCGGGGAGATGGGCGCGCAGCAGCGCCTCGGCGACGACGGAGAAGGCGATCAGGAGACCGGCGGCAACGCCCGACCAGAAGAGCGAGGCGGTCGGGCGGTTCATCTCCTCCACGCCCTCGGCGCTGATCGCAAGGTAGACTTCGGGGGCACGCATCTTGTCGTGCCGTGTGTCGGCAGGGGCATCGGTCATTCGGCTGGCTCCGGACGGCCTTCAGGCTCAGGCGCCGGAATGGCCGGCGCGACGCTCAGGGTAAGTCGGAGAAGCGGCGGGACAAGGAGGAGCGTCAGCACCGCTGAGAGGGAGAGCCCGCCGACCACCACCGATCCGAGCCCGCGATAGAGTTCGGACCCTGCACCAGGGAAGACGACGAGCGGCAACATGCCGAAGACGGATGTGAGCGTGGACATGAAGATCGGGCGGATGCGGTTGCGCGTCGCCTCCTCGATCGCGTCGCTGACGCCCATCCCTTCCTCTCGCAGGTGATAGAGCGACTGGTGCACGAGCAGGATCGCGTTGTTGACCACAATGCCGATGAGGATGACGAAGCCGAGAAGCGTCAGCATGTCGAGCTGCTGGGGCTGGTACTGGTTCAGCACCCAGAGCCCCAGCACGCCGCCGGCTCCCGCCACGGGAACGGAGATGAGAATGACGAGGGGCAGCACGAAGCTTTCGAAGAGGACGGCCATCACCAGATAGACGATGACGAGCGCGAGGAGGAGGTTGATCTGGAGGGCATTCCAGGTCTGCGTGAGCTGGTCCGCGGCGCCCGAGAGCGAGAAGCGAACGTCCGCAGGCATCCCCTCGGCTTCGATGGGCGCGACCACTTCGTCCCGCATGAGCTCGAGCGCCGTCTCGAGCGGCAGGTCCGCAGCGGGCCGTACCTCGAGCGTGATCGTTCGGAGCCGCTCGCGATGGCGGATCTCGGTGGGTCCGGCCGTGAGCTGCACCTCCGCGAGCGCCGAAACAGGGATGATCCGGCCGTTGGGGGCAACCACGGGGAAAGAGCCGATGTCCTGCGTCCGGATATCCGGGCCGAAGCCCTTGCGCCCCATGAGCGTTAGGTCGCGGCGCTCGGCACCGACGGTAATTTCCTCGATACGGATGCCGTCGTTATAGGCGTCGATGCTGAGCGCCAGCGTCTCGGCCGTGACGCCCGCATCGGCGAGGCGCACGCGGTTGGGGACGAGGCGGACTTCCGGCGCGCCGAGCTCGAGGCCCGGCTGGGGGCGGAACTGGTTGCCCTCCTCCCGCGGGAAGACCTGCGCGATCTTGCCTGCCGCGCGCTGGGCGACGCCGAGTATCTCTTCGAGGCTGTTGCCGGAGACGTTGAGCTCGATGGCACGGCCTCCGCCGATGCCCCGACCGAAGAGCGAGCGCTGGTTGATGAAGCCGAAGGTTCCCGGCTCGGAGAAGATGGGGCCCGAGAGCACCGGGATCAGCTCCTTGACCCGCGTGCCGTCCTTCGCCGCGCCGCCGAGGAAGGTTGTGCCGCGGAGAGCGACGAAAAAGAAATGGCGGATGGCGGGCGGCTCATCCGGCGCCGCGTCCTCCTTCTCCCAAAGCGGGCGCGCCACGCTCTCGATCCTCTCCGCGATTTCCGTGGTGGTGGCGAGGTTGTAGCCCGGCGGGGGCAGGATGACGCCGAAGACGAGGTTGCGGTTGCCCTCCGGCAGGTATTCGAGCTTGGGCAGATAGGTGACCGCGCCCCAGATGGCCGTGGCCGTGATGGCGCTCACGGCGAGGAGACCGACGAGCCGGAAGCGCACCGTGAGGCGGGCATACTGCCTGATGAGCCAGGCGAAGAGCCGGCCGAAATGGTCGATCAGCGGGACCGGAACGATCTTGAGCGCTGCCCCCTTGCGCGAGGCGAGCAGGCGGGACGAAAGCGCCGGCAGGACGGTGACGGCGACAACCAGCGACAGCATGACCGAGACGGAGATTGCGACGGCGATGTCCCGGAAGAGCTGCCCCGCCTCGAGCTCCATCACCAGGATGGGGATGAAGACCATCACCGTGGTGAGGGCCGAGACAAGGATCGCGCCCCAGACCTGCGCCGCGCCCTGATACGCGGCCTCGCGCGGCGGCATGCCCTGCTGGCGCAGGCGGTAGATGTTCTCCAGCACCACGATAGCCGCATCGACCACCATGCCGACGGCGAAGGCGATACCGGCGAGGGAGATGACGTTGAGCGTGCGGCCGAGTGCCGACATCGCGACGAAGGACGCGACGATGGAGACCGGGATCGCGAGCGAAATCACCAATGTGGCGCGCGGCGAGCGGAGGAAGACCAGCAGGATACCCGCCGCGAGCAGGCCGCCGATCCAGATATTGGTGATCACGAGTTCGATGGCGCCGTCGATGTAGACGGTCTCGTCATAGACCTGCTCGATGGTCAGGCCCTCGCGTTCCAGCTCGGTCGCGCGCAGGTCGTCGAGCGCCGCCCGGATGCCGTCCATCGTCGCGATGACGTTGGCGCCGTTCTCGCGGATGGCGTTGATGGCGATGGAGGGTTCGCCCTTTTGCCGGATACGCGCCGTCGGTTCCTTGTAGCCGAACTGGACGGTCGCGACGTCGCGCACGAAGACGCGGCCCGCGATGCTGCCCGTGGGCGCATCAACGCCGCCGGAGCGCAGGACGACTTCGCTGACGGCATCGACCTCGTTCAACTCTCCCTCGGCACGGACCACGTAGCGGCGCTTGCCCTCGTCCACGTCGCCGGCAGAGAGGCTTATGCTCTCGGCGCGCAGCTTGGAGACGACCTCGGGGATGGTGAGCCGGTACTGCGCCAGCCGCTCGGGATCGATCACGATCTGAAGCTCGCGCTCCACGCCGCCGAAGACGTTGACGAGGGCGACGCCCTCCACCCGCTCGAGCCGCTCCTTGATGACATCGGTCGCGAAGTCGCCAAACTGCTGCATCGGTCGGTCGTTGCCCGGCACACGCTGCAGGATCATCCAGGCGATGGGATTGTCGTCCGCACCCGACGTGTCGAGTGTCGGCTCGTCCGCCTCGTCCGGGTAGCCCGTCACGCGGTCGAGCCTATTGGCGACCAGCAGGAGCGCACGGTCCATATTGGTGCCGATGGCGAATTCGAGATTGATGCGGGCACGCCCGGTCTCGGATCGCGAGATCATGGTCTCGAGCCCCTCAAGCCCGCGGAGCTCGTCCTCCTGCGGGTTGACGATCTCGCGCTCCACCTCCGCCGGGGCGGCGCCGGGCCAGTTGGTCTCGACCTCGATCACGGGCTTGCGCACGTCGGGCGTGAGCTGGATGGGGATCTGCGTGAGCGCCAGCACGCCGAACATCACCGCCATCAGCACGGCAGCGACGACGGCGATGGGCCGCTCGATGGCGATGCGGATCGGGTCCATGGCGTTCAGCCGCCGCTGGCGGCGTTCCCCCGCGTGGCGGCAGCGGCCGCGCCGCTCGGCAATTCGGGCGCGGCGGCGGCCCGATCGCCTGGGGGCGGTCCTGCCGCGCCGGCATCTGCGTTCGGCTCCTGCCCGCCGCCTGGCTCCGGCGCGGCCTCAGTCTCCTCCGGCGTTGTCGGCGCATCGAGCGGCGTGCCATCGACAAGGCGGGGTGCGATGGCCTGACCGGGGCGCAGACGCTCATTGCCGCGGACGACCACATAGTCGCCCGTGTCCACGCCCGAGACGACCTCGATGAATTCGCCGGCCGATTGGCCGAGCCCAACATCCCGCGGGCTGGCAGCACCATCCTCGGCAACGAAGACCATCCAGCCGCCCCCCTTCTGCACCAGCGCATCCTTCGGCAGGACCGGCGCGGTGCGGGGCGCGCTGATCGGCACGCGGAGGGTCACGGCGCGGCCGGTCGCCGTGGCGCTCTCGGGCATCTCGCCTTCGACCGAGAGGCGCACGGTGCGCGTTCGGGTGGAAGTCGTCTCGACCGGCAGCAGCGTCCGCACCGCGACGGTCGCACTGAAGCCTCCGTCGAAGAGCGCTTCGAGCTTGCGACCGGGCGTGACGCCCCGGACAAGATCGACGGGGATGTCGGCCTCGATCTCCAGCCCAGTCACGTCGAGAAGCCGCGCCACCGGATCGCCGAGGCCGATATACTGTCCCGGTTGAGCCATCCGCTCGACCACCACCCCTGCGAAGGGCGCTGCGATCTCGCCGTGCTCCACATCGTAGGATGCACGCGCCAGCGCCGCACGGGCCACGCCAACCTGCGCCTGGGCGCGGGCGATCTCGCTCCGCGCCTCCTCCGCCTGCTGCTGCAGATCCTCGAAGCTGCCGCGGGAGAAGGCGACCGAACCCTTGAGGCCGGCCGCGCGCTCCAATGTCTGCTCCGAAAGCCGGGAGCGCGCCTCGGCCACCGCTACGGCGGCATGGGCCGCTTCGAGCGCCGCTTCGGCATTGGTGTACTGGATGCGGAAGAGCTCATCGTCGAGACGGGCGAGCACCGCGCCTGCCTCCACGCGCTCCCCGGTCTGGAAGCGCACCTCGTTCACCACGCCGGCCACGCGGGCCGCGACGAGGCTCTCGACCGTGCCGACGAGGCGGGCGATCACCGGTGCGGTGTCCGCTATCTTGCGCTCCTCGACGGGCGCGACGACCACGCCTGCAGGCCCGCTCTGTGCAACAGCGGGCGCTACGGCAGCGGCGAGCCCTGCGGCTGCGAAGGCCAGCGCCGCCCATGTCTTCCTGCCGCTTGGCATGCCTGTTCGCCCTTTCGCAACCTGGCGGTGAGGTAACCCCGGCCGCCCCCCGATCAAGCCAGCGCCGCTCCGCCGGTCGGTCACACGGACGTGTGTCCCGCCGGGATGCGGTGCTATGCGCGTCGCGCAGCGCGCCCTGACAGTCTACCACGTCAGGCGCGAATGTCGCCCGAGACCCGCGGGGAAGCGGGGCGGCAATGCGGAGGCGACGCCGGTAAAGGCTCGGCGGCGGGAGGGTTTGCGATGATCGGAACCGGATCGAGAGGATGGCTGTCCTCGATCGTGGGCCTCCTCGGCGCTGTCGCGGCGGTCTTCGCGCTATGGCAGCTGGAGGCCGGTCGCGCGGGGCTCGTCTTCGAGGACCGGGTCATCGGCGCAACCCCCGTCAGGCTGATCCGCACAGCCGCGCCACCGGGGCCCGCGCCAGCGGTAGTCGTCGCGCATGGCTTTGCCGGCGCCAAGGAGCTGATGGAGCCCTTCGCCGTCAGCCTGGCGCGCGCGGGCTACGTCACGCTGTCCTTCGATTTCGAAGGGCACGGCAGCCACCCAGAGGCGCTTCCGAGCCGTATCCTCGGGCCCGGCGGCGCGGCGACGCGGCTCATCGACCAACTCGGCGCGATGGTCGAGGCGGCGCGGGAGCTTCCGGGCACGACCGGGGAGGTCGCGCTCCTCGGCCATTCGATGGCGACGGACCTCATCGCCAAGGCGGTGCGCGACGGGCTCGACGTGGAGGCGACGGTGGCCGTCTCGCTGTTCTCGCCCGACGTGACCGCCACATCCCCACGCAACATGCTGATCATCGTCGGGGGCTATGAGCAGCGGCTGACCGAGGAAGCGCTCCGCGTCACGACGCTCACGGCCGGCGAAACGGCCGTGGAGGACGTGACCTATGGCAGCTTTGACGAGGGCACGGCGCGCCGCGCCGTCTTCGCGGACGGGGTCGAGCATGTGGGCGTGCTGTTCGATCCGGAGGGGTTGCGGGCGGCACCTGCCTGGCTCGACCGGGTATTCGGTCGGGCGGGAGCGGAGGCGGCCGTACCCGACGCTCGCGGGCCGTCGATCGCCCTGCTCTTCGTGGGATTGATGGCGCTTGGCTGGGGGCTCGCGCGGTTCCTGCCGGCGCGCGCGGTACCGGGCGCACCGGTGGAGGGCGCCGGGGCCCGACCGCTGGTGCTTCTGGTTCTGGCGGCCCTGCCGATGCTGCTGGCGCCGGCGCTCGCGGTGCTCTCGCCCTCCGGCTACATGCCGCTGATCCTTGGGGATTACCTTGCCGTCCATTTCCTCTGCTACGGGCTGCTCACCGCGGCAGGCCTCGCGGCAGCGGCGCGGCGCGGCGCGATCACGCTGCCGGCAGCGATATGGCCAGGCGGGCGGCGGGTCTCGGCGGGCCTGATCTCCGGGCTCTTCATCATCGCAACCTTCGCGCTAACGCTCGATCGCTACGCCTTTGCGTTCCTGCCGGGCCCGGACCGGCTCCTGCTGATACCGATCCTCGCCGCCGCCCTCCTGCCGTGGTTTCTGGCGGACGAATGGCTGACCCGCGGAGTGCCGGCGGGACGCGAGGGGCGTGGGCGGCGCCTCTGGGCCTATGCCCTCACCAAGCTCTGCTTTGTTCTCTCGCTCGGGATCGCGGTTGCGCTCGATACCGAACGGCTCTTCTTCCTCCTGATAGTCGCACCTGTGATCCTGCTCTTCTTCGCGATCTACGGCTTCGTCAGCCAGCGGCTGGTCGCGGTAACCGGTTCTCCGGTGCCGCCGGCGCTGGCGCTCAGCCTCGCACTCGCATGGTCGATCGCCGCCAGTTTCCCGCGGCTGGCGGGGTGAGCCAGCGGGAAAGCAATCCTTCAGCATTTGGCGGCACACTCCACCTGTCGGCACGCTGCCTGCAAAACTGGAGGACTGGATGCGGCCGCTGCGATACCTCATTGCCATCGCAGCAGCACTGCTCGCAGTCATCGTTCCCGCTGCAACCGCGCAGGACGGCGCCGGCCCCGTTGGCGAAGCGTGGACCGAAGCCGGAGGGCCCCATCCCGACGAGGTAGCGGACCGCAAACGCATCGTCGCCGTGATCAATGACTTCCGGCCCTACGGCTATCGCGATCACGAGGGAGAGGCCGTGGGCCTTGGCGTCGATATCCTCAATGTGATTGCCCGGCGGGCGAACCTCGAGGTCAGCTACATCGCGCGGCGCAGCGTCAGCGATGCGCTCGATGCCATCCGCAAGGGAGAGGCGGCCGTGCATCCGACTCTTGCCGACCTGCCCGAGCGGCGCGAGTTGCTCGCCTTCTCCGAGCCCTACGATGTGTTGCGGATCCGGGTGTACCGCTCCGTCGACAGCGAGATCGTCTCCAGCGAAACCCCGTATGGCGGCCTCCGCCTCGGTTTCAACAAGGGCAGCATCGCCGACTTTGCGACCCGCTCGCTCGAAGGGGTGACGCCAGTGCCGCTCCCAAGCAACGACGATGTGCTGCTGGCGCTCGCGGAAGGGGAGATCGACGGCGCGGTCTATCCTCAAAAGGCGTTCGAAAGGCTGCTGCGGGCGTTCGAGCTCGAGGACAAGTACCACGCGGTTGGTGAGCCGTTGCGGGAGATCCAGCTGCGCATCGCCGTGGACCGGGACATGCCCGCGCTCCTAGCGCTGATCGATCAGACCATCCAGGACCTCAACGCCGAGCCAGCGTGGCAGGCCATGCGTCATCGTTGGTTCCCCCCGCCGCTGCCTTACTGGAACAGAAAGCGCATCCTCATCGCCGCCGGGATCATCGTCGGCCTCACGATCCTCGCCGCAACGGTGCTCATGCTGCGCGAGCGCGAGCGCGCCCGAAACCGGCTGCTGAGGGAAAGCCAAGAACGTGTCGAGGTCGAACGGGCGCTGATGGAACAGCAGGCCGCGGCGAACCGCTTGCTGATCCGCCACAATCGCGAGATGCAGAACATCCTTTACGTCGTCAGCCACGACCTGAAGAGCCCGCTCGTCTCCATAGGCGGCTTCGCGCGCAAGGCGGAACGGGAGACGAAACGGGGAGAGAGCGAGGCGGCCCTCTCCGCGCTCAACCGCGTGCGCAGCAACGTGGAGACGATGGGCCGTCTCATCGAGGGCATTCTACAGCTCAACCGTATCGGGCGGGAGCGGCTCGCCCCCACACCGATCAACTGGCAGAAGCTCATCGAACGCCTCAACGGTGCCCTGGCCGTCGCGCTGGAGGAAAAACACGCCACCATTGAAGTGGAAGGTCCCCTGCCGGAAGTCACGGCCGACCCCACGCAGTTCTACCAGCTCGTCCAGAACCTCGTATCGAACGCCCTTAACCATGGCTGCCCTTCGCCGGGGATGACCGTCCGGATCTCCGGAAGAACCGAGGCGGAATGGCACTGGATCGCCGTCTCCGACGACGGGCCCGGCATCCCCCCGGAGTTCCACGACCGGATCTTCGGCCTCTTCCAGCGGCTCGACCGGACGAAGGACGGCAGCGGCATCGGGCTGGCGACGGTACTCAACATCGCGGAACGCCACGGCGGCAGCGCCAGGGTTGCGTCCCAGCCGGGCAAAGGCGCCACCTTCTGGATAGGACTTCCTATCTCCTTGACGTCGCATCTCGTCGCGCGCGCGGAGCTCAAGGCCCAGACGAGGACAGAGGAGGACGCCGGCGCAATCGCCGGAAAAGCCGCATGAAGCCATTTCACATTCTTCTCGTCGAGGACGACCCCGACCACGCTGGACTGATCAGTGAGCTCCTGGTCGAGGATGCCCCGGAGCTCGAGATCACCCACCGCGAAAACGGCAATGACGGGCTGAGCTATCTCGAGCAGTGCTTTCGCGACAAGGCGCTGCCGGACCTGATTCTGCTCGACCTCAACATGCCTGGGCTGAACGGCGTGGAGGTCATGCAGTGCGTCAAGGCCGACCCACGATTCGTCCGTATCCCGGCCGTTCTGCTCACGACATCCGCCGCGCCGGGCGATATCGATGCCGCGCTCTCAGCCCATGCCAACAGCTATATCTGCAAGTCGACCGATCTCGACGATTTTGAGGGCGTGCTGAATTCGCTCCGGCATTATTGGCGGAACGTCCATCTCGCCACCTGTCGTGGCGGCTGCTGCAATGAAGCCTGACCTGCTGCGTCTGCGTGTCCTCCTGATTGAGGACAACGACGACCACGCGGCGCTCTTCGAAGACGAACTCACAGCCACCCTGCCACAGGCGCGCCTCAGCCGGGTCGGATCGCTTGCGGCGGCGGCGCGCAGGCTGCCGGAAGAACGCATTGATCTCGTCTTTCTCGACCTCGGCCTGCCCGAGAGCCGCGGCCTGCCGACCCTGGGGCACTTTCTCGAGCTCGATTTCCGACTGCCAGTGATCGTGATCACATCGCAAGGCGAGACCGAAGTGGGCGTGGAAGCGCTCAAGCTCGGCGCTGCAGACTTTCTCGACAAGGCCATGATGGAGGGGCCGACGCTGTTGCGCGCCGCGCTCTTCGCCATCGAGCGGGACCGGGCGCGCACGGAAATCGCCCGGAAGCAGCGGATGCTGCAGACCTTCGTCGCCGCCGCCGGCCACGATTTGCAGACGCCGCTTGCCAATATCGAGGGCTTGATCGACATACTGCTCGACGAGACGTCCGGCCTGATCGCCGCGGAGGCCGTAGAGGTCGCCAATGCAGTCGCCACCGCAGCCCGAGATATGCGCGACCTCCTGCAAGACATGCTCGTCTTCGCCCGGGTCGGCGCAACCGAGCAGGATATGCGCGAGGTTCCCCTCTCCACGATCGTCGGGCGGGTACTCGCCCTCCTTCCGGAAGAAGAACAGACGCGTGTGATCATCGAGGCCGAGGCGATGCTCCGGTGCGACCCTGGGCAGATGCATTTCGTCTTTCAAAACCTGATCCTCAACGGGTTGAAATACTGGGAGAATCGACCGAGTACGGTTCGCATCTCGATCGCCGAGAGCCTTGGTGAGCATCGCCTGAGCGTGAGCGACGACGGAATCGGCATCGCGCCAGATCAGATCGACAGCATCTTCCGGCCGGGCGTGCGCGGCGTCGATGGCGCGCGCTTTGCCGGGACAGGCTTCGGCCTCGCGATATGCAAGGAAGTCGTCGAAGGGCACGGCGGACGGATCAGGGCGACTTCGACGCCCGGGCAAGGCGCCGTCTTCCATTTCACGCTTCCAAGATAGCGCGCTTGCAACGCGCTGCGGTGGATCGCCTGCCGTGCAGGTCGGTCCGACGCATTGCGGGTAGGACCCGGTGCGATAGCGCTATGCTCTCCGTCGCACGGCGCGTCTGACGACTCGACCGATCACGAGCCTTGCGGCATGGTCCCACCGGGGCACCTAGGCGGAGCGGATCGGCGGGATGGTGGAGAGCGAAGCTTGCGGCTTTCACGACCTGTCGTCGCTTATCTTCGTGGGCTTCGCGGTTCTGGGCGGTTGGCTGCTCGAGCGCAGGCGCCGCCGGGAGATGCAACTCACACCTTCCTCCCGCACGCCACCGCCGTGGCGCCAAATCGTCCTCTACGTGTGGCTGACGATAGCGGCAACCTACACCGCAGAGTTCGCGCTCCGCGCTTCCTCGGGATGCGTCAGCTGACAGACTGTCTTACGGCGCCGATCGCAGCCGGCAGCGCGGCTACATTTCGGACGGTAGCAGGGCGTCGGTCAAAACGTCGATAGCGTCCCCCGCCTGCCGCAGACCGACGGCATGGCCGGGTGCCATGTTGCGCTCCGCAGCAACAAGCGCCTCATCGAGGGCCACCAGAGCATCGAGCGCATCGGCCGCGTCGGCGGCGCCGGCCCGCAGGGCGCCGAGGTCGCCAAGGTCCGACCGCGCGGTGGCGACAGAGGCATGGCTATTCCTGGCAACCTCGGCCAGCTGCGCCGCGAGACCCGGTTCGTCCGAGAGAACCTTCTCACGCAGGAGCAGGACAGCGAGCACTTCCTCGCAGAGATGCCCCTGGAGCGCCGCCTGACGATTGGCTTCGTCAAGTGTCGGACGCGTACGGCCGAACGCCATGTAGGCGCCGCGTAGGGTTTCCGCGGAGAGCTTCATGCCGCGCTGTCCCGAGCCTGTAGCGGAAGGATGCGCGCTTCCCGGGGCTCGCGCGAAGCTGCTACGGCCCGGTAGACCTTCTCCGCCGCTTCGCACATTGCATCGATGGTGAAACGGGCTTCGAAAGCAGCCCGTGCCGACGCACCCATGGCGGCCGCACGCGCAGGCTCAGCCAAAAGTTTGTGGAGCGCCTGCCCCAAGGCTGCCCCACCGCCGGTCGACGAGACGACAAGGCCGTCCGTTCCGTCGCGGACGATCTCTGCCGGTCCGTTGCCGTCGAGCGCGACGACCGGCGTCCCGGCGGCGAACGCCTCGATAGCCACCAACCCGAAGCTCTCGTAGCGGCTTGGAAAGAGGACGACCACCGCCTCCCGCAGTGCTGTTTCGAGTGCGGGGCGGGTGAGCTGGCCGGCCCAGCGGACCCGCCGATCATGTGCAAGCGCGCCGCAGCCCGCGTCTTCGAGCATGGCAGCCGCCTCGCCCTCGAGCGTGTCGCCGGCGAAGACTGCCTGCGCGGAGGGTAGGCAGCCCAGCAAATGGCGGATCGCTACGGCTGCAAGGTCGAAGCCCTTTCGTCTCTCGAAACGACCAAGGAACAGCACCTTTGGCGGGCGGGCGCCGGTTGAGCCCATACCTATATCGACCGTTCCGTGCGGGACGAGATGCGCGCGCTCCCCCAGCGAGAGGCCATAATGCGCCTCGATATCCCGCCCGATCGCAGCCGAGTTGGCCATGACGACCGGTGCCTCCGCCAGCACGTGCCGCTCGGCCGCGATCATGCGGCGAACATGGGTGTGCCGGTAGACGGGCCGCATCGCCCAATCCGCCCGAAAGGGTTCGGATAGCGCATAGGTCGTATGGAGGCTCATGACCGTCGGGACAGGGCCACCAAGGCAACCGATCCCCTCGAGGTCCCAGATCGGAAAGGAGACGGCGTCGATCCCGAAGGAGGAGAGTCGCCCCATCTCGACCACTACGGCGGCGGCCCAAGCCGCAGGCCCAGCGGGCAGACCCCAGCGCTCGACAAGCGCCGCGGGCTGGCCACCTGCCGCCGGGAATGCGTGGCGCCAGATACCGGCGGCATAGGTGGTCTGCCGTTCGGCTCCTTCCGTCAGGAGATGGATCTCATGCCCGCGCGCGGCGAGCCCCTCTGCCATCGTCCAGGTCCAGCGCGCGATGCCGGCATCGGTTGTGGGCGGCAAGGCGCGACTGATGAAGGCGAGGCGCAGCCGGTCGTCAGGCCCGGCGGCCCGGAGGAGCGGCGGCGCGCCCGGCCTCGGCCCCAATGAGCCACCGGGTCGCGCATCGGATGCACGGGCCAGCGCCGTGCCCTCCTCTATGCCCCAGCCGAGATCGGCGTCGAGGCTGGCGCGGTGTTCCGCCGTGATCCGCCCCTCCCCTGCCAGATAGGCATTGGCCTCTCGGATCTCACGCTCATAGCGTTCGAGCGCCGGGCCGGCACGGGCCGAAAGCGCCCGGTGGCCGTGACGCTGCACGAAATAGGCCTTGCTGCGCGCGGAGGGGTAGAGCGTCTTCGGCACGCGTTGTGGATTGCGGATATGGCTCGCGGCGAACTGGTGAAAGACCAGCGCCTCGGGAACGTAGACGATGCGCTGCCCCGCATCGACCAGGCGCAAACAGACATCCGTTTCGTCGAGCAGATAGGCGAAGGCGTGGTCGAAACCGCCGATGGAGAGGAGGGCGCTACGCCGAAAGCTCGAATTCGTGCCGAGAAGGCTTGGATAGACCGGGCTGCCCGGGCGGTTGAGGGGCCCCGTATCGAAGAAGCGCGACACATGGCGCGCGCCGCCGAACCGGTCGCAGACGGTCTTGCAAACCTGCCAGCGCGCGCCGGTATGATCGATCGTGAACCCGCCCGCACCGGCCACCCTAGGGTCAGCATAGGCGCCGGCCAGGGCCGCGAGCCAGCGCGGATGCGGGATCGCATCGTCATCGATGAACGCGACGATGTCGCCCGCCGCGGCCGCAATGCCCTCATTGCGCGACATGGCGAGGTTCGGCTCTGCGCAGCGCGCAAGCTTAACGCGCTCCTTCCAACGCTCCAGCCGCTCGGCGGTGTCGTCCGTCGAGGGCCCGTTGACGACCACAACCTCGAAGGCGGGGTAGGTGAGGGCGGTCAGGCCCCGCAGCGTATGCTCGAGATGGGTGCCGCGATTGTAAGTGTTCACCACGACGCTAATGCTGGGCGGCGCCATGGCTCAGAGCCCTCCGGTCTCAACCAGCAGCGCGGAGAGGCCACGCTTTCGTTCGGGAAAGCGAGGCTCGGCGATCAGCCGCTCGATAAGACTGCGCTTGAGTGCGATGCGCAGGAGCTCGGCGATCTTCTCGTCGCTGCATGGGCTGTCCGTGAAGAGGTGCCATAGGGCCCGGGCTTCGGGTTCCAACGGCGGCTCGTCGAGCGGCAGCGGGCCGGCCGCGGCGGGGCGTTGGCCAGGCTCGCACCCCGTTTCGCCGCAGACATAAGCGAGATGCGGTGCCAGCGCGGCCTCCGCGCTGCCGAGCGCGCGGGCCGAGCGATAGGCCGCTTCGGCGCCCGCGAACTGGCGCAGCTCCTTTCGCATGTGGCCAAGCTGGACCCAGTATCCGGGATGGAACGGGAAGAGGTCGAGTGCCGCGGCATAGGCGGATGCAGCGTGCCCCCAGTCCGCTGCGTCGCGTGCCGCATCCCCCACGGCCACATGCGCGAGGAATTCCGGGTCGAGCCGCGCGGCCAGCTCGGCCACACGGGCGGCAAGCCCGCGTCCTTGCACCGCCTCCGGCAAGGTACGAAGCAGGCTAGGCGCCTGATCGGCCGGCACCGCCGCCGCGGCGGAACGAACCAGGGCGCGAAGGCGCCGTTTCGAGAGGTCAGGCCCCTCAGCCTCCAAGGCGCTTCGGAACGCCTGCGCCGCCGTCTCCAAGGCGCTGCCCTTCTGCGCCCCCCCGGCGGGCGGTGGCGCGCTGTATGTAGCGGCAACCCTTCCGACATCGCGGGGCAATCGCGCGAGGGCGGCGAGACCGGCCTTCAGCTTCTTCATCGCCAAACCCTTCTGGCATCCGGCAGCGTGTCGGATGGCCACCCGATCGGGCAGCCGCAATGCGGAAGCTGCGCCATGCGTGGTTACCATTGCGTGTAGCGGCGCCCCCCGTTGCGTCGCGACGGCTTGGCGCGGGCGCCCGTGGACCTCATGCTGCAGTGCGGGACAGAGGCGTCGCCGCGCCTGATTCTGAGGAGAACCGCGATGTCGCTCGAGCATGTCGAGACGTTGCTCTCCCCCTCCTCTGTCGCGGTCTTCGGCGCGACGGAACGGCCGGGCGCCATCGGTGCAGCTGTCTTCGCCCAGATGATGACGACGGGCTTTGCGGGCCCGCTTTGGGCGGTGAACCCGAAACATCAGAGCGTGCGCGGCTTGCCCTGCTTTCCCGATGCCGCCGCGCTGCCCGACACACCGTCGCTTGCCGTGATCGCCAGCCCGCCGCGAACCGTAGCGGGGGTGCTGGACGCGGTCGGAGAGCGCGGCTGCAGGGCTGCGCTGATCCTCACCCCGGGCATAGAGCGCGGCGGGCCGCTGATGAGCGAGATCCTCCAGGCGGCCCGGCGGCATGGGTTGCGTTTCATCGGGCCGCACTCCGCCGGTCTTCTCCGCCCACCGCGCCTCCTCGCCGCAAGCACGGCGCCCAAGGTTCCGCTTTCGGGCCGGCTGGCCTTTCTCAGCCAGAGCGGCTCGATCATAGGCGGCGTCATCGCCTGGGCTGTCTCGCGCGAGATCGGTTTCAGTCACGTGGTCTCGGTCGGCGATCAGGCGGATGTGACGATGGCGGATCTGCTCGACCATCTGGCCACCGACCGGGAGAGCCGGGCGATCCTGCTGTACCTCGAAGGCATCGACGACGCACAGTCCTTCATGCCGGCCGCCCGGGCAGCCGCGCGGGTGAAGCCCGTGATCGCGCTCAAGAGCGGACGGCGGCGGGAGGGCGCGGTCGCGGCGAACTCCCACAGCGGCGCGCTGGCCGGAACCGATGCGCTCTTCGACGCTGCACTGGCACGCGCCGGGATCCTGCGTATCGACACGATCGAGGAGCTTTTCGATGCGGCCGAAGCGCTCGATCATCTGCGTCTCCGCGCAGGTCAGCCGCTTGGAGATCGGATCGGGATCGTAACGAACGGTGGCGGCGCGGGCGTCCTTGCGGCCGATGCCGTTGGCGACATAGGCGCTCGGCTGGCGGTGCTCGGCGATGAGACGCAGGCGAAGATCGCCGAGGTGCTGCCGGCGTTCAACAGCCCCGCCAATCCGGTCGACCTGGATGCCGGCGCCGACGGGATGCGCTACGGCACGGCGCTGGCCGCCATACTGGCGGATCCCGACGTCGATGCGACGGTGGTGCTGCACTCGCCCACCGCACTCGGCGACGGGCCGGAGGCGGCGCGCGCCGTGGTCGAGGCCGCGTCGGCCCATCGCAAGAAGAGCTACCGCGCGAAGCCGGTCTTCGCCTGCTGGCTGGGCGACGATGGCATCGCCGGTCAAGGGGCGGAGGCGCAGCGTGCGCTGGAGGAGGCGGATATTCCCTGCTTCGCCACGCCGACCGAGGCGGTGCGGGGCTTCGGCTACCTGCTGGCACGGACACGCCTTCTCGACGAGATCAGCGCCGTGCCGCCCGCCGCGCCCGCGGGCCCCGAGGCGGATTGGGTGACGGCCCGCGCGGTGATACGGCGCGCAGCACAGCGTGGATCTCGTCGGCTCAACGAAGCCGAGGCGAAGGCCGTGCTGGCCGCGGCGGGGATCCCGACCGTGCCCACGGCAGCGGCCGTGCCCGACCCCGATGCCGCCCGTACGGTTGCCGAGACGCTGGCGCGGCAGGGTGTCCGGCGCTTTGCACTGAAGGCGCTGTCGGACGATCTCGAGCACAAGTCGGATGTCGGTGGCGTCATCCTCGATCTCGATGGCCCCGACGCAGTCGCGGAAGCTGCGACCCGCATGCTGGCCGACCTTGCACAGCGTGCGCCCGATGCGAAGATCACGGGCCTCAGCGTGCAGGAGACGGTGCGCCGGCCGGAGGCGCATGAGCTTCTTTGTGGCCTCTCGGACGATCCGGTCTTCGGACCGGCCATCCTCTTCGGTGCCGGGGGGCTGGCAGTCGAGGCGGCGGACGATATCGCGATGGCGCTGCCGCCGCTCGACATGGGGCTCGCGCGACGGCTGATCGAACGGACACGGGTCGCCCGGCTGCTGGCGGGCTACCGCATGCGCCCGCGAGCCGATCTCGATGCCATCGCGGCGGTTCTGGTGCGGCTCGGCGAGATGGCACGGGCTCTGCCGATGATCTGCGAGCTCGACATCAACCCGCTCCTTGCCGACGACGTCGGCGCGGTGGCACTCGATGCCCGCATCATCATCTCGCGCCGGCTCGCCGAGGCGCCCGCACCCAATCCCCGCTTCGCCATCCGCCCCTATCCCGCGGAGCTGGAGGGCCGGCTCGCGCTCGGCGACGGCACGACCGCATTTTGCCGGCCGGTGAAGCCGGAGGATGCGCCGCGCTTCGCGGAGTTCTTCGCGAAGGCGACGCCCGAGGACCTGCGGCTGCGCTTCTTCAGCCGGATGAACGAGGTGCCGCCCGGCATGATCGCCAGGCTGACGCAGATCGATTACGCCCGTGCCATCGCCTTCGTCGCCTTTGCACCCTCACCGCCCGATATGCCCGACGACGCCGGCGAGATGCTCGGGGTCGGACGGCTGGCGACGGAGGCATCGGGCGAGGAAGCCGAGTTCAGCGTCATGGTCCGCTCCGATCTCAAGGGCCGGGGGCTCGGCCGCGCATTGATGGAGCGCCTCATCGCCCACGCGCGCGCGGAGGGGATCGGCACGATCTGGGGCGACGTGCTAACCGAGAACGAAGGCATGCTGGCGCTAGCCGCGCGCCTTGGCTTCCGGCGTGACGCCGTGCCGGGCGAGGGCGTGATTCATGTGGCGCTGACCGTGGATTGAGCTCGCGCTGTGAAGGTCGAACATCCTCGTTCGCGCCCGCGCCCACCCACGTAACGATACCGCCCAGTGTTAGAACAAAAGACGAATATCAGCCTCGTCATTTTCATGTGCTCCCGCCGATATCCGTACCGATCTGACGAGAACAGGTTGTAGAAGGACTTGATCGGGCGACCCAAACGCCACGACGATGCCATCCAGCGGTCCGGATGGCCTGGTCGGACCGGCGCGAGTACCGGCGACGAATTCGTCGGAACGGAGTGTGCTCCAGCGGCCCAGCTCAACCCGGGCGCAGCGATGCGCCCGCTCGGGCGCGAGATCCGGCGCCGATCGTCGTTGTGCGGTTTCCGGCCTGCGGCCGAGCGCAGTCAGTGCGCGACGGCCTGTGCGTCCGGGAAATGGACCCTTCTCGCGCCCTCATGAAAGGCATCGAGGCTGAAGGGCCAGGAGACGCCGGGCCAGAGCACCTCCATGCTGCGCCGGTGAGGGCGGTAGACGCTGGTATAGAGCGTGCCGAAGCCCTGCGCGAAGGCCACGGAGTAGAGCGGTGGCTTGAGGAAGGCTCCGACAAAGGTCTCCTGCGGCTCCATATGGAGGGTCAGGCGCTGGAGCAGGAAGCGCTCGCGCTCGACGGTTGCCGTGAAACGGGCATGGCTCGCCCACTCGACCCGCTCCTGATGGTTCGTTGCCACGGCGACGCGACCGAGCACGGCGGTTCTGTCGGGCGCGAGATAGGCGGTGAGGTAGTGCCGCGCAGCGTCCACCACGGTCACGTTATAGCTCATATGGCAGGGGATGCGCGCAAGCGCCCGGCCCGCCTGCTCCGCGGTCTCGCATGTCTGGAGCACGTAGCGCAGGATGAGCGGGACGCCGAACCCGTCCCCCACCACCCGCCGGCCGCCAAAGGTCAGCGAAACCGCAAGGCCCGCATCGTTCATGCCATCGACAAGGCCCCAGAGCCCGTCGGACATACCCATGACCCGTCGGCCCTCCCACTCGGTATGGAGCACCAGCGCGTCGAAGGCCTTCGGGCTGTAGTCGTAGTTGCGCACGAGCATCGGCTCGGCACCGGGCCAGAGCGCCTGGCTGCAGCCCGAGAGATAGGGCGGCGGGCAGAAGAAGCTCAGGAAGCGCGCGGCCTCATCCTTCCCGCCGGCGAGGTTCGACAGCCGGTCGTAGAGACCCACCAGCTCGGGCATATGTGTCTTCAGCGCCCTGCGGCTTTCGAGATAGGTCGGCCGGGCCGTCACCCCTTCACGCGCCCACCAACGGCGATAATGCGGCCAGTGCTCCTGAAAGAGCGCCGCCCATTTCGGCCCGGGCTCAGCCTCGGACACGGCGCGAAAGACGAGGGACATGGCCCTACTCTCTACTCCCCGATCCTGCCGGCCGGCAAGGCGGCGGCCGTGCCCGTCCGGCAAGGCCGCTACCCGTGGACTACATGATCTTGAAAGCGGGATCCGACATCGCAGGTGCGGCCTCGGCCGCCGGCAGGGGCTTGGCGGCGAACTGTGCCTTCATCCCCTCGATCCACATCTTGGCCCGGTCGTTGAGCTCGAAATCCTCGGTCATCGAGCGGCCGCGGGTGACAAGGATGCCGAGATCCGCGCCCTCGTAGCGGTAGTCGCCGGGCTTGAGGATGCGGAGAAAGAACGCCTCCTGCTCGCTCTCGACGGCGCGACGGTGATAGTCGAAGCGGTCGAAGGTCACCCGCCCGTCAACCACGCGGTAAATGCCGCTCTCCGGCGCCTCGGTGATGATGTCGACCGTGTCGTCGGTGTGCTTGATGACCATCTGGGACCAGCTGTCGATCATGTCCGGATCCGCCCAGCGCGCGTTGAGCTCGTCCACATCGAGTTCGAAGGGCTGGCCCGAGAATTCGAGGAGATGGAAGAGGAACAGCGGCGCATCCGCGTGGGCGAAGGCGGCGTGGTTGGTCATCGACGATGCGCCCGTGATGCGCGGATTGAGCTCGCCGAGGTAGATCTCGTCGGACTCCTTGTCGATGAGGAAGTCGAGCTCGAAATAGCCGCGATAGCCCTCCTTGCGGAGCTGCTCGCCGAAGCGGAAGGTCATCGCGCGGGCCTGCTCGCGCTGCTCGGGACTGAAGGCGCTGTCGAAGATCTCGTTGCCGCACCAGCCGCCACGATAGGGCGTCAGCTCCTTGAAGCCCACGAGCTCCGTCATCAGCGGGCCGACGATGGTGCCCTGGCTGGTGGCGCAGGCCTCGATCGCAGAGCCGCGCACATTGACGCGCTTCATGATCTTTATCTCGCCCTCGCCGACGATCTCATGCTCATGCCGGCGGAAATCGTCCTCGGAGGCGATGAAGAAGGTGGTGTGGCCCGAATCGCCGAAGGCCGATTGCAGCACGAGGTCGTCGCCGAGCCCGGCCTCGCTGGCGGATTTGCAGAGGTCGTCCCAGTCCTTCACCTCGGCGAGGGTGTTCGGTACGGAGGGCACGTCCGCCTTGTTGCCGATGCGCACGGTCTCGATCTTGTTGTCGACGCGTTCGCGGAGCGAGGCGGGCGGAAACCAGACTTCGGCACCGAGCTCCTTGGCCAGCTCCTCCGTCTTCTCGTCGAACATGAGGAAGACGAGCTTCGGATCCTCGTCGCGGCCTTCGACGAAATCGACTACCTGCTTGTGGGACAGAAGATAGTTGTTGATGTCCTCGATGGACTGGAACTCCTCGTGCGGGATCTCCTCGGGCACCATGACGTTCGGATGCCGACCGTCGAAGCAGTCGAGATAGTTCACGTATTTGAAGTTCTTCACCCACTCATCGATACCGAGCAGATTGAAGTTCGTGGCCGAGACGAAGTAGATCGGCTTATCGTTTCGATGGAAGAAGCGGCGAATTTCAGAGATGTTCTTGAGGGTTTTCATGGCTAGACGAGCCTCCCTGTCCCTTCTTTGGTGGGGGAGCAGGGACCGAGGACCCCCGCCCCGACCCACCCCCTCGAAGGGGGGAGGGGGCGGTACCGACGCCGGCCGCGATTACTCGGCGGCGGCGCGAATGCTGTCGCCGCTGCCGGAGACGGCGGCTTCGGTGAAGACGCGCAAGCCCAGATCCGCGCGATAGCCGTGGATCTCGTTGACGTCGAGCGCGCGCATGAAGGCGAGGATCTCGGGCGATATCACCTGGCCAGGCACCAGGATCGGAAAGCCCGGCGGGTAGGGGATGATGAAGCTGGCCGAGACGACGTCGCGCCCTGTCTCCATCGCCCGGTCGATCGCGCCGTCGTCGAGGGCTAGATACTCACAATTCTCGTCATCATAGGCCTTGTAGAAGGCCTTGCGCATGTCGCCCTCGGGCGTGGTTGCGTTCGGATCGCTGCGGAATGCATCGTGAAAGCGGCTGAAATCCGGGAGCGGCGGGAGCTCCTCCATGAGGCTGTGGACCCGCTTGTCGAAGGCCAGTCGCTCCATGCGCGAGGCATCGTCGATCTTGTCGTCGAGTTCTTTCGCGACATTGACCAGCACCTCGATGAGGTAGGCGACCGAGGAGCGCGTCGTGCCGATATTGGTCATGAAGAGCACGGTGTTCCGGCTCGTCTTGTTCACCTGGATCCCGTGCCGCTCCATCAGGATCTCGGTCTTGAACGTATCCCCGTCATAACCCGTGCCGCCCACGACCAGCGTCACGCGCGTCGCATCGAGCACGAACTCATCGGTGGCCCAACAGTCCCAGATGTCGGACCAGCCCTGCTCGGGGTTATAATATGACTGGATGCCGCTCTCGCGATATTCCGACGGGATCATGTCGCCCGCCGTGAGCACCCGGAAATACTTCCTGAGAAGCGGGTGGCTGTGGATCGCGCGGCGCAGAGACATCGCGCTCTCGACCTGGCGCTGGACGAGCTCGAAGCCTTCCAGCTCCACCTGCCGGCGGCCCACGTCGAGAGAAGCGATGATCTGGTAGTTCGGGCTTGTCGAGGTGTGGGTCATGTAAGCTTCGTGGAAGGCCTGCTCGACCTCGCCTTTGAAGTCCTGGTCGTGCACGTGGATCATCGAGCCTTGGCGGAGCGATGTCAGCGTCTTGTGGGTCGACTGGCAGGCATAGACGCGGACACGGGCCTTTGGCGGCGGCACGAGGCGTGTCTCGATCCAGGTCTCCTCATCGGCGCCCTCCAGCGCCTTCTGCTGCGCGTTCCACGCGCTTTCTGCCTCTTCCGTCCGCAGGTGTTCGCGCAGGTTGTTGGCCGAGTTCATGGCGGTGCGCTGGCGGTAGGTCGGCCCGAAGCGGGCAAAACCGAACCAGGCCTCGTCCCACAGGAAGACAAGGTCCGGCTTGATCGCAAGGCATTCGCGCATCACCCGTTCGACGTTGTAGACGAGCCCGTCGAATGTGCAGTTCGTGAGCAGAAGCATGCGGACGCGGTCGAGCTTGCCGGCCTTCTTGAGCGCGAAGAGCTTCTCCTTGATCTCCCGCATCGGAACGGCGCCGTACATCGAATACTCGTTGAGCGGATAGCTCTCGAGGTAGACGACCTCTGCCCCGGCGAGGACCAGACCGTAGTGATGGGACTTGTGACAGTCCCGGTCGACAAGCACGATGTCGCCCGGGCGTACCAGCGCCTGCACGACGATCTTGTTGCAGGTGCTGGTGCCGTTCGTCGCGAAGAAGGTCTGCTTTGCACCGAATGCGCGCGCCGCCTTTTCCTGAGCCTCCTTGATCGGCCCGTGCGGCTCGAGAAGACTGTCCAGCCCGCCTGAGGTCGCCGAAGTCTCGGCCAGGAAGATGTTGGAGCCGTAGAAGGCGCCCATGTCCTCGATCCAGTGCGAGCGCGTGATCGACTTGCCGCGGCTAATCGGCATGGCGTGGAAGACGCCGGTAGGCTGCTTCGAATACTCCTTCAGCGCTGTGAAGAACGGCGTCTTGTATCGATTGTTGACGCCGCGCAGGATGTTGAGGTGCAGCTCCTGGAAGTCTTCCTGATTGTAGAAGACACGCCGGCAACCACCGAGATCACGCCCCGCGATATCCTCCACAGACTGGTCGGTAACGAGATAGGCGTCGAGTTCGGGGCGCACCTTGCCGATGAGCCGGCAAAGCTCCGCACCGAGATCGTTCAGCGGTAGTGCATCTACATCCTCGTCGCCGAGCCGGGTCAGATACCTCCGGAGGATTGGCAGGTCATGATCCGACTTGAGCGTGAGGCCGGGGCGCACGACCACGGCCTGGATATTGTGGTTGAAAAGGATCGCGATCAGCGCGTCCTCGAGGCTGCCGACGATGATGGGCTCGTAGACGAACGAGTCCTCCTGACGGCGCATCCGATAGAGCGAGTTCTTCAGCCAGGTCGCCTGCTGGTCGGTGACCTGGTCGACGATCAGCGTCTCGAAATAGGGGCGCGCGAGGGCCCGCGCCTCCAGAGGCTGAGTCTGTTCGTCCTCGACATCCTCCAGATCGTGCTCATCGGCCGCGAGGGTGATCCGGCGACGGCGATAGGCACCGGAGGACAGGGCACGCACGACGCGACGGGAGGAGACGGCGAGATCGTCGTAATGCCCGTGCTCGAGCTGCCGGCGCATGAAATTGAAGGCGCCGATACCGGGAAAGGCCCAATAGGTTTCGATCGGCGCAAGGATGTCGAACTGCTCGCCGATCTTCTGCTCGAGCAACTTGGCGCGCTTCGCGCTGACTTTCGGGCCATCGCGCTCTGCAGCCAGCTGCTTGAGATGGCTCCAGCGGTCAGCGCGGAGCTGAACGGCGCTGTAGTAGTCGCTGATCGCGGTCATCGTCTCCTCCGTCTGGCGGGCTTGCCCCGCCTTGTCTGTCAGCGGCGGGCGGGAACCGCCCGCGCCACTACGGGAGGAGGCGCCTGCCTCACCCCGTCAATGTCTTGCCGAGCGGCACCACCGGCGCCGCTGCCTTCTCGCCATCGGTGCTGCGCGCGTGCCCAAACTCCTCGCCGGACCACGCCATGGTCCCCACGGCGCGCGCATCCTCACCGTCGATCTCTGCCGCGATCCCGGCGCGATTGCCCTGATGCGGCATCTCGAGTGGGCCGAGCGTGTGCAGATAGGCATCCGCACCGCTCTGGCGATCATAGACCGGGAAGTCGGCGCTGCGGTCACGGAAGCTCTTGAGCACCTGGCCGAGACCGCGCATGCCGGCCTCTCGCTGGCGCCGCACCTGGTCGAAATCGATCTCCGTCGGAAAGATGTCCTCTTGCCCGGCAGATTGGTGAAGCACCACCGCCGACGGGTCGATCACCGTCGAGCGACCGACGCCGCCGGCCGCCAGGCCATTCACGTCGAACACATAGCACTGAAACTGCGCAGCGGTGGCACGGGCGATGGAAAGTTCCGCGTCGCGGTCGGTCGTCCCGGTCAGTACGGGATGGAGCAGCACCTCGGCACCCATCGCGGTGAGCTGGCGCGTCGTCTCCGGGAACCAGATGTCGTAACAGATCGAAAGGCCGAAGCGTCCTGCCCCGGGCACGTCGAAGACGCAGAACTCAGTCCCTGCCTCGACGCCCTGCTCGTAGGGTCGGAAGGGAAACATCTTGCGGTACTTCGCAACGATCTCACCGTCCGGGTCGATCACGGCGGAGGTATTATAGATCTTTCCGTCCTCGGTCTTCTCGAACATCGAGCCAGGGATCAGCCAGATCTTGTGCCGCCGGGCCTCCTCCTGAAAGCGCTGCAGCGTCGCGTTGGGCCAGCTCTGAGCGAACCGGGGCAGCGGCCCGTAGGGTGCCAGCTCGCTGAAAAGGACCATCTGGGTCCATGGGAAACGCGCCATGGCGATGTCCAGCCGATGGCTCATCGCCTCGACATTGTCATGCGCCGCGGCGACGTGCATCTGCACGCCAGTGATGGCGAAGGGCGTCATACCCACTGCTCCGTTAGCTTCGGAAAGCGGCCAGAGTATTCTCTACGCCGCAACGCACAAGAGGCAGCGGCAAGACGTTTCGCTCAGCCACGCACGACGAACACCGAACATGGCGCCCGTGCCGCAACGCGGTCCGCATGGCTGCCGGCGAGGAGGTCGTGCATGATCGAGGGCGGATGCGCGGCCATTACCACGAGATGCGGCTTCAGGTCGTCGACGAAGTGCAGGATCGTATCGACCACCCCGCCATGGGCCGCATGGCTCTTCCACTTCACCGCATCGCCCAGCATTTCGCCCGCTATCTTGTCGAGCGCCTCGCGCGCGAACTTGTCGGTCTCCTCCTTGAAATCGGGGGGGAAATACTGACCGACAATGCTCATGCCGAAATCGGGAAGCACCGAGAGGAGGTGGATCTCCGACCCGCCACGCTTGGCGGCGGACATCGCCTCCGGCAGCGCCAGCCGCCAGGACGCTTCGAACTCCACGTCGATGGGTACGAGTATCGTGCTCATGCTCCTGCCCTCCTCACTCGCCGGCCGTTGCGGGCTTCAGCCGCGGCATCGCAGACATCCCCGCCCGCATGCGCTGGAGCGCGACGACGCCGGCAAGGACGAGCAGTACCGGGAAGTAGATGAGATACTTCGACGGCTGGGGCACAGGGCTTTGGACATCGAGGATTTCCTGATCCCAGTCGAGGCCCGCGTTGGCGGCCGCACTGCCGAAATCGACATTATCGATGATGACCTTTTCCCCGTCCTCGCGAAGTGTGATGCCGGCTTCGGCGAGCCTTGCCGCCCCATCGGCTTCCCCTGTCATCGGCACTAGGGCGGTGAAGGTGATCGGCTCGCCATACTCGTTCAGGCCCGCCACGTTGAGCCGTAGGTCCTGCCCCGCAGGCACGGCGGCCGCGGCCTCCGCGAGTTCCGCCGGCGCCTGGCTCTCATAGGGCGGGACGATCATGTCCATCCAGAAGCCGGGCCGGAAGAGCGAGAAGGCGATGAGGAGGAGCAGCACGCTCTCCCAGATCTTGTTGCGGGTGATGAAGAAACCCTGCGTTGCCGCCGCGAACAACAACATCGCTATCGTTGCCACCACGAAGATGAAGAAGCCTTCGAGATAGGTGACGTCGATGAGCAGAAGGTCCGTGTTGAAGATGAAGAGGAAGGGCAGCGCCGCCGTGCGCAGGGAGTAGAAGAACGCCACCAACCCCGTCTTGATCGGATCGCCGCCCGAGACCGCGGCCGCAGCGAAACTGGCGAGGCCGACGGGCGGCGTCACGTCCGCCATGATCCCGAAGTAGAAGACGAAGAGGTGCACGGCGATCAGCGGCACGATCAGGCCGTTCTGCTGGCCGAGCGTGACGATCACGGGCGCCAGCAGCGCCGAGACGACGATGTAGTTCGCCGTCGTCGGCAGCCCCATCCCTAGGATCAGGCTAAGCACCGCGGTGAGTGCCAGGATGGCGAGGATGTACCCGCCCGACAGAACCTCGACGACCTCCGCCAGCGCCGTGCCGACGCCGGTCTGACTGACCACGCCCACGATGATGCCCGCCGTCGCCGTCGCGATGCCGATACCGATCATGTTGCGCGCACCGGCGACGAGACCCTGCACCAGATCCACCACACCAAGCTGGATCTCCCGCGCGAAGCCAGAGCCGCCCTTCATCAGCGCCGCCAACGGACGCTGGGTGACGAGGATGAAGATCATGAAGGCCGAGGCCCAGAACGCCGAGAGCCCAGGCGAGAGGCGGTCCACCATGAGCGCCCAGACGAGCACAATGACCGGCAGGATGAAGTGGAGGCCCGACTTCACCGTCGGCCCTGGCAGCGGCAGCTTGGCGCCCGGCTTGTCAAGGTCCGACATCTCCGGCGTCGGATAGCTCGTCGAAAGCCAGAGGAGCGCGAGATAGACTGCCGTCAGCATGGCGAAGACGATGTAGCCTGCCGTTTCCGGGAAGGCCGGGCGGAGCCAGCCCATGCCGTAATAGACGCCGAAGGACACCGCGCAGAGCGCGACGATGCCAACGGCGAGGCCCATCAGCCGCTGCACCCAGGGCTTCGGCACATAGGCGCGCTCCATGCCCTGCATCCCGGCCTTCATCGCCTCGAGATGCACGATGTAGACGAGCGCGATGTAGCTGATGAGCGCGGGAAGGAAGGCGTGCTTGACGACCTCGAAATACGGGATGCCGACATATTCGACCATGAGGAAGGCGGCAGCGCCCATGACGGGCGGCATGATCTGGCCGTTGACCGAGGAGGCAACCTCGACCGCGCCCGCCTTTTCCGATTTGAAGCCCACCTTCTTCATGAGCGGGATGGTGAAGGTGCCGGTGGTGACCACGTTGGCGATGGAAGAACCGGAGATGAGGCCGGTCATCGCCGAGGAGACGACGGCCGCCTTTGCCGGCCCGCCCCGCATATGGCCCATGAGGCTGAAGGCGACCTGAATGAAGTAGTTGCCAGCACCCGCCTTATCGAGGAGCGAGCCAAAGAGCACGAAGAGGAAGACGAAGTCGGTCGAGACGCCGAGCGCGATACCGAACACACCCTCGGTCGTGATCCAGTGGTGGTTGATCACCTCGGACAGTGAGTTGCCCTTGTGTGCGATGATCGTCGGCATGAAGGGCCCGAGGAACGTGTAGGCGAGGAAGACCGTCCCGACGATCACCAACGCCGGCCCGAGCGCACGGCGTGCCGCCTCCAACAGCAGGAGCAGGCCCAGCGAGCCGACCACGAGGTCCTGCAGGATAGGCGCACCGACCCGCCCGGCGATGCCCTCATAGAAGAGAAAAAGGTATAGCGCAGAGAAGGCCCCCAGGATCGCCAGCGCCCATTCCCAGGGCGGAACCCGTTCGACCGGTGAGCCGAGGAGGATCGCGGCGATCACGAAGGCGCCAAGGAACGGGACGATGTAGACGACCTCTCCTTCCCCGCCATACATGAAGAGAACCGTGAGGATCGCGGTAACGGCGATCGCCATGCCCGTTCCGGCAGCTGACTTCGCCGCCGGGAAAGCGAGAAAGGCGAGAAAAATCGCGAAAGCGAGGTGGATCGACCGCGCCTCGTTCGACCCGAAGACGCCCCACTCGATGATAAAGGGGATAGGCGAGGCGATCCAAAGCTGGAAGAGCGACCAGAGAAGCGCGACGACCAGGATGAGGCTGCTGACCCAGCCCGCAGGATTGCGTCCGCCCGTGTCGGACGAGGCAACGAGTTCATCGATTTCGGCCTGGCTCAGGCCCTGCTTCTCTGTGGACTGGTCGCTCATGGCCCGGTTCTCCTGCCGCTATGGGCCGGCACAGGCACCGCCACGCGGAGGACCTGGCTGGCAGTGCGGTGGACGGTCTTCCGCCCACCGTGTCGGGCTCGCAATGGGGTGGGCGGAAACCCGCCCACCTTATGCTTGCCGCGGACTAAGCCGCGGCTATCGGCTCACATCAGGCCGGCTTCCTTGTAGTACTTCTCGGCACCGGGATGGAGGGGCGCGGACAACGCCTTCGAGATCATGTCCTCCTTCGTGAGGTTCGCGAAGGCGGGGTGCAGCTTCTTGAACCGGTCGAAGTTCTCGAAGACCGTCTTG